>NZ_JAUTXS020000025.1:0-100694 GCF_030658255.1 Pseudomonas sp. RAC1
GACGGGCTTGGGGTAGAGATAGACTTTTTCGACTTTGGCGTCGGGTCGCATCATGACGGGGCTGGCTCCAGAAAGAGATCGGGAGCACAGCATTGGGGATCAGCTTCGCGCTTTGAATGTGGGGTTCATGGAGCAGTTACAAAAGACTTGAGCATGGAGGTCGGGTTGATGGGGCGTCCTGGATAGACGGGTGAAATGAAGACCCAGCCTTTGCCCTCTGCATCCACCACGCGGCTACCGTGGAGGTGACGTAGTAGCACGAGCGCTTGCTCCGGTAATGGCACGATGTGCTTGCTCTTGTCCAAGTGCTTGGTCTTGCTGACAACGTAGCGCCAATCAGCGCCGACCAAATCCACGTCCTCCCAGCGCATCTGTACCAGTTCGCCAGGGCGGACCGGCAACATGACCAGCAAGCGCATCGCCGCTGTCACACTGCTGTCACTGCAGTCATCCAGGCGCAACAGCAACCTCCCCAGGTCGGCCGGCCTTTCGATCGCTGGGTTGCTGTTGACGACGTGGCGGATTTTCAATTCTTCGATATTGCTGAGCGCCACGTTTCGCTCTACCCAGCCGCGCCCCTCAGCGAATCCCAAGATGGCACGGATGATGGTCCGTACGCGCCTAGCCATAGCCATGGTGCGCTTGCGACGCAACTCGGTGATGATCGCGGTGATGTGGTCCAGCTTGATCTCGCTAACCTGCTTTTTGCCGATCGCAGGCAATATGTGGTTGGTCAGCGCTCCGCGAAACCCGGCGATGGATTTAGGCACCAGTTCGGCAGACTTGAACGACATCCATTGTTCCGCAACAAACTCGAACGTGCGCACCTCATTGAGAAGCTGTGCCTCGATCTTTGCGGTCTTGGCCTTGAGTGGGGCGACATTGTTGGCCACGTCGTTGCGTGCGCCTCGAGCAATGTCGCGCGCTTCTTTCAAGCCGATGTCGGGATATGCGCCGATGGAGAAGCGGTTTTCTTTGCCGTGTAGGCGGTACTTCAGGCGCCAAAACTTGGAGGGTGGTTTGCCAATTTTGCTCGATGCCTTCACTTCCAGGTATAGGCCCGGGACTTCACCGTCGGCGTGTTTGCCGGGGGCAGTCAGTGAGCGGATGAAGGCATCACTGAGCTTGCGTCTGAACGGAGGGGGATTTTCTGTAGACATCGGTGGGAGCACCGTTTTTTAAATTTCACTATTTGCCCCCAATTACGCCCCCATCAGTACTGGAAACCAGTGGAATTCGATGAGCGGCTTTGGACTCTAAATACCATTAACTATCTGATTGTAATGAATTTTGTGGATGTCATTGGAACTCAGTCACAGACTATCGGGGTCCCCAAAGAACATCTGTATCCGCGACCGCAACCACCGCTCCGCCGGATCGTTGTCCTGCGCGCCACGCCAGGCCATGTGCAACTCGAACGTCTGCACGTCCAGCGGCATGTCCTCGGCTCGCAGTCCGCCCGCCGCCGTGAGCGTCTCTGCCGCGTAGTCAGGCACGGTGGCGATGATGTCGGTGCCCGCGAGCAGGGTGCCCAGGCCATTGAACTGGGGCACGGCCAGTACCACGTGGCGCTTGCGGCCAAGGGTTTCCAGGGTTTCGTCGATGAAGCCGGACAGGTCGCCGGCGAACGACACCAATGCGTGCGGGCGGGCGCAGAAGTCGTCCAGGGTCAGGGCGCCGGGTACGCTGTCGGCGCGCAGCAGCTTGGGCTTGCTGCGGCGCAGGACCTTGCGCTTGGCGTTGGCGGGCAGGTCGGCGGTGTAGCTGACGCCCACCGAGATTTCGCCGGAGGCCAGCAGGGTGGGCATCAGCAGGTAGTTGACCCGGCGCACCACCAGGACGATGCCCGGCGCTTCGGCGCGGATCCGCTTGAGCAACTGCGGCAGCAGGGCGAATTCGGCGTCGTCGGACAGGCCGATGCGAAACACCGAGGTGCTGGTGGCGGGGTCGAACTCGGCGGCGCGGCTGACGGCGGTGGAGATCGAGTCCAGCGCGGGGGAGAGCAGGGCGAAGATCTCTTGGGCGCGGGCCGAGGGCTCCATGCTGCGGCCGGTACGCACGAACAGCGGGTCGTCGAACAGGTTGCGCAGGCGTGACAGCGCCGCACTGATCGCCGGCTGGCCGAGAAACAATTTCTCGGCGGCGCGGGTCACGCTGCGCTCGTGCATCAGCGTTTCGAACACGATCAGCAGGTTGAGGTCTACTCGGCGCAGGTCGTTGCGATTCATCGGTGCGTGTCGCCTTGCTCTGGTGGGTCGGGATGAATAGTACGGCCAAAGGCTGTTAACCTGCACGGATTTACCGGCCTCGGATCAATCGCAGGCATGTCGACTATTAATGGCCACTGATGGTCTAACCGGCAAAGCCCCGATAAAGTCCGTGGTAATACGAGATTCACACAGGCGAGGTATGCGATGTCCCGCATGATCCGGTTCCACAAGTTCGGCCCGGCCGATGTGCTGCGCTGCGAAGAGCAGCTCGAGCCGTCGCCGGCGGCCGGCGAAGTCCAGGTGCGCGTCCAGGCCATTGGCCTGAGTTGGTACGACGTGCTCTGGCGGCAGAACCTGGCGCCGTCCCACGCGCGGCTGCCGGCCGGTATCGGTCATGAAATGGCCGGGGTGGTGACCCAGGTCGGCGAGGGTGTCGATGACATCGCGGTGGGCGACCGCGTCGCCAGCTTCCCGGCCACCAGCCCGAACGAGCATCCGGTGTACGGCGATGTCATCGTTTTGCCGCGCACGGCCATTACCCGCTACCCCGAACACTTGACGTCCATCGAAGCGAGCGTGCACTACACGCCGCTGCTGATCGCCTATTTCGCCTATGTCGACCTGGCACGGGCCAAGGCCGGGCAGTCGGCGCTGGTGACCGATGCCAGCCACTGCGCAGGCCCGGCTTTCGTGCAATTGGGCAAGGCCCTGGGCCTGAAGGTGATCGCGGCCACCAAGGAGCCCGAGCAGCGCGACTATCTGCTGGGCTTGGGCGCTGACAAGGTGATCGTCACTGAAGAGCAGGACTTGCTGATGCAGATCGGCAAGTACACCGATGGCCGCGGCGTGGATATGGTGCTCGACGGCATGGGCGGTCCGCAGATGTCACTGCTCGGCGATGTCCTTGCGCCGCGTGGCAGCCTGGTGCTTTATGGCCTGCAAGGCGGCAACCAGACGCCTTTCCCGGCGTGTGCGGCGTTCCAGAAGAACATCCAGTTCCATGTGCACTGCATCGGCAACTTCACCGGCAAGCCTGAGCTGGGCATCGCTCAGGATCAGGTGGCGATGCAGCGCGCGCTGCGCGATATCAACCAGTTCACTGCCGACAAACTGCTGACGCCACAGATCATCAGGGTCTTCCCCTTCGATGATTTCGTGCAGGCGCACCGCCTCATGGATGATTGCCCGTGCGGCGGACGAATCGTGCTGGACTTGGGGGCCGCCCCCTGATCGAAGCGATGCGCTGATTGGGTGCCCCCGACAGCCGCCCCTGTAATCCCACTATGTGCCCTGTCGGGCGCGGGGTTACAGGGGCGGCTTTTTGCATTGATGCACATAGACTGATCGTTTGCTGGTCAAGCACTGAAACTTCCTACAAATATTTAGTGTGTATCTGATATCTAAAACGCATGCAATGTTATCGGCACCTCATGCGGCGGCTCATATCCTTAAAACAAGGGGCTTAATCTCTATAGTCTCCTTTGAATTACGACTATCTGAATGGTTTTTTTACGTTCATCTGTATCTGTTATTCAGCGTACAACCCTCGATAATGGCCCTGTGACACCCAGGCTGAACGCCTGCAGAGTGCCCAGTTGCTTCAGTTTTCGGCTAGTGAGCGCTGGGATTGAAGCTGTGGCGCGTCACTAACCCAAAATAGTTGCGAGAAGCTGCTTCAAGTTTTCCTAGTTAGCTGTAGGAAATCTCCGGAATGCTGAATCAAACATATTCAGCAGTTCGATGACCCGAGGCTTTATTGCGCTCAAGGAATGGAGTGGAACACATGAGCAGTATCCATGATCAAGCAATGCACTACATCTATCAGCAAGTGCTGGAGCGGTTGCTCGACCATATGACCCAAGCCCAGCGTGCCTCGGTTCAGTTGTTGATTCAGCGGCTGCTGGTGTCGGCTGGCGGCGTCGAGTATCTGCGCGATTTCCGGCTGTTGGTGTTGCTGGGATACGACCGCAGCAATGTCAGCCTATTGGCGTTTCTACGGGCGGCGCAGCTGAGTATTGCCTTGCGCGGCCCCGAGACCTTTCGCCTGCAAGTGGTCGTCAATGCCAGACCGGCATTGACCGACACGCTGCTCGACCACCTGGAACGAACCTTCGGCGCACTGTTTCTGCATGACGATCCGCGGGTCGAGTTGCTGCTGGCAGGTGCTGGCTACGTTCAGCCGTTCAGTCGTGACCCTTCGTGTACAGCCGAGTCGCAGCAAGCCGACCGCGACGCCTTGCTTGTGTTCGGCCACTTGTGTGCAGGCCAGCCTGAGGCGGTGCTGGGCAGTCGCTTGCATTTAGAGTTGGGCGATACCGTGCGCACGCTATTGCAGCGCGTGGCGCAACCTAGCGCCGTGATCACTGCCGTGCCCCTGCGACAGCGTCAGCGCTTTGTGGCCTGGAGTCGTGCTGCCATGCGTGTCAGCGGTGAGCGTGGCGACGCGGCCTTGCATCGCTGTGCCGGTGCCTTGTGCGAGTTGCTCGGGCGCATGCACTGTACGCTAGCGTCCCCGCTGCAGCGGCCGGATCCTGTGCCTTACGGACGTAACGGCAAATTGGCGTTGCGCATCATCGCCGTCGACGACCTGCTCAACGAGCGGCGCGACGATGATCATCTGGTCGAGGCGCTGGGCCTCGGCGCGGCATCATCTGCCAGCCCCGCACCTCTGGCGGCGTTCTCCGATCCTGCCTATCTGGCGCACTTGCAACGCTTGCGCACCCACTGGCTGGGAAGCGCCAGCGATACCGCGTGGTTGGCAAGCGAGCCTGGGCACGCCGTGCTCCAGCGCGCCTTCGGCATTGACGATGTGCAGTCCACCTGTCTGCTGTTCGCCCCCTTCGCCGAGCGAGGCGAAGGATTGGCGGCCTTCGTCCAGCGCTGTCATCCGGCCATGCGTGTGGCGCTGCCGTATCTGCACCGGGCGCTTCAGGGCGAGCCGTGCCCGGAAGCGGTGGTGCAGTGGTTGCTCGATACCAGCGGGCTGAGCCTGGCTCAGCTGCGCGGTATCTATAATGGACGCATCGAGCCGACGGCCGCGCGGCTGATGCACCGAGTGGCTCGCCGCGATGCGCGTCTGCGCCTGGTGCTACCACCGATGCTGCACGTAGGCGTCACCGCGCCGATTGCCTGCTGATGGGCCGTTCGGTACGTGGGGAGTTTGCCTATCAGGCGGTCTATCGCTATCTGCTGACGCAGATCACGCAAGTGCGGGGGACTGAGGATGAACGTCTGCCTTCGTTGCGCGATCTGGCGCGACGGCTGCGCGTTTCGCTGGCTACGGTGCAGTGCGCCTACAGCCTGCTGGAGGCCGAGGGTCGCGTACATACGGTGCCCAAGTCGGGCTACTACGCTCGACCAGCGCACCTGGGGCCCAACGAGACAGTGCACCAGGCATTGCCTTTGAGCGGTTCCCCGCCACCCTGTGCGACGCTCGAACCGTTGCTGTTGGCCCACGAGCGGCGGCTGGGTAGTCAGGCGCAGGAGGAGCTGGTCGCTCAGGCGGTGCTGCGCCGCGCAATTGCCGCGCGGCTGACGCATTCATCAAGCCGTTACTGGCGGGCCGAAGACGTCAGTCTGTCGCCCGACTTACCGGCATTGCTCTATACCTCGTTGCACGCCTTGAATTTGCAGGGCAGCACGATCCTGGTGGCCACGCCCTGTTGCGCACGAGACGTTCAGGTGCTTGAGCAATTGGACATGCGGATTGTGGAGTGGCCCCTTGAGGTGCCGGACTTCGACGCACTGGCGCGGCTGCTGGAGGCAGAAAAGGTGCACCTGGCAGTGATGCCCGCCTGCCTCGCCAGCCCGCCCGGGCGCTGGCTTTCGCCTGACGAACAACGTGAGTTGGCACGCTTGCTGGGCCTTCATGGGGTTTGGCTGCTGGAGAGCGATCAGGACAGCGAACAGTGTTTCGCAGGATCGCCGGCATCGCACCTTCGCGATTGGGTGGACCCGCGCCGGCTGTTGGTGCACGGCACATTGGAGGCGATTGTCGGCGCAGAAGCCCCCATTGCCTATCTGCTCAGCCCGCATCCTGAGGTGCGCGAAGCCGTAGCGCGGCGCAACTTCCGGCTTCCACCCCGACGTGTGTTGGCTTTGGCGCGTGTACTGAGCCGATCGGATCTGGACAGCCAGCTTGAGCAGGCACGATCGACGCTGCGAGGGCGCATGGCGACACTCTGCCAGCTGATGGATCAGCACCACCTCGGTGACTGGCTGGCCTATGCTGCGCCGCAGGGCGGCTACACGCTATGGTGCCGTTTGCATCGATCCATCGACATCGATAGCCTCTGCGCCCGCCTGCACAGTCCGGCGCTTCGGGTGCTTGCCGGTACTCGGTTCAGTGTGCAGGGGCGGTTTGGACAGTGCCTGGCGCTGAGCTGGGAGGGCGACGATGCAGCGGCACTGGGTCAGGCGCTCGCGGAGCTGGCCCGAGCCTTGTCAGACCTCCACGGTGCCGACCAGCCGGTTGCGGGATGACCGCCGATCCGGCGCGCTTGCCAGAATCCGTGATCTGTATGTATAACCAGTGCTTCTCCGTTCAGCTTCCGATCCTTCGCCGTGATTGCCCACTCCGTCGACGACCCGTTCTATTACCTGCACAACTTCCGGCAAGTGCTGCGCTGGGTCGAGCAACGTTATGCCGACCTGCTCGACGCCGAAGATCAGGCGTTTCTCGTACAGTTTGCAGGCCTGCCCCAGCCCGCGCAGGCCCTGCTGGTACGCATGGTGATGCGCAAGGGCGAGCTGTTTCGCGATGATCGCCTTCACTATGCCGAGATCGGCGACACCGCCCAGGCACTGGCGCCGTTGCTGAGCCTCGGCTGGGTCTGTGCAGAACCGGTGCTGACGTTGGAGCAGTTGTTCGCGCTGCTGCGCAAGGACGAACTCGCGTGCTGCTTCGCCGGCCACCTCAGCCAGCCCAAGGCCACCAAAGCGCGACTTTTGGCTGAGCTGCAAGCGCTGGAATTGGTCGAGCGCCCGTTGCACGCCTGGTACGCCGAGGCGCCGGTGCGCATCCTGCACTGGCGCCTGCAACCGTTGTGCGACCGTTTGCGCTTGTTGTTCTTCGGCAACCTGTATCAGGACTGGTCCGAATTCGTGCTGGCCGATCTGGGGCTGCTGCGCTACGAGCAGGTCAGCTTCAGCCGCGATTCGCGCGCCCTGCGCCAGCGCGCCGATGTCGATCTGGCCATGGCGCTGCACGCCTGCGCCGAGCGACTGGAGCAGGGCGAGGCGCCAGAGGCGCTGGTGCTGCTGTTGGGTCGGCTGGTCAGTGATAACCCCTGGCTGGCGCGGCGCCGCACCCGCTTGCTGTATGCCATCGGCCAGCGCTGTGAGCGCCTGGGTGACTGGGCGCAGGCGGCTGCGGTGTATGAAGGGCTCGCCCACCCGCAGGCGCGGATTCGTCGGGTGCGGGTGTTCGAGCGCAGCGAGCAGTGGGAGAGGGCGCATGCGCTCGCTCTGCACATGGCCCAGGCGCCGGCCAACCCGCTGGAGGTGCAGGCACTGGCGCGCATGTTGCCGCGCCTGAGCCGCAAGCTCGGCGGGCCACCGCATCGGCGCAGGGCTTCGGCGATGCAGGAACTGATCGAGCTGCAATTGCCTCTGGACAGTGCCGGGCAAGGCGTCGAGCGTGCCGTGCGTGCGCATCTGCAGCAGTCCGGGGGCGAGGTGCACTATGTGGAGAACACCCTGTTCAACAGCCTGTTCGGCCTGCTGTGCTGGGAGGCGATTTTCGCGCCGCTGCCCGGCGCCTTCTTCCACCCTTACCAAGCCGCGCCGCAGGACCTTCACGACGACGACTTCCAGACCCGCCGCGCCGCGTTGTTCGAGGCCTGCTTCGCTCAGCTCGACGACGGTCGCTATCGCCAGACCATCCGCGACCGCTTCGCCGCCAAATACGGCTTGCAGTCGCCCTTCGTGTTCTGGGCCGCGCTGAATGAAAACCTGATCGAGCAAGCGCTGGCCTGTGTGCCGGCGCAGCATCTGAAGCACTGCTTCGTGCGGCTGTTGCAGGACATTCGCAACAACCGCACCGGCATGCCCGATCTGATCCAGTTCTGGCCCGAACAGGCGCGCTACCAGATGATCGAGGTCAAGGGGCCGGGCGATCGCCTGCAGGACAACCAGTTGCGCTGGCTGGAGTTCTGTCGGGAGCACGCCATGCCGGTGGCGGTGTGTCATGTGCGTTGGTGCGAGGCGGTGGCGTGAGCCTGAGCGTGGCCGTCCGCGCACTGTGCGAGTTCGCCGCCAAGGTGGGCGATCTGGATCTGCGTTTCACCCCGTCGCCCACCGCCCAGCAAGGCATGGAAGGCCATCGACAGGTGGTTGCACGCCGCGACCCCGGCTATCAGTCGGAGGTGTCGCTCGAAAGCGAGTACCAAGGTTTGCGTGTGCGTGGACGCGCCGACGGCTACGATCCGGTGCGCAATCGCGTGGAAGAGATCAAGACCCACCGTGGCGACTTGGCCCGCCAGCCGGACAACCACCGCCAACTGCATTGGGCCCAGGCCAGGGTTTATGCCTGGCTGTTGTGTCAGTCGCGAGGGCTGGCGCAGCTGGAGGTCACCCTGGTCTACCTGGACATCGACAGCGACCGCCAGACGCTGTTCAGCGAGCAGCTGCAGGCCGACGATCTGCAGCGTTTCTTCGAGACGCTGTGCCAGCGCTACATTGGCTGGGCCCAGGCCCAGCGCCTGCGCCAGGCCGAACGCAACCGCGACTTGCAGCGCCTGGCGTTTCCTTACCCGCAGTTTCGTCAGGGCCAGCGCCAGTTGGCCGAAACCCTGTACAAGGCGGTCGCCACCGGGCGCTGTCTGATGGCCCAGGCCAGCACCGGCATCGGCAAGACACTCGGTACGCTGTTCCCGCTACTCAAGGCCATGGTCCCGCAGCAACTGGACAAACTGTTCTTCCTCACGGCCAAGACCCCGGGCCGGGCTTTGGCGCTCGATGCACTGCGCCAGATCAGCGCCGCCACCGCGCAACCTGGGCTGCGAGCGCTGGAGCTGATTGCCCGGGACAAAGCTTGCGAGTATCCCGACCGCGCTTGCCACGGCGAGTCCTGCCCACTGGCCAAGGGCTTTTACGATCGTCTGCCGGCGGCGCGCGAGGCGGCGTCGCACGTGCCGCTGCTCGATCGCGCCGCGCTGCGCGAGGTGGCCCTGGCCCATGAGGTCTGTCCTTACTACCTGGGGCAGGAGATGGCGCGTTGGGTTGACGTGGTGGTTGCCGACTACAACTACTACTTCGATGCCTACGCGCTGCTGTTCGGCCTGACCCAGCTCAACCAGTGGCGCGTGGCAGTGCTGGTGGACGAAGCGCACAACCTGGTCGAGCGCGGTAGGGCCATGTACAGCGCCAGTCTCGATCAGGGTCAGTTGATGGCGCTGCGTCAGCGCAAACCGGCCGGATTGACCACTGTGCTGGAGCGCCTCAATCGTCAATGGAACGCCCTGTACAAAGAGCAACAGGCCCCGTATCACGCCAGCGAGCCGGTCCCCGACGCCTTCATCAGGGCATTGCAGCAGTGTACCGGGGTGATCCAGGAGCACCTGGAACAGATGCCTGCCCAAGTCGATCCGCAGGTGTTGCAGTTCTATTTCCAGCTCCTGCAGTTCACCCGAGTGGCGGAGCTGTTCGACGAACACTTCCTGTTCGACATTCAACTGCGCAACGGCCCCCGGCGCCGGCGGCTGGCGACGCTGACGCTGCGCAATGTGGTGCCTGCGCGCTTGCTCGCACCGCGCATGGCCGCCGCGCGCAGCGTCACGCTGTTCTCGGCTACCCTCGGCCCGCGACGGTTCTATGCCGATCTACTGGGCATGCCCGCCGACACCGGCTGGCTGGAGGTCGCCGCGCCGTTTCGTGCCGAGCAGCTACAGGTGCACATCGTCAGCCAGGTGTCGACCCGCTACCAGCAACGGCAGCGCTCCCTGGCCCCCATCGTCGAGCTGATCGCCGGGCAATATCATCGTCAACCCGGCAACTATCTGGCGTTCTTCAGCAGTTTCGAGTATCTGCAGCAGGTCGCTTCGCTGTTCGCCGAGCGGCACCCCGAGGTGACGCAATGGTGTCAGGCCCCGGGTATGGACGAGGCCGCGCGGGAAGCTTTCCTGGCGCGCTTCGTCGAGCAGGGGCAGGGTGTCGGCTTCGCGGTGCTCGGCGGTGCGTTCGGTGAAGGTGTGGACCTGCCCGGTACGCGTCTGATCGGCGCCTTCGTCGCCACCTTGGGCTTACCGCAGGTCAATCCGGTCAATGAACAGTTCAAGGCGCGCCTGGGACGTCAGTTCGGTGCCGGCTTCGATTACACCTACCTGTATCCGGGCGTACGCAAGGTGATCCAGGCGGCCGGTCGGGTGATTCGGGGGGAGCAGGATCGCGGCGTGTTGTTTCTGATCGACGAGCGCTTCAGCGAACCGCGCGTGCAGCAGATGTTTCCCGCCTGGTGGCAGATCGCCGAGTGAGCGGCGTGTGGCCATCGCGCCGCCGTGCAACTCCCAGTACACTGCGCGTTCCAACACCTACATCCGTAGAACTCGAGGTTTTGCATGACGCTCAGTCCTTTGGCAGGCAAGCCGGCTCCCGCCAGCGTGCTGGTCGATATTCCCCGCCTGTTGACGGCCTACTACACCGGTCGCCCGGACGCCTCCATCGCCGCCCAGCGCGTGGCCTTCGGCACCTCGGGGCACCGTGGCACTTCGTTCGAGCTGAGCTTCAACGAGCACCATGTGTTGGCCATCACCCAGGCGATCTGTCTGTATCGCCAGGAAAAAGGCATTGATGGCCCGCTGTTCATCGGCGCCGACACCCACGCCTTGTCAGCCCCGGCTGCCGCCAGCGCGCTCGAAGTCTTGGCGGCCAATGGCGTGCAGGTGCGGCTGTCCAAAGATGACGAATACACCCCGACACCCGCAGTGTCCCACGCCATTCTCTGCTACAACCGCGGGCGCCAGCAGGGGCTGGCCGACGGTATCGTCATCACCCCGTCGCACAATCCGCCCCAGAGCGGCGGCTTCAAGTACAACCCGCCCAACGGCGGGCCGGCCGACAGCGATGTGACCAAGTGGATCGAGGCCAAGGCCAATGAGCTACTGGCGGCCGAACTGGCCGGGGTCAAACGCATGTCCTACGCCCAGGCGTTGCAGGCCGCGACCACCGAGCGCCATGACTACCTTGGCAACTACGTCGCCGACCTGGAAAACGTCATCGACTTCGAGGTGATTCGCAACGCCAAGCTGCGCCTGGGCGTCGACCCATTGGGTGGCGCTGGCGTGCGCTATTGGTCGGCCATCGCCGAGCGCTATGGCCTGGATCTGGAAGTGGTCAACACCGAGGTCGATCCCACCTTCCGCTTCATGAGCGTCGACTGGGACGGGCAGATCCGCATGGACCCATCCTCGCCCCACGCCATGCAAGGCCTGATCGGCTTGCGCGAGCGCTTCGACGTGGCGTTCGCCTGCGACCCGGACCACGACCGCCATGGGATCGTCACTGCTGACGGGCTGCTGCAGCCGAACAACTACCTGGCCGTGGCCATCGACTATCTGTTCCGTCATCGCCCGCACTGGCGTCAGGACGCAGCCGTCGGCAAGACCGTGGTGAGCAGCGGCATGATCGACCGGGTCACCGCACAACTGGGCCGTGAGCTCTACGAAGTGCCGGTGGGCTTCAAGTACTTCGCCCAAGGCCTGTTCGAAGGCACGCTCGGCTTTGGCGGCGAAGAAAGTGCCGGCGCCTCGTTCCTGCGCCTGGACGGCAGCGTCTGGGCCACCGACAAGGACGGCCTGATTCCAGCACTGCTGGCGGCCGAGATGACCGCCCGCACCGGACGCAACCCGAGCCAGGCCTACGCTGACCTCACCGCCACCCTGGGCAAACCCTACGCCACCCGTGTAGAGGCCAAGGCCGATGCCCGGCAAAAAGCGCTGCTGAGCAAGCTGGCGCCCGAGCAGGTCACGTCCACCGAGCTGGCAGGCGAAGCCATCGAGCAGATTCTCAGCCACGCGCCTGGCAACGGTCAGGCCATCGGTGGTCTGAAGGTGATGACCGCCAATGGCTGGTTCGCCGCACGGCCATCGGGCACCGAGGACATCTACAAGATCTACGCCGAAAGCTTCATCGACGAAGCGCACCTGCAGCGACTGGTACAGGAAGCGCAGGTCTTGGTGGATGCCGCGATCCGCTGAAGCCGCTGATGCATGAGCGTCAACAAGAATCCGAGGACTGCCTGGCAGCCCTCGGATTCATGCATTCAGGGGGACAGAACCTCAGGCGACATCCACCAGCACGATCTCGCTGTCTTCGATGGCCGTGACCCGCACGACCCGTTCATCTTCGACGGCGACGCCATCTCGTGCATGGGCGCGCACGCCATTGACTTCGACCACACCCTTGGCAGGCACCAGGTAGCCACGGCGCCCCTCATCGAATCGGTACTCGGCACTTTCGCCAGCGTGCAGGGTGGCCGCCACCAAGCGTGCATCGGCGCGGATGCGCAGGGTATCGCCGGGTTCCTCACGGCCGCTGGCCAAGGTGACGAAGCCTTCGCCACGCTCGCCCTTGGGAAACGGACGAGTGCCCCAGGACGGCGCTCCACCGACGTTCTCCGGCACGATCCAGATCTGGAAAATACGCGTGTCGACCGGCTCCAGGTTGTATTCGCCGTGAACGATGCCGGTCCCGGCACTCATCACCTGAACGTCCCCGGCTTCGGTACGGCCCTTGTTGCCCAAGTTGTCCTGGTGACTGATTGCCCCCTCACGCACATAGGTGATGATTTCCATGTCCCGATGAGGATGGGGTGGGAATCCGCTGCCGGCCGCGATCAGGTCGTCGTTCCATACCCGCAGGTTGCCCCAGTTCATACGCTGCGGGTCGTAGTACTCGGCGAAGGAAAAGTGATGGTGGGCGTCGAGCCAGCCATGATTGGCGTGGCCCAGGCTCTCGAAAGGGCGCAGTTGCAGCATGGTGAGGTCCTCGTTAATTCGTGATGGAGCTATGATGCGCCGATTGCATATCGAAATTAAGCATAAATATCGACTCAGATTGATCGGCTGGATTGATTAATCAATATATTGTGCTTTCTACGTTTCATCGCCTAATTGCCTGATCTGCAAGCCGAAGCTGGTACTTTTCGGCGGATCGTTGGAACATGCTCGCCTGATTCGTTTAGCCCTGGAGTGACCGTGTCCCACGAGCAGCCGCCATCGTCGCCGCCCGACCTGACCCCGCCCGCGCAGTTGCCGTGGCTACGCCGCCTGGCTGCGCGCCTGCTGGGTCGCGGACTGAGCCGATTACAGGCGCAGCATCGCGATTCCTGGTTCCTGGGTCACGCCATTGGGCAGCGCAGCGGACACACCGACGGTGTGCGCGATGGCTACGAGCGGGGGCGCGCCGAAGGCTATGAAGCCGGGCGTCAGGTGCTGGTGATTCGTGACTGCCGCGACGACACGCCTGCCGTGCCGGGGCAGGACAACAACCTGTTCGACGATTGGCGTCTACCGCTCACCGCCGACCTGAAAAAGCGCTTCAAGGCCGATGTCGCCCAGCGCCTGCCGGCCACCGCCCAGCCCAGTGCGGCGCAGTGGAAGCTGATCTTCAGCGACACGCCCAGCACCTGCGTGGTGGCCGGTGCGGGGGCGGGCAAGTCCACGTCCCTGGTGCTGCGCATCCTGCTGCTGCGTCATTACCTGGGCTTCGAACTCGATGCCATGACCGTGGTGACCTTCACCCGGGAGTCGCGCAATGACTTTATCAAGCGCCTGGTGCAGGTGTTCGGGCTGTGGCACGTCGAGATGTCGCCGGCCACTGCCCGCGAGTTGGTGCGCACCTTCCACTCACGCATCCTGCCGCTGGTGCGCAGCCTGCCGGGCTTTTCCCAACTGCGGGCGTTCGAGACGCTGGGCAATGACCTGCCGGCAGGCAGCGAGGCGTTGGCAGAAAGTACCGCGTTCGACCTGCGCCTGAATGACGCCCAGCGCCAGGCCATGAACCTGTGCTACCGCGATCTGCTCGCTGAAAGCCCACGCTTCGCTGAACTGGTGGCCTCCTTGCGTCGCGAGGCGCTGCTGCTCAAACCGTTGGATCCGGACCATCCGGATGTGCAGAAGCGCGTGCAGGTCACCCAATTGGCTGCGCAGCGGGACGAAGAGTTGTGCGATGTGATCGAAGACCTGTGGTTCGCGGCCGGCGCCTGGCCCATCAAGGGCATCGAGCCGTGCCGTGAGACTGTGCAGATACGTGGGCAACGCTTTCACGTGCATGGGCGCCTCGCAGGGCAGGACACCTGGGTCGTGTTAGGCTTCGACCCCGGCGAGAGTGCTCAGTATCAGCGACCCGGCGCCAAGCTTTCGGTGCGCGCAGAATGGTCGGTCAAGCGCACATTGCTTCAAGCTTTTTGCGACAAGCCCCTGATTTGGCTGGATAACTACGACAGCGCCAAACGCCTGGCCGGCACCCTCGCCGGGGATGCCGTCGCCGGGCCGGGGTTCGAGTTCAAGGTCAAGGGTGAGCTGGCATCGGTCCCTTTGCTCGACGCGTTCGTCTCCGCTGCCGGTTTCATCGAAAACCTGGGCCTCGATGTAGGGCGTGCGGTAGCGGACCTGAGCTTCCCGTCAGGCGATGCCGATGCGTCATTTTTCGAAGCGTTGGCGCTGTATTGGAAGGCCTTCGAAAACCATCTGCTGGGCATGTCGCCGCCGGTCATGACCTACAACCGCATGTTCGCGCTGTTCGGCGAGCTCAACCCGCAGAATCTGCGACTGCTGCCTGATACGCTGCTGCGTCCGATGGCTCACCTGATGCTCGACGAGTTCCAGGACGTCTCGCCACAGATCGTCAGTTGGCTGCGCGCCACACTGGCTGAAATCCGCCGGCGCGGTCCGAGTCTGACTACGGGGCGTACGGCGGCGCATTCTTCCTTGCTGTGCGTGGGCGACGACTGGCAGTCGATCTATGGCTGGCGCGGCAGCTCGCCCGACTACTTCATCGGCTTCACCCAGACCTTTCCATCACCTGCCAACACCCGTGTGTTGATGGTCGAGAATTACCGCAGCCAGCAGTACATCATCGACGCCGCCGAGCACTTGGTGCGTGGTGCGCCGGCGATCGGAGGCAAAAAAGCCAGGGCCAGCGGCGCCGCTGCCGAGCTGCCGCTGTCGGCTGTGAAGGTATTCGAGCGCGACGACGAGGCCATGGCGCGCACCGTGGTCGAGCATTACGAACAAGGTGAAAGCATCCTCATCCTGTTTCGAAAATCATCAGATAAATCATTGATTCTAAAGAGTATCGAGCAATTACTTAAAGTAGAGTCTGAACTGCCGAATGACCGCCGGCGAATCCGCCTGCTGACCTATCACAGTGCCAAGGGGCTGCAAGCCGATACCGTCTTCATGCTTGGCGATTGCCAGTACCTCACTCGCTCACCCCACAAGAACCAGCTGTACCGTCTGGCAGGCTTGGCTCGCGATGGCGATGCACAAGGCTACGACACCGCGCAGAAAGACGAAGTGCAGCGCCTGGCCTACGTCGGCGTGACCAGGGCGATCAGGCACTGCTATTGGTACGTGGAGCGGCCGGATGGCGAGGCCAGGACGCTGCCTAGCGCTGCGCGCAGGGTCGATGCCCGGCTGCCATGTTTCGACGATCTGCGCGGATGAGCCGGTCGAGGCCAGGCGCTGGTGCGTGAACTGATTGGCGGCGTCGCGTCTGCCTAAGTGACGGTCGCGCTCGGGCCTTTGGCCAGTGCCCTGATGGTCCAAGGTGGTTCACTCGCCCGCGTTGTTTCGGACGTCGGGCCATGCCAGGGAGCGCGCCATGCCTACGCAGTCCATGCCCAAGGATTACCTGCTGGACCTCAACGGTATCGAGATGGCAGTCCGCACGTGGGGAGAGCAGGGAGCCATTCCGGTGCTCGCGCTGCACGGCTGGCTGGATAACGCGGCCTCGTTCGAGCGCCTGGCGCCGCTCATGGAGGACTGTTTCATCGTGGCCCCTGACCTGATTGGGCACGGTCGCTCCGATCATCGACGCGAAGACAGCGGGTACTACCTCTGGGAGCATGCCGAAGATGTTCTGGCATTGGTCGATCGCCTGGGGCTTGGGCCTTTCCATGTTGTGGCGCACGGTATGGGCAGTGGCATCGCCTCGATACTCGCCCTGCTCACCAGCACTGTCGTCAGCATGACCTTTCTCGATGGCATGGGAGTACCTTTTACCGTCGATGAGGGCGAGCGGCTGCCGCATCTGGCTCGCGCCTATCGGCTCAAGCGCATGGTGCAGCGCAGCCAGGCAGGCAGCACCGGGCCGTTGTCGGGCAGTAGATTCGAGAACCTCGAGCAAGCGATGGGACAGCGTCGCGACCGGTTGGGCGCTGAGGTATCCGAGGAGGCAATCAGGTTACTGGCTCAGCGAGACCTGCTGCAGACGGGCGATGGCTATCGCTGGCGCCATGATGAACGGCTGGCGCTCCCGGAAAGCATGCCCTTGACCGAGAAAGAAGCGTGCAAGCTGCTCCAGCAGATCCACTGTCCGTTGTACCTGATTCTGGCCCGTCAGGGTCGGTGCGCAGGCCCCGTTTTCAATCGCCGTAAATCCGCCTTGCCCGCTCATGCGCAGGTGTCGTGGTACCCGGGTGGGCACCATTTTCACCTCGATGAACCTGAGCGAGCCTTGGCCGAGCAGATAGGGCGGATTCTGGCGCGCCATGAAGGCGCGCCAGTGCTGCGTCGCGTCAATGAGTGAATTGCGCTATATGCCACTCAGCGATTGGCGCCGCCATCGCCCTGCGCTCCGGCGCCTTCTGACCCGGTTTGATCCATACCTGGCAGGTCAGCATCATCCTTTTGCTTGATCGACGGGCTTTCGCTCTCGGCGTTGGGCACACGTGGGTCGGTGTCACGAGGCATGGGCTGCTGGATGGGATTGAGGGTGCTGTCCACTCCAGGCGCAGGGCCTGGGTTGTGCGGGTCGTCCGGGTAGGTGGTGCCAGTGCCCACTGCCATCGCCAGCGGTGAGCACAGCAGGGCAGCCAGCAGACAGGAACGGGTCAGGGATCGCTTCATGGGGCAAACTCCTTTGCGCAGAACAGGGCGTGTTTCCCTTGGGCCCTGTCATGCGCGGCAAGGTGCCATTATCCCGACCGACGGTCAGACAACCGTCGACAGCAACATGATGAAGATGATGCCGACCACCGAGAGGATGGTTTCCATCATGCTCCAGGTCTTGAAGGTTTCAGCCACGGTCATGTTGAAGTACTGCTTGACCAACCAGAAGCCGGCGTCATTGACGTGGGAGAGGATCAGCGAGCCGGCACCGGTGGCCAATACCAGCAGCTCACGGTTGACCCCAGGCACCAGTTCGATCACCGGCGCGACGATGCCGGCGCCGGTGATGGTGGCTACCGTCGCCGAACCGGTGGCGATACGAATCACCGCAGCCACCAGCCAGGCCAGCAGGATCGGTGAGATTTCGGCCTGGACCGCCATCTGCCCGATCACGTTGCCGACGCCGGTATCGACCAGCATCTGTTTGAAGCCGCCCCCGGCGCCGACGATCAGCACGATGGCTGCGGTGGGCGCCAGGCTGTGGTCGAGCATCTTCATGATCTGCTGACGGCTGAAGCCGCGCGCCGAACCGAAGGTATAGAAGGCCAGCAGCAGGGCAGCGAGCAGGGCGGTGATCGGGTGCCCGATCAGGTCCATCCATTGGCGCACGATATGGTCGGTCGGCAGCACCACGTCGGCGAAGGTCTTGAGCAGCATCAGCGCGACCGGCAACAGCACGGTGACCAGAGTGACGGTGAAGCTGGGCAGGTTCTTCTGGTCCGATTCGCGGGCGATCTGGTCCATCAGTTCCTGGGAGGGGTTGCCGGGGATGTAGCGCGAGATGAAGTTGCCGAACAACGGGCCGGCGATCACGGCGGTGGGCAGTGCTACCAGCAGGCCATAGAAGATGGTCTTGCCGATATCGGCGTGGAAGATGCCGATCGCCAGCAGCGGTCCCGGATGCGGCGGCACCAGGCCGTGCACCACTGACAAACCCGCCAGCAGCGGGATGCCGATCTTCACCAGCGACACGCCCGAGCGTCGCGCGACGATGAATACCAGCGGGATCAGCAGCACGAAGCCGATCTCGAAGAACAGCGGGATGCCGACGAGGAAGGCGGCGAACATCATCGCCCAGTGCACCTTTTGCTTGCCGAAGGCGCGGATCAGCGTCTGCGCGATCTGGTCGGCGCCGCCGGAGTCGGCCATCAGCTTGCCGAGCATGGTGCCCAGCGCGAGGACGATGCCGACGAAGCCGAGCACGCCGCCGAAGCCGTCCTGGAACGATTTCATGACCTTGGCCACCGGCATGCCCGAGGTCAGGCCGAGAAAGCCGGCAGCCAGGGTCAGGGCGACGAAGGGGTGAACCTTGAAATGGGTGATCAGCAGGATCAGTCCGACGATGGTGACCAGCGCGTCGAGCAGCAGGTAGGTATCAGTAGCCAGTCCGAACATGGGAGTCTATGCCTCGGTCTTGTCGTTGTTGTAGTGGCGGAGCAGGGTAGGTCTTGAGTGCAAGGCATCAAGACAGCGCTATCTTTGGTGAGCCGGAAAACCGCATTCAGGCGGTTCGCGCCAGGCTCCGCTCACCGCAGGGCTTTAGCCAGTCGTTCACACGCTCGGCCAGCGCGGCGATCGGACGTGTGGCATCCAGCGCAAGCGTGAGGGGTTCGCCGTGAGGCGGCTCGAGGGCCGCGAACTGGCTGTCGATCAGGCTGGCGGGCATGAAGTGGCCGGGGCGGGCCAGTACGCGGCGCTCGGCTTCCTCGGGGCTCAGCTCGAGAAATACGAAGCCAAGGCCCGGCATGGCCTGGCGCAAGGTTTCACGATAGCGGCGCTTGAGCGCGGAGCAGGTGAGGATGGGGCGCTCGCCGGCCTTGACGATGGCCTGCAATTCTTCGCCCAGGCGCGTCAGCCAACCGGCGCGGTCGTTGTCGTCCAGGGGAATACCGGCGCTCATCTTGCGGATGTTTTCGGCAGGGTGGAAAGCATCGCCTTCGATCAGGCGACCGCCACTTCGGGCCGCGATGGCCGAGCCGACGCAGCTTTTGCCGCAGCCTGCCACGCCCATGACCACAATGGCGCAAAGGGAAGGGTTCATCGGTACCTCCTGCGGGGTAAGACAGCGCTGTCTCACGCTCGACGAGCAGTGGTGCAGGCGCCACCCTCCCGGGTGTTATTGATTTTGTGATACGCAGTTCGGACTGCTGCAACGATTGAGGCGTTGCCTGCATCCTGAGACAGCGCTACCTTAGAGACCGTTCCCCCTTCTTGCAAGTAGTAAAATTACAACATCCATGACCCGCATCGGCTCCCGCACCACCGGTCGTCCCACCCTGGCCGAAGTCGCCAGATTGTCCGGGGTTTCCCCGATCACCGCTTCGCGCGCGTTGCGCGGCGTCAGCACCGTTGCCCCGGCGTTGGTGGAAAAAGTCGTGGCAGCGGCCGCGAGCCTGGGCTACGTGGCCAATCCCGCCGCACGCGCCCTGGCTTCGGCGCGCAGCCACTCGGTGGTGGTGCTGATTCCGTCGTTGTCCAACCAGTTGTTCATCGACACCCTCGAAGCGATCCATGAGGTGATGCGTCCGCGTGGCCTGGAAGTGCTGATCGGCAATTACCACTACGATGCCGGCGAAGAAGAGAACCTCATCCGCAATTATCTGGCCTACCAGCCCTGCGGCATCCTGTTGACCGGCTTCGAGCGCAGTGAGGCCTCGCGGCAGATGCTCGCGGCCAGCGGCGTGCCTTGCGTGCACATGATGGAACTGGGCGGTGAGCCGGGCGATTTGTCGGTGGGTTTCTCCCAGCAGTGCGCCGGTCGCGCCGCCGCCGAGCATTTGATCGCCCGTGGTCGGCGGCGTCTGGCCTTCATCGCGGCGCAGTTGGACCCGAGGGTGATGCAGCGCGCCGAGGGCTTCCGGCAGGCCCTGCGCGAAGCGGGGCTGGCCGCACCGGCGCTGGAGGTGCTCGATCCGCAACCGTCGTCCATTGGCCTGGGCGGCGAATTGTTCAGTCGTCTGCTGGAACAGGCGCCGGAGGTGGACGGGATTTTCTTCTGCAATGACGACCTGGCTCAAGGCGCTGTGTTGCAAGCCCTTCGCCAGGGTATCGAGGTGCCTCAGCAGGTGGCCATGGTCGGCTTCAATGACCTGCCGGCCTCGGCACACATGGTGCCGAGACTGACGTCCATCCGAACCCCGCGCGCCGCCGTGGGGCGCCATGCTGCCCAGGCGCTGCTGAACCTGCTCGACGGAAAGCGTGTGGTCGATGAGCGCCAGGACATGGGCTTCGAACTGGTCGTGCGGGAGAGTTCCTGAGCCCCCACTGCAGTCCTCGGGACACTGGACAAACGGCGATGCCGCATCGCTTGCATGGTGCCAATTCCGTTATATGCTCTGCACATTCCCGCCCATACAAGGAGGTTCGGCGCATGTTCGGTTTTCAGCGCAAGTCCGATTCGATGCACAACGAGCGCTGCCGGGAGGCGTTGGCTGCGGTGCAAGCCAAGCTGGCCGCGATCAGCCGGTCGATGGCCATGATCGAGTTCTCCGTTGACGGCGTCATCCTCCAAGCCAATGCCAAGTTCTGTGTTGCGATGGGCTACACGGTCGACGAGATCCTCGGCCAGCATCATCGCCTGTTCTGCGAACCCGAGTACGCCAACAGTGCCGAGTATCAGCAACTGTGGCACGAACTGAGTCAGGGCAAGGCCATCAGCGGCACCTTCGAGCGCCTCGACAAGGCGGGCCGCGAGGTGTGGCTGGAGGCAAGTTACATGCCGGTGCTCGACGAGCAGCAGCAGGTGACCAGCGTGATCAAAGTGGCGGCCGATGTCACCCAGCGCTCCCGCGAATCCCATGAGCGCGAGAGCCTGCTCCAGGCCATCGGGCGCTCGATGGCGGTCATCGAATTCACCCCCGAAGGGCGGGTGATCGCCGCCAACCAGAACTTCCTCGACACCATGGGCTATCAGCTCGATGAGGTGGTCGGACGCCACCATGGTCTGTTCTGCCACCCCCATGAGCGTGAATCGGAGCAGTACCGACAGTTCTGGGCATCGCTGAACCGCGGCGAGTACCATTCCCACCGCTTCGAGCGCATCGATAGACAAGGCCGGACAGTGTATCTGGAGGCTTCCTATAACCCGATGTTCGACAGCAAGGGCCGCCTGTACAAGGTGGTCAAGTTCGCCAGCGATATCACCGACCAGATCAGCACCCAGCAGAGCGCAGCCGAGGCCGCCCATGCCAGTTCGGTGCAGACCGACGCTTGCGCGCGCAAGGGCACCGAGGTGGTGCAGCAGGCCGTGCAGGTGATCGAACAGATTTCCGTCGAGCTCAACGATGCCGCGCGCAGCATCGATGCCGTGAGTCGACAGTCACAGGTGATCGGGCAGATCGTGTCGACCATTCGCGGGATCGCCGACCAGACCAACCTGCTTGCGCTCAACGCCGCCATCGAGGCGGCACGGGCCGGGGAGCATGGTCGAGGGTTCGCGGTGGTCGCCGATGAGGTGCGCAGCCTGGCGGCACGCACCAGCAAGGCGACGCTGGAGATCGTCGAGGTGGTGCGCCAGAACCAGGACCTGTCATTGACTGCAGTTGCCAGCATGCAGTCGAGTCTGTCACGCACGGGGATGGGCGTTGAGTTGGCCAATGAAGCCGGCACGGTGATCATGGAAATCCAGCAGGGCTCGCGGCATGTGGTCGATGCCATCAGCCAGATCAGTTCGACCCTGCAATTGCATTGAGCCCTTGGCGCAGTTCCAGCTCCAGGCCTTGCAGGTTCGTCTCCAGGCGCCGTAGGTGCTCGGCGCTGGGGCTGTCATCGGCGAGGGCCTGTTCCAAGGCCTCGCAGTCGCGGACCACGCCACGCACCTTGAGCATGCGAGCGCCGCCCTTGATCCGATGGACCAGCGCTTTCAGCTCGGCAGGGGCGCTGTCGGGCGTGAGCGCGCGCAGGGCTTGGAGATCCTCGGCGGTGCTGCGCGCGAGTTGTTCAAGCAGGCGCCGGGTGAGACTGGCGTCGTCCTGGGTAAGGTGACGCAGTTGAGCAAGGTCGAAACCGCTTTCCGGGCGATCAGGCGTACGCGCGGGCGCCTGTGGCAGATGGGCCTTGAGCAGTTGCAGGCCAATAGGCTTGAACAGGCAGTCGTCCATGCCGTCGGCCAGGCATTGCGCTCGCGCTTCGGCCTGGGCATTGGCCGTGATCCCCAGAATGGTGCAAGGCGATAGGCCGCGTTCGCGCTCCAAGGCGCGGATGCGACGTGTCAATTCATGGCCGTCCATCACCGGCATGCTGCAATCGGTGAGCACCACGTCGAAATCCTCCGCTTGCCACAGGACCCACGCCGCCTCACCGTTTTCCGCGAGGCTGACGTGGTGACCGAGGCTATGCAGTTGCTTTTCCAGGAGCATGAGATTGGCGGGGTAGTCGTCAGCCACCAGGATGCGCAAGGGGTTGCCACCGATGACTTCGACGGGCAAGGCTGAGCCGCTGCTGGGCACGGGGGTGGCGCTCTGTAGCCTGAGTCTGACCTCGACCCGCGTGCCGACGCCTTCCAGGCTCTGCAAATGCAGTTCGCCTGCCATGAGCTGGCACAGGGTTCGGCTGATGATCAGGCCCAGTCCTGCTCCGTGACGTACGCGCTGGCTGTCGAGCTGGCCGAAGGCTTTGAACAGCCGCGCCTGGTCCGCCTGGCTGATGCCGATGCCACTGTCCTGCACCTGCAACTCCACGCGCAGCCAGCCCTCGGCGTCGGGTTCGGTCCAGAGCCGGACATCGACCTGACCCTGGTCGGTGAACTTGATGGCATTGCTGATGAGGTTGGCGATGATCTGGCGCAAGCGCACCGCATCGACGCTGACCCAGGTCGGCGCGTCTGGCAGGCTGGCGTGCAGCGCCAGACCCTTCAGGCGTGCATTGGCCTCGAACGCACGCAGCACGGACCTGACCAGCTCGACCAGGTCGGCGGGAACGGGTTGCAAGGTCATATGGCCGGATTCGATCCGTGAAATATCGAGAATGTCGCCAATCAGGTCGAGTAGGGCACGCGCTGCATCATGCGCGGTTTGCAGGCCCTGCGGATCGCTGCGGCCTTCGCGGTGATCGTTCAGCGCCAGTTCCAGCAGCCCCATGATGGCGTTCATCGGCGTGCGAATTTCGTGACTCATGATGGCCAGAAAACTGCTCTTGGCCTGGCTTGCGCGCTCTGCCTCCTCCTTGGCCAGACGTAATTGCTCGAGCAAGCTGCGACTGAGCGTCAACTGCGTCTGCAATGCCTGTTGCGCCTCACTGCGCTGGTGGATGAGCTTGCGCAGGTAGCCATTCCAGAACACCACGCCGGCCAAGAGGACCGCCGACAGCACCAGCACTTGCAGGGCCAGTGAACGGTAGTTGCCCCACAGGCTATCGCTGGCGATGGTGCTGGTGCGCCAGCGGTTGATCAACTGGTCGAGTTCGTCCGGCGGAATGCTCAGCAGCGCCTTGTCCAGAATCGATTGCAGCACGGGCAGATCCGGTGACACGGCAAACGCAGCGACGGACTGTTCGTCGTCTTGCAAGCCAGCGATGCGCAGCTTGTCCTTGAACACGTGGGTGAGGTAATAGGCCGCGGCGATCTGGCTGATGAGCGCGACATCGGCTTCGCCCTTGGCCACCGACTCCATCATGGTCAGCGCGTTGTCGCTCTCGATGACCCTGGCCGCAGGGTAGCGTTGCAGCAGCGCCACGTGCGGGGAGGCGCCGCGCACCAGGGCGATGCGCTGATCGTCCAAGCGCTGTGTCAGCGGTGCGTTGCGGCGGACAACACGCACGGTCGGGCTGATCAGATAAGGGCGGGTGAAGCGCACCCGCGAGGCGCGTTCGCGACTGTAGTCGAGCGCACCGGCCATGTGTGCGGCGCCGCTTGCCACCTCATCGACCATGGCCGCCACCGAATCGCGCTCGACGATTTCGAAGCGCAGCCCGGTGCGCAGGCTGATCTGCTTGAGCACTTCCAGGGTGATGCCGGTTGGTTGCTGTTGGCTGTCATTGAAGGTCAGGGGCGCCAGGCTGGGATTGACCAGCACCTGCAGCGTCGGCGCCGTGACCAGCCACTGTTGCTCCTCGGCAGTGAGCGTGGCCAGACGACGTTGCAGCAGCAGGCTGGTGTTGCCGCTGGACCAGCGGCGCAGGATGTTCAAGCGTTCGCTGTCGGTGATGCGCTCCAGTGCCTGATCCACCAGCTTCAGCAGCCTGACGTTGTGCTGGTCCAACGCGAAGGCGAAGCTGCCGGCAGGCGTCGGCACGAAGTGATCGATGCGCACCAGACCTTGGTAGGCGCGGCCGATGGCATAGTCCGAGCTGATCGCATCGCCGATATAGGCGTCGGCACTGCCCAGCGCCACGGCGCTCAGGCCGGCCTGGGTCGAGCGGTAGAGCTGTAGTCGAGCCTGGGGGTAAAGCGCACGCACCGTGCTGGCAGGCACATAGTGATCGACCATGGCCAAGGTCATTCCGGCCAGGCTTTGATCGTCGAGTTGAGGGCGGTCCTGGCGGGTCACGATGACCGGCAGATCGTCGGCGTAGGAATGGCTCAGTGCAAGGCCGCCATCTTGCGCCTCGAAGCCGTTGGAACTGCCGAGCAGATCGATCTGGCCGCGCCGTAGTGCATCGATGGCCTCTGTACGGCTAGCGAAGCGCCGCACCGTGATCGGAATGCCCAACTGCTCGCCGATCAGACCGGCATAGTCGGCGCTCAGGCCTTCGTAGTCTTGCGGGCTGACGTTGATTTCAAACGGTGGATAGTCGGGCTGGGAGCTACCCAGCACCAGCACCTTGCGCTCATCGAGCCATTGCCGATCGTCCTGACTCAACACCAGCGCAGGGCTGGCACTGAGCGAGCGGGCCAGCAGTTGACGCGGCTGGCTGTCCGCCATGGCGGCTGCCGACACTGTGAGCGTCAGTATCAGCAACAGTCTGCGCAGCCAGGGCGTCATGGGCGGGCTCAGGTGATGTTGTTGCGTTTGGCCAGATCGACCATTTCCACCAGCGACTCGGTCTTGAGCTTGTCGCCGATCCGGCCACGGTAGGTGCTGATGGTCTTGGCACTGAGGTTCATGGCGGTGCCGATGTACTTGTTGTTCTCCCCGCGTGAAAGCCGGCGCAGCACTTCCATCTCGCGGTTCGACAGACTGTTCAGGCGCACCGTCTCCGACTCCAGCGTGTTGCTGTTGACCGACATCTGCGGAAACGTCGAATACCCCTTGACCAAGGCCTTGAGCGCGAACAGCAGGGCGTCGAGGTCTTCGTCTTTGTTGACGAAGGCCGCGATGCCGGCATCCAGGCAGCGGCGTACGTACAGCTCGGAAGATTGCCCGGTCAGGACCATGATCTTCGGCGCCGGCTCCAGCATCTGCAGGCGCTTGATCACCTCCATGCCGTCCAGCCCCGGCAGACCGATATCGAGGATCACCACCTTGGGTGAGAGCTGACGCGCCATTTGCACGGCCTCGATCCCGTTTCCGGATTCGCCGACCACCTCGAAGCGTTCGCGCTCGAGCAGAATGCGCACGGCCAGGCGGACGGTTGGGTGATCATCGACCATCAGTACGGTGGTCATGGGCAAGCTCCTGTAAGAATTTATGTTCGTTCCTGGCATTACCCAGGAATGCGTCTGTAGGGCCAATCTGGCTGCGCGCACGATACGTCCATCAGAACGCTTTGATAATGGCGAGTATAGGCGTGTGGAAAAAGCCGCCACAGGATGTAGATATTCCCTACAAAAGCGGCTGAGGATGTGGGATTGAGATGACGCTCGCGGCGAGCGCTATCGCGAGCGTGTAGGACGCGGCCTAGGCAGGGAAGGCGCCCGGTCAGTTGAGCGGCCGGTAGAGGTGGGCGTGGCCTGCCCGGTAGAGCGCCGATTCAGAGAACGGTGCATCGCCCAGGACATGGCCGACCAGAATCAGCGCGGTACGCCGAAAGCCCTTCGCTGCCACACCCTCGACAATGTCGGCCAGCGTGCCGCGCACCCAGTCCTGATCCGGCCAAGTGGCCCGGTGGACCACGGCAACCGGGCAATCGGCGCCGTAATACGGCAGCAGTTCGGCGACGATCTTCGGCAGGTGACGCACACCCAGGTGGATCGCCAGCGTGCTGCGATGGCGTGCCAGGTCAGCCAACTGCTCGCCGGCGGGCATGGGCGAGGCATCGGCGTAACGGGTGAGGATCACCGTCTGCGCCACGTCGGGCAGCGTCAGCTCGCAGCCGAGCAAGGCGGCGCTGGCGGCCGTGGCGGTGACGCCTGGGATGATCTGGTAGTCGATCCCCAGTTCGCGCAGATGGCGTATCTGCTCCCCGATCGCCCCATACAGGCTCGGGTCGCCACTGTGCACGCGAGCCACGTCCAGGCCTTGCTGGTGGGCATCGTGCATGGCGTCGACGATCTGCTGCAGATGCAGTTCGGCGCTATTGAGTACGGTGCGAGCGCTATGGCCCTCGAGCACCGCTGCCGGTACCAGGGATCCCGCGTAGATGATCACCGGACATTGGCGGATCAGGCGCTGGCCCTTGACCGTGATCAGCTCGGGATCGCCGGGGCCGGCACCGATGAAGTAGACCGTCATGAGACTTCCTTGGGTAGGAGAAGCAGTGCTAGCCGTTGCAGGCAATTGCCAGGGTAGCGCTAGCGAACACTTGGCGGGAAATGCGCAGGCGCGGCTGATCGCCCTGACCCCCGGCCAGTGCCAGTGCCGCGCTTTCGGCGACGCCCCAGCAGCCCGTGGTTTTGTGGGATATTTCTGAGCGGTGGCTGAGCTGGTTCAGGAAGGGCTGCAGGTGTTGCGCGTCGTAGCACACCAGAGGCAGGGCCAGGCGCCGTGACAGCGCACTGAGACCCGGCTCATCGGCCTTCGACGCAATACTGGCGATTCCGCGCACGGCCGTGATGGCCAGGCCGTGGGCCGCGAGGCTGCGCCGTAGCAGGTGCTCCAGCACCTCGACAGAGCAGCCTCGGCGGCAACCGAAGCCTGCGTACAGCGCGCTCATCAGGCCTGAGCGGAACGACGGTAGAGCCAGGCGCTGAGCAGGCCCAGAGCAATCCAGAACGCCGCGTTGGTCAACCAGGAGGCCACTTTGAATTGCGCTTCGAGTGCTTCGGGCGCCAGGCTCTCGTATATCTCGGGCTGGGGCGCGCCGATCAGGTGGGGAACGACCAGCAGCGCGGCGCCCAGTACCTTGACCAACCAATGCCGGGCAAACACCAACAGGGCCAGGCCCACGGCTGTGGCCGCTGCGGTGCCGATCCACCAGGTCTGGCGCTGGCCCAGGTCGGCAGCGGCCGTGCCCGGCAGCTCCGGCGGCAGGCCCAGCGTCGGTGCCAGGCAGAACACTGCGAAGCCGCCCAATCCCCACAGGGCACCCGTGCTGACGCGTCCCGGCTCGCGCAGGCTGTACAACGCGGCGAGGATCAAGGCGAACCCGACCGCCACCACCAGGTTGCCGCCGGTGGTCGATAACACACGCTGCCAGCCATCTTCCGGAGACCAGGCTTCGCTGTCCTGCTCATGGGCAGCCACGGCTTGGCCTGCAGCGTGCTCATGCTGTTCGGCCGGGGCTGCGCTTTCGTAGGTTTCGGCCTGAAGAATCAACGGGGCCACCCAGAAGCTCTGCAGCAGGGTCAGCAGCAGGGCAGCGAGCAGGCCACTGAAGCCTGCGGTGCGGGCAATACGCGTAATCATCGCTGGGCCCTCAATGGCAAGGGAAGGCGGCGCTGTGGCGGGTGTCGTGGGCCGCGTTATGCACGGCCTCCAGGTGCGAGAACCCGGCGAAGTAGACCAGGCACAGGCCCAGCAGACTGGCACCGATGGCGACCACCAGGCGTTGGCTGAGACTGACGGGCGTGGCGATGCTGTGTTTGGCGCTGGTGACGGACATGACGCATTCCTCTGCTTTTTTCATGGCGACAGCAAGCGCGGCGAGCCCGGAGCGACAACGTCCAGGAATCGGCAACAGCGCCCGCCCACCGCGGGGTGTGATGACTGAACGTCGGGCCGGTCTCCGGGCTGGCGAGCAGAAGCAAGGCCTCCAACAGCAGCGTCACCTTCCCATGCCTTGGACACAGTGGATCAGACGCTCGCTCGCTTACCGTTGCGGGGGCAGCACCGGACTGATCGAACCCTGGAATGGGCCTCGACGCACCGGTTTCCCGTTTCACCCCTGCAAGGGGCACCCGACGTAAGGGTGTAAGCAGATCACGGTCATGCGCGCGCCGTCAATTCTTGTTACCAAATACCCTCGCCATGGACGGGCTTTGTGCACAGGCGTCGCACTTTTTTACATTTGCAGGCTCTATGCAGGGCCTGGCTGCGCCGATTCCCGGCTTGGCCGCTGACCCGGACCACGGTGCCGATGCCTGTTCCTGCTCTTCGTCATGGCGCTCGCCTGTTGCTGGTGGGCACGTTGATCACCCTGTGCGCGTGCACTCGCCAGGAGGGTCAGGATGTCTTCACCCAGTTGGGCAATGGCCATCCCAGCGAACTGTTCCAGACCAGCGTCGACCGCATGGCGACCCTGTCGATGCGCGACAACCTGCAGAGCCTCTATCTGCTGATGAACAAGCTGTACCTGCGCAACCCCAACCAGTGGCGTCAGTCCGGCTACCTGGACGCTGCCACCGCCGAGCGGCAGATCCGCCAAGCCATCGAGCAGCGCCAGCCGCTGGCGCAACTGGGCCAACGCCGTGACCTGGCTGCCCTGAGCTATGCCTTGAGCCCCGAGTTTCGCGGTGACCGGGTGGGCGCCTTCATCTATGCCATCGGCAGCATGCTGGTGACCGCCCATGGCGGGCGCACCGAGTTCTACATGACCGACGCCATCGATCCATTGTTCGTCAACAACGCCGCGCGCAACATCGAGAAAGCTACCTGGATGCTCAGCCAACGCCAGGACGCCAACGGCGTGCTGCTGTTGTTCTCCAACGAGATTTCCGAGGAGGGCAGCAACCTGAGTTTTGCCGTGGAGTTCGGCAAGATCGTCGCGCGCCTGGACCTGCTGGCGCAGATGCTCGACGAGCGCTATCGGCGCATTGGCCTGAACTATGCCCAAAGCCTGTTGCTGATGAACTTCCTGCCCGTGCAATGAGCCGCAGGCGGCCCTACAGCAAGGCTTCGATTGCGCGCCGATAGCGCTGGCCCGCCAGGCTCATGCTGTTGTTGTGGGTCGCGCCGGGTACCAGCAGCAGAGCCTTGGGCTCCTGGGCGGCGTCGAACAGGGCCTGGCTGAAACGCGGCGGCACGTAGCGATCGTCCAGGCCATGCACCAGCAGCACGGGCAGGCCGACTTCGCCGATCTTGCCCAGCGAGTCGAACTTCTGCGACAGCAACCAGCGCACCGGCAAGCTGGTATTGGCCACGGCAGCGGCGACGTCGCCAAGTGTCGTAAAGGTCGATTCCAGAATCAGGCCGCGTGCGGGCACTGGCGTGCCGTCACTGCGGGCCTGCCGGGAAAGCTCGGAGGCCAGTTCAACCGCCACGGCGCCACCGAGCGAGTGGCCGAAGATCAGGCGCTTGCCCGGCACCGGCTGCAGCTGGGCAAAGCGGTCCCAGGCGATGCGCGCGTCTTCGTAGACTGTGGTTTCTGACGGCAGGCCGCCCCGGCTCTGGCCGAAGCCGCGGTAGTCCACCGCCAGTACCGAATAACCCATGGCATGCAGTTGCTGGATGCGGAACAACTGGCCGGTCAGGTTCCAGCGTACGCCATGCAGATAAAGGATCGCCGGTGCATCCGCGCGTTTGGCAGGCCACCACCAGGCATGCAGGCTCTGCCCCTGGGTGAAGCTGCGCGCACGCAAGTCCAGCTCCTGTACGCCAGCCGGCAGGCCATGGAACCAGCTGGCTTGACCGGGTTCGATACGAAACACCAGCTCACGCTCTTTATGTTGCAGCACGGCGCAGCCCGTTGGCAGGCCGATCACCAGCAGGGCCACGGCCAGCCAGGTGAACCAGCGGCGTTTGAGATGAGAGAACAGGGTGGCGGTCATGAATAAGGTCGCAGGACAAGGCACCGAAGCGTTTTAGCAGAACCTCGCTGCTGGCTGTAGGAAATTTTCCCCGAGCGGTTCGGCGACAGGGTTACAAGCTGTGTCGCTCACGGCACAACAGCCAGGCCGGTCCTTGCTCGCAGTGGCGTAGGGGGGTTAGCTTTCTCCGATACTGTCAATGGAACGCTGATCGTGGACTCGATTACCCAAGCTGTACTGGGCGCGGCGCTGCAGGGCACCTTGCTCGGCCGTCTGCAGGGACGCCGTGCGCTGGTCTATGGCGCGGCATTGGCCACTGTGCCGGACCTGGATGTGGTGATCCACTACGCCGATCCGGTGTCGCAGATGACCTATCACCGCGGTTTTTCCCACTCGATCTTCGTCCTCACCGGGGTGGCCTTGCTGCTCGCCTGGTTGGTGGCCTGCATCGGTCAGCGCCGCAGGCCCGACGCAGGCTACCGCTGGCCGCGACTGTTCGTGGCGTTCTGGCTGGTGCTGGTCACTCATCCGCTGCTGGACGCCTTCACGGTCTACGGCACCCAGTTGTTCTGGCCGCTGACACTGACGCCGCTGAGCTGGGCCGCCGTGTTCATCATCGACCCGATCTACACCTTGCCCTTGCTGATGGCCGTGGCTTACGCCTTCTGGCGCGGGCCGGGGCGCAGAGCCCGGGGCTTGATGACGGCGGCGTTGATCTTCAGCACGGCGTACCTGGGTTTTGGACTGGCCGGGCGCATGACCGTCGAGCAGCGCTTCGAGCAGGCCTTGCAGGCGCAAGGCGTGGCGCCGCGCGAAGTTCGCGCCATGCCGATGGCTTTCAACAACCTGCTCTGGCGAGTCCTGGCCAAGACTGAGGACGGCGGCTACTACGAAGGGGTGAGCAGTCTGTTCGACCGCGAGCCGCCGGAGACGCAATACCTGTCGCTGAATACGCCACTGGCCAAGGTGTTGCAGGACGACCCGTTGTACACGCGTCTGCGCTGGTTTACCGATGACTGGCTGCGCTACGACGTGGTCGGCAGTACGCTGGTAGTCACCGACCTGCGCATGGGGATTCCCGGTAATTACAATTTCCGCTTCGCCATGGCCCGTCGCGACGCACAAGGTCAGTGGCAGGTCGAAACGCCGTCGCGCTGGCGCGACAATGGCACTTCGATGTTCAACGGCGGTGATCTGGCGCTGATCGGGCGGCGCATCCTCGACCAGCACCCGCCGCTGCCGTTGCAGGCGTGGACGGCACGGGCGATGGCGCCTGCGGCAGCGTCCGGGGTGTCTCGCTGAACGGTCGCTCGGCCGGGCTCGACCTGGCCAAGTGGGTGGCCATCCTCAGCATGGTCGCCGATCACCTGCGTTATCTGTGGCCCGAGGCCGTCGATCTGTTCGTCATCGGTCGGCTGGCGTTCCCGTTGTTCTGTCTGGTGATCGCCTGTCATGTGATGCGCGTGCCATCGGGGCAGTTGTACCGCTCGACCCATGCGCGCTACCTGGTTTGGATGCTGGCGTTCTGCGTGCTTTCGGAGCCGCCTTATCGCTGGCTGGACACGGGAACAACGACCTTCAGCGTGATGCCGACGCTGACCTTGGGCCTGCTCTGCGCATGGGGCGTGCATCATCCGCAACGGCTGGCGCGGCTGGCAGCAGTCTCGGCGGTGCTGGTGGCATGGCTACTCCGTGATCGGTTGATGTACGGGCTGCCTGGCGTGTTACTGCCCGCCGGTTGCCTTTTGCTGTGGAACGGACTGCGGGTGGGACTCATGTTGCCGATGGTGTTGGCCATCGCCGGCAACATGACCAACAGTTGGCTGGCCTCGCATCTGGCACAGCCCTTCACATGGATGGTAATGGCCAGCGCTGCCTTGGCGATTCCGCTTGGGTGGCGAATGCTCGCGTGCAACCGCTGGCGCATCAGCCCTGTAGGACGTTGGGCCTACGGGTTCTATCCGTTGCATCTGCTGGTGATCAAGGCGGTGCTGATCATGCGTGTGTCCGGCACCGGGTGACGGCAGGCGTTGGGCTCAGGCGCCCGAGTCAGGGTCGACACGTGGCACGGTGGGATGCTTTTCCTGGTCATCGTCGGTGAGGTTAGGTGCCGCGTCGGGGTCGTCGACGCGGTCGTTGCGCTGTTCAGGATCCAGGTCAGGCCATTCGGTCTGCGCATCGCCGCCACCCATCCGGTGTTTGTCGTTCATGGTATTCACCTCGAGACTCTCGCTGTACCGCAGGCTGGAAAAAAGGCCTGCCCGCAGGCAGGCCAACACAGGAGTGAGGGGCAGCCCATTGGCCGCCCTCATAGGCTGTGAGTCAGCCAACACCCGCAGTGTCCATGCGAACGCTCAAGGGGCCGACCGACGGTGCTGTTCGTCCACTGCCCACCCCCCGCCCAAGGCCACATACAGGTTCACCTCGGCGAGCAGTTGCGCCAGTCGATCATCGATCAGCCCCTGGCGCGCGCTGAACAACGAACGCTGCGCATCGAGGAAGGTCAGGCTGCTGTCCACTCCCGCCCGATAGCGGTTGCTCGCCAGGTCGTAGTAGCGCTGAGTAGCATCCACCAGGTCGCGCTGCGCCAGCAGTTGCCGACGATAGGTCGAACGCGCAGCCAAACCATCGGACACCTCCTGGAACGCGGTCTGGATGGATTTTTCGTAGCGCGCCACCTCGAGTGTTTTCTGCAGTTGCGCATAATCAAGACTCGCGCGCAGGCTGCCGGCGGTGAACAGTGGCAGGCTGATTTGCGGCTGGAACAGCCACGTGCCGCTGCCGCCATCGAACAGCCCGGAGAGTTCGCGACTGGCACTGCCGGCGCTGGCAGTCAGGCGAATGCCAGGGAAGAAGGCCGCGCGCGCTGCTCCGATATCCGCGTTGGCCGCGCGCAGACGGTACTCGGCCTCGAGAATATCGGGCCGCCGTTGCAGCAGATCGTCGGGCAGCCCGGCGGGTAGCTCGACCACCTGTTCGGCCGCCAGCGGCAAGCCCGGCAGGCGCTCGTCGAGCGTTGAGCCCACCAGCAGGGACAACTGATTGACGTCCTGGGCGACCTGGCGTTGGTAGCGAGCAACCGCCGTACGGCCCGTCTCGACGCGGGTCTGGGCTTGCAGCACCTGCAAGGCCGACACGCTGCCGGCACGACGCTGACCTTGGGTCAGGCGCAGGCGCTGTTGATCGGCCTCCAGGGTCTGGTGTGACAGCGCCAGCAATTCCAGGTCGGCGCGCCAGGTCAGGTAGCTGCTGGCGACGCTGGCCACCAGGGTGAGTTGCACGCTGCGGCGGGCCTGTTCGCTGGCCAAATAGGTCAGCAGGGCCTTGTCGCTAAGGCTGCGCAGGCGGCCGAACAGGTCGAGCTCGAATGCACTCAGGCCCAACGTAGCGGAGTAGGTCTGGCTGATGGCGCCGTCATCGCTGCCGGTCATTCGCCGTGGCAGGTACTGCCGCTGGCCTTGGGCATCGGCGGAGAGGTGCGGCAACTGCTCGGCGCGCTGGAGGCGAAATTGCGCACGGTAGGCCTGGACGTTGAGCGCCGCCACGCGCAGGTCGCGGTTGTCGCGCAGGGCGCGTTCGATCAGCTCGCGCAGCAGCGGATCGCGAAAGACCGCCTGGCCGCGCAGGCGGTCATCAGAAACGGCAGGTTCGACCGGGGCCGCCTCGGTCTGGGCGAAGCGCGCTGGCACGGGCGAGGGTGGCCGCTGGTAATCGGGCGTGAGGGTACAGCCGCTGAGCAGCAACACGAGCAGGGCGGCAGGGTATCTAAGCATGGTGTTCTCTGTCTGGCTCACGCGCCGGCCATCCATCGGGCCAGGCCGTGGCGCCCACTGACGCCGAGCTTGGCGGTGGCGCGCTTGAGGTAGGTTTCCACCGAACTGTTCTTCACGTTCAGCCGCTGCGCCATTTCCGGCACGGTGCCTCCGGTCAGCAGGCCCAGGCACACCTGCTGTTCGCGGCTGGAGAGCTGTACTGCTTCCTGCGCCAAACGCTCGTCGAAGCCCTGGCGCAATAGGTCGGCACTGTCCGAGTCCTCGTCGGCGCCGGGTGTCAGGCGCTGCGCGTGATACTCCAGCAAGGGCAGCAGTGTGTCGGCCAGACGCTTGAGCAGCGACAGCTCAGTGAGCGAAAAGGCGCGTTGGCTGGGCGATCGATGAAAGCCGATCACCCAGCGCCGGTCACCGCTGCGCGACACCAGCTTGCACTGATGCAGATGCTGGTGTGCGCTGCCCTTGCGCTGTGAGCGCTTGTGCTGGATCAGCAGCGGGTCTTTCATCTGCACGATGTCTTGCAGCAAGGCAAGGCCGGTGGGGGTTGCCGAGGAGAGCGCGTCGCTCGCCCCGGCACTGCCCAGCATCCTGGTCCGCTCGACGCAGCCCTGGCGGCTGTCGATCGTCCACTCACTCAGGTCGAGCCGGTGCACCGGCACCAGTCCGTCGACGAATCGCAGCATGTGGCCGGCGAAGTCAGGCTCGCTGGCACTGGCGATCAGTTCACCCAGTTGCAGATAGAGGCGCGCATCGTGCGGCCTCAGGCGGCGGGGGTCGAGTTTCATGTCTGTTCATCCTTGATTCGTGTACCACACCTAAGAGTCACCCACCGGCGCAGAGGCTGCCCGAGCGAAGGCGGCGCTATTCAAGACCGGCGGTGCAGGTCGCGTCTGTAGTGGAAACCGGGGACAGAAAATGGCACCGATAAGCGGCGAATTGGCGAGCGGTTTCAGGTGGAGTAAAACGTTTGCGCGGTGATGGTCAGCAAATTGGCGTCAAAATGCCGATGATCGCAACACGTTTCCAGGCTAAGTGCTGACGGGTAAGTGATCTCGGCGGCGAACAAATAGCCAATGTCCTACAGAAGAATCCGCAAACTGCGCTTATCCCGCCGGTGTCCGGGTTTAATGGGCCATACGCCGCAGGGGCAGGGTGCTTGAATCGACCGACGAACAACGGAGAAGGACCTCCCAGCCCATGCCCGCCGCCGATACTTACCCTCTGACCAGTGCTCAACGCGACATCTGGCTCGACCAGTTGAGTCGAGGTGACTCGCCGCTCTACACCACCGGTGGGTACACCGACCTGCGCGGTGACTTGCAACCGCACCCACTGCACCAGGCCTTGCGAGCATTGTTGGCGGCGCATCCGGTACTGCGTACCGAGTTGCTGCTCGACGCAGGCGCCGAAGGTTTGCCGCTACAGCGCTTCGCGCCCGCCGGTGAAGCTGAAACCGTCGAGTTGGCGATGCTGGATCTGTCCGCGCAAACCGATCCCGCCGCTGCCGCGCTCACGTGGGTACAGGCGCACATGCAGCACACCTATCGCTTCGACGGCAGCCCGCTGTTGACGTTCACCTTGTTGCGTCTGGCGCCCGACCGCCATTGGCTTGTCAGCCGTGCACACCATTTGCTACTCGATGGATGGGGCTTCGCGCAGTTGATCAAGGCGCTGGGCGACCACTACACAGCGCTGGTCGAGGGCACCTCGCCGCCGGCCGCGCAAATGTGTTACTCGGCGTTCATCGACGAGGATCACCAGTATCGCCACTCGTCCCGCCAGGCACGCGACCGCGACTACTGGCTGGCTCGCTTCGCGCAGGTGCCCGAACCCTTGCTGGCCGCGCGTCATCATCACCGCCGCGCCACCGACCAGGCCCCGGCACGCACCTGCGTGCAGGCGTTTCCCGCGAGCCTGCACGCACGCATGCAACAACTGGCGCAGACCCACAAGGCCTCGGCGTTTCATGTGTTGCTGGCGGCGCTGCATGTGCTGTTCACGCGCAGCGCCCAGCGCGAGGACTGGGTGGTGGGGCTGCCGATACTCAATCGGGGTGGGGCGCGGTTCAAGACCACCCTGGGCACCTTCGTTCAGGTCAGCGCGGTGCCGCTGGCCTTTTCCGCGAGCCTGTCCTTCGCCGAGCTGATCGCGGCCATCCGCGATACCCTGCGCCAGGATTTCCGCCATCAGCGTCTGCCGGTCAGCGAACTGAATCGGGCGCTGGGTCTGCTGGGCGAAGAGCGCCGCCAGTTGTTCGAAGTGTCGGTGTCCTACGAACAGGACGACCATGATTACCGCTTTGGCGCCGCCAGCGGCCACACGGTCAAGGTGTCCAATAGCCACGAATCCACGCCGCTGGCCATCCATTTGCGCAGCAACCGGCACACCGACAAAGCCTGGTTGCACCTGGTGCATCACCGTGCCTGGCTTTCGGCCGATGAGGCCCACGCCTTGGGCGAGCGCTTGATGCATGTGCTCGATCAAGGCCTGCAAACACCTACGCTGACGGTTGCCGACTTCGACCTGCTCACCGCCCATGAACATGATCGGCTACGTCACTGGAACGCGACTCAGCAGCCGATAGGCGAACCCTGTGTCCATCGACGGATCGAAGCCCAGGCCGCACAGCGGCCGCACGCGTTGGCTGCGGTCCATCAGGGGCAATCGCTGAGCTACGGCGAACTGAACCAGCGGGCCAACGCCCTGGCCTGGCGCTTGATCGCCCAAGGCGTGCAGCCCGAGCAGCGGGTGGCCGTGCTGGCGCGGCGCGGACTCGACACGCTGGTGGGGCTGTTGGCCGTGCTCAAGGCCGGAGCAGCCTACGTGCCGATCGATCCAGCGCATCCTCGCGAGCGCCTGGCTTATCTGCTCGAAGACAGCGCGCCGGTGGCGCTGCTGACCCAACGCCGACTGCTCGAGCATCTGCCACGCCACGACGTTCCGGTGATCGAGCTGGATGGCTGCCCGCTGCCTGAGGGCGCACTGGATAACCCTAGCGTCGCCGGCCTTGATTCCCACAGCTTGGTCTATGTGATCTACACCTCCGGCTCGACCGGGCAGCCCAAGGGGGTGATGGTCGAACACCAGATGCTGGCCAATCTGGTCGATTGGCATTGCGGCGCCTTCGATGTGACGGTCGATACGCACACCTCGAGCTTGGCAGGCTTCGGCTTCGATGCGATGGCCTGGGAAGTCTGGCCCGCCCTGTGCGCGGGCGCCACCCTGCACTTGGCACCGGTCGGTGAAGCAGGCGAGGATCTCGACGCGCTGCTGCGCTGGTGGCGTGCCCAGCCGCTGCAGGTGAGCTTCCTGCCGACCCCCGTGGCCGAATACGCCTTCACGCAGCCAGATCATCCGACCCTGCGCACCCTGCTGATCGGCGGCGACCGCCTGCGCACGCTGTCGTGTGAGCGGACTTATGCGGTGATCAACAACTACGGACCCACCGAAGCAACGGTGGTCGCCAGTTCCGGGCGAGTCACCGCTGGGGCGGCGCTGCACATCGGCGGCCCGATCGCCAATACCCAGTTGTACGTCCTGGATGCTCAGCGACGGTTGCTGCCGATTGGCGTACCCGGAGAGCTGTACGTCGGCGGACTGGGTGTTGCTCGCGGCTATCTGGGACGCGAGCAGATGAGCGCCGAGCGTTTCCTGATCGATCCGTTCAGCTCTCGAGCCGGAGCGCGAATGTACCGCACGGGGGATCTGGTGCGCTGGCGTGACGACGGCGCGCTGGAATACCTGGGACGCAACGACGATCAGGTGAAGATCCGTGGAGTGCGCGTGGAGCTTGGCGAGATCGAGGCCGCGCTGGCCAGCCATGAGCAGGTGCACGAAGCGGTGGTGCTGCTGCGCGACGGGCAGTTGCAGGCCTGGTTCATCGGCGATGCGCCAACCCCGGGCGACTTGCACGAGCATCTGCGCGCCATGCTGCCACCGGCCTTGCTACCCGCGGGTTATCAGCGTGTGGAGCAGTGGCCACTGACCGCCAATGGCAAGCTCGACCGTCGCGCGCTGCCGGCGTTGGGCCAGGACGCTTGGGTGCGCCGCGTCCACGAAGCGCCGCGCGGCGATGTGGAGGAGCGTCTGGCGGCGCTGTGGAGCGAACTGCTTGGCGTACCCGCTATCGGCCGACACGATCACTTCTTCGAGCTTGGCGGCCACTCGCTGCTGGCGGTGCAACTGGTCGAGCGCATGCGTCAGCAGGGCCTGCGCGCCGATGTCCAGGTGCTGTTCGGGCAGCCGACCTTGGCGAGCCTTGCAGCCGCCAGTCAGGCAGGTGTGATCGAGGTGGCCGGGAACCGCGTACCCCGCGGCTGCACCCGCATAACCCCGCAGTTGTTGAGCCTTGCCCGCCTGGATCAGGCCCAGATCGACCTGATCGTCGCCAGCGTACCGGGAGGCGCCGCCAACGTTCAGGAGATCTACCCGCTGGCACCGCTGCAACAAGGCTTGCTCTATCACCACCTGCGTGGCGGCGACGATCCCTACCAGCAGCAGGCCTTGTTCACCTTCGCCGACCGCGCCGGCTTCGAGGCCTTCGCCCAGGCGTTGCAGCACGTGGTCGAGCGCCACGACATCCTGCGCACCAGCCTGTACTGGGACGGGTTGGAGCAGCCGCAGCAGGTGGTGTGGCGTGAGGCTCGCCTGCCCGTGGAAGTCCTGCAGATCGCCTCCCACGACGCGGCTGGGCAGTTGCGCGCGCATTTCGCCACCGCGCAACGTTCCCTGGACCTGCGCCACGCCCCGATGATGGCGCTGGCCGGCACCGAGGACGTCGAGCACGGGCGCTGGCTGGGCTTGCTGCGCTTCCACCATCTGGTCAACGACGCCGTCTCGGTACAGGTGCTGCTGGGCGAGTTGCGCGCCGTGCTGAGCGGCACACAGCAGGCTTTGGCCACGCCCGTACCCTACCGCAACTACGTCGCGCTCAGCGGCGCCGAGGCGCGCCAGGCCCAGCACGAGGTGTTTCTGCGCGCGCTGCTGGCAGGGGGCGAGGCGCCGCCATCCTTGCCAGGCATGCCGACGCACGACGTGTCGCCGCAAACGCTGGAAAGCCTCGAACAGCCGCTGTCCGGCAGGCTGAACGGGAGCCTGCGACGCTTGGCCAGGCAGCACGACGTCGGGCTGCCCAGCCTGTTGCACCTGGCCTGGGCCCAGGTCCTCGGTGCGCTGGCCGGGCGTGACGAGGTGGTGACCGGCACGGTGCTGCTGGGCCGGATGATGGCCGGCGAGGGTGCCGATCGCGCGCTGGGCATGTTCGTCAACAGCTTGCCGCTGCGCCTGCACCTGGCCGGACGCAGCGTGGCCCAGGCGCTGGGTGACACTCAAGGCGCATTGGCTGCCTTGTTGGAGCACGAGGACGCACCGCTTTCGCTGGCCCAGCAGTGCAGTGGTCTGCCTGCGGGTGTGCCGCTGTTCAACAGCCTGATCAATTTCCGCCATGGACTGACCCACGGACAGTCGACGCTGCCCGGTGCGCAACTCCTGGAGGCCAGCGAGGTGCACAGTCACGCCCTGGTGCTGTCGGTGGACGATCAGGGCGACAGCCTGCGTCTGGGCGTGCGTGCGCCCCAGGCGCTGGGCGCCAGCCGGGTGCTGACGTATCTGCAGCATGCCTTGGAGGTGCTGTGCGAGGCGCTCGACCAGGACAGTTCGCAACCCCTCGAGCGGCTGTGCTGCGTACCGCCTGGCGAACGGCGGGAGCTGCTGGAGGGCTTCAACGATACTGCGCAAGCCCACGCACTGCGGGGTCGAACCTTGCCGTCGCTGTTCGAGGCGCAAGTGCAGCGTACGCCTGAGTCAATCGCCTTGCAGACCGACGAGGCCACGCTGACTTACCGCGCGCTCGACGAGCAGGCCAACCAGTTGGCCCATCATCTGATTGGCCTCGGGGTGAAGCCCGACAGCCGCGTCGGTGTATGCCTGGAGCGCGGCCTGCCGTTGCTGGTAGGGCTGCTGGGCGTGCTCAAGGCTGGGGCGGCCTACGTGCCGCTCGATCCTGAATACCCGGACGAGCGCCTGCGCTATCTGGTGCAGGACAGTTCGCCTGTGGCCGTGCTGGTCCAGGCCGCGACCCGTGGCTTGTTCGAGGCGCAGGCGGTGGCGCTGGTCGATCTCGACCTGCCGGCCTGGCAGGCGCAGTCGAAGCAGGCGCCTGAGGTGGCCTTGAGCGCGTCGAATCTGGCCTATGTGATGTACACCTCAGGCTCCACCGGAACGCCAAAGGGGGTGATGGTCGAGCACCGCGGCCTGGGCAACCTGATGCACTGGAGCTCGACGCTGTGTCCGCCACGGCCAGGTGACGCGCTGCTGCAGCGGGCGCCGTTCAGCTTCGACGGCTCGGTCTGGGAGCTGTTCTGGCCGCTGTGCGCCGGGCTGCGCCTGGTGCTGCCGCGCCCGGACGGGCACCGCGATCCGCACTACCTGATGCAATTGATCCAGGCCCGGCAGGTGACCACGGTCAAGTTCGTACCGGCGCTGCTGCATGTTTTCCTCGAGCAAGCGGGCGTGGAGCAATGCACCAGCCTGAGGGACATCTTCTGCGGCGGCGGCGAGCTGACCCTGGCCTTGGCCACGCTGCTGCGCGAGCGCCTGCCCCAAGTGCGCCTGCACAACGTCTATGGCCCTACCGAGGCCACGGTGGACAGCACCGCCTGGACCCTGGAACCTGATCAACCCTTGCCGTCGGTGGCACCGCCCATTGGCCGTGCGATCGCCAATACCCGCCTCTACGTGGTCGATACCCATGGCCGGCCAGTGCCCAAGGGCGTTGTGGGAGAGCTGTTGATCGGGGGTATTGGGGTGGCCCGCGGCTACCTCGGGCTGCCAACGCTGGAAGCCGACCGCTTCATCGCCAGTCCTTTCGTCCAAGGCGACCGCCTGTACCGCACGGGCGACCTGACGCGCTGGCGTGAAGACGGCGAGCTGGAGTTCATCGGCCGCAACGATTTTCAGGTCAAGCTGCGCGGATTGCGTGTGGAATTGGGCGAAATCGAGGCCCTGCTGGCCGCGCATCCGGCGCTGGGTCAGAGTGCGGTACGGGTGCGCGATGAGCGCCTGGTGGCCTACTTTACCTGCCGCGAAGGGCAGTGTGCGCCGTCGCTCGAAGTGCTGCGCAATCATTTGCTGGCACGGCTACCGGCGTACATGGTGCCTGCGGCTTTCGTCGCGCTAGACGAAATGCCGTTGAGCCCCAACGGCAAGATCGACCGCAAGGCGCTGCCCGAACCCGGCCCGCAAGCCCTGATCACGCGTGCTTTCGAGGCACCACGCGGGGAGTTGGAGTGCACCCTGGCGCACATCTGGAGCGAGGTACTCAAGGTCGAACAGGTGGGCCGCGACGACAATTTCTTCGAGCTGGGCGGTCATTCCCTGTTGGCGGTGAATGTGGTGGCGCGGATGCGTCAAGCCGGGCTGCAGGCCGATGCCCGCCTGTTGTTCCGTCAGCCGACCCTGGCCGCACTGGCGGCCAGTGCCGGCCAGCCACGCGCCGAGGTGCAGATCGCCGCCACCACGATCCCCGGCCTCAAGGCCAGGCGCAGGCTTTGATTGCCTCAGGTTGGCGCTACTGTGCCGGCCAAATGACGCGCCACTGTGCTTGACCGCGCGGGGGCTGCGGCGCGACGCTGCGGCCGTCCGCTACGGAGAACAACAATGGACGCGTCGAACCTGCTGCTATTCGTCCCCGCCTGTTTTGCCCTGAACATGGCGCCGGGCCCGAACAACCTGCTGTCGCTGCACAATGCCAGCCGTTATGGCCTGCGCACCGCCTGCCTGGCCGGAGGCGGGCGGCTGCTGGCCTTCGCCGCAATGATCGCCCTGGCGGCGATGGGGCTGACCGTGGTGTTGCACACCAGCGAGTACCTGTTCCTGGGCATCAAGCTGGCGGGGGCGGCGTATCTGTTCTACATCGCCTGGCAGCTGTGGCGCGCCCCGGTCGCGACCGGGCCGGTCGACGATAGCCCGCGCAGGGGGCTCTGGCGCCTGGCGCGGCAAGAGTTCTGGGTGGCGGCGGGCAATCCCAAGGCGATCCTGTTGTTCACTGCGTTTCTGCCACAGTTCGTGACGGTGGACAGCCGCACGCCGTTCGCTGAGCAGTTCCTTTGGCTGGGGTTGTGGTTCCTGCTGCTGGAGTGGGTCGCCATTGCCGTCTACGCCGGCCTGGGCGTGTTCCTGCAGCGTTGGTTCAACCGCCCACGCGCGCGGCGGCTGTTCAACCGGGTCAGTGCCTCGCTGCTGGGGTGTGCCGGGATCGGCTTGCTGGTCGCGCGGCCGCGCTGAACCGCGCTTCCGTGAAGCCCCTCAATCGCGGTAGAACACCTGCACCAGGTGATAGCCGAACTTGCTCTTGATCGGGCCGTGCACCACCCGCAGCGGTTTCTTGAAAATCACCTGGTCGATGGCGCCCACCATCTGCCCTGGGCGCACTTCGCCCAGGTCGCCGCCGCGCTTGCCGGAAGGGCAGGTGGAGAATTTCTTGGCCAGCACGTCGAATGCCTCGCCCTTGGCCAGGCGCTGCTTGAGCTGCTCGGCTTCTTCGGCGGTCTTGACCAGGATGTGGCGGGCTTGTGCTTTCATGGCGTACCTGTAACTGCGGCGAAAAAGGGGGGCATTATGCCTGATGACGTCGCTTCGGACCTGCCCAATACGCAGCGCTCCCTGTCACTGCGCCAACCACCCACCATCGACGTTCCAGGCCGCGCCACGCACTTGGCTGCCAGCCTCGCTGCACAGGAACAGCGCCAATTCGCCCAACTGCTGCGGGGTCACGAAGGCCCGTGAAGGCTGCTTCTCGGCCAGCAGTTCATGCTCGGCCTGCTGTGGATCGCCATCCCCTGCACGCGCGTCGATCTGTTGCTGCACCAGCGGGGTCAGCACGAAGCCTGGGCACAAGGCATTGCAGGTGATAGAGGTGGTCGCCGTCTCCAGCGCCACGACCTTGGTCAGCCCGACCACGCCGTGCTTGGCGGCGACGTAGGCGCTTTTGCCCGTGGAGCCGACCAGCCCGTGCACCGAGGCGATGTTGATGATGCGCCCCCAGCCACGCGCGCGCATGCCCGGCAGGGCCAGGCGAATGCCATGGAACACGGCCGACAGATTGAGCGCGATGATCTGGTCCCAGCGCTGTACCGGGAACGCCTCAACCGGTGCGACGTGCTGGATTCCGGCGTTGTTGACGAGAATGTCGATGCCGCCGAACTCATGCTCGGCGAAAGCGAACAGCGCTTCGATCTGCGCCACGTCGGCAAGGTCCGCTGCGTGATGGCCGACCTTCACGCCATGGCCGCGGATCGCGTCGAGGGCCGGCTGTGGATCGCCGAACCCGTTGAGCACAATGTTCGCGCCCGCCCGCGCCAGCACCTGGGCGATGCCCAGGCCGATACCGCTGGTGGAACCGGTGACCAATGCTGTCTTGCCTGCGAGCGTCATGTGCAACTCCTGGTAGCGAACGGATGAACGGGGACCGGGTCAGCGTCGCGGGTCGAATGCCTCGCGCAGTGCATCGCCGATGAACACCAGCAGCGAAAGGATCGTCGCCAGTGCGAAGAATGCCGTGAAGCCCAGCCACGGCGCCTCCAGGTGCTGCTTGCCCTGGGTTACCAGCTCGCCCAAGGAGGCGCTGCCGGCGGGCATGCCGAAGCCGAGGAAGTCCAGGGCGGTGAGGGTGGTGATGGCGCCGGTGAGCATGAAGGGAATATAGGTCAGCGTCGCGTTCAGGGCATTGGGCAGGATGTGCCGGAGCATCACCTGGGTGTCGCTCAGGCCCAGGGCGCGGGCGGCCTTGACGTATTCCAGGCTGCGGCCGCGGAGAAATTCGGCGCGCACCACATCCACCAGCGTGAGCCAGGAAAACAGCGCCAGGATGCCCAGCAGCCACCAGAAGTCCGGTTCGACGAAGCCGGAAAGGATGATCAGCAGGTACAGCACGGGCATCCCCGACCAGACCTCCAGCAGTCGCTGGCCGAGCAGGTCGACCCAACCTCCATGGTAGCCCTGCAAGGCCCCGGCGCTGACGCCGATCAGCACGCTGAGCAGCGTCAGCGCGAAGGCGAACAGCAGCGACACCCGGGTGCCGTACAGTACCCGCGCAAGCACGTCGCGGCCCTGGTCGTCGGTCCCCAGCCAGTTCACCGTGCTCGGTGCACTGGGCGTGGGCACCTGCAGGTCGTAGTTGGGCGTATCGGCGCTGAAGGGGATGGGGGCGAACAGCATCCATCCGCCTTGGGCTTCGATCAGCCGGCGCACGTAAGTGCTGCGGTAATCGGGCTGGAAGGGCAGTTCACCGCCGAACTGCTGCTCGGTGTAGCGTTTGAGTGCCGGACTGTAGAGCTCGCCCTGGTAGCTGAGCAGCAGTGGTTTGTCGTTGGCGACCAGTTCGGCGCCCAGGCTCAGCAGCAGGATCGCGCCGAACAGCCACAGCGACACCCAGCCCAGGCGGTTACGGCGAAAACGTTGCAGGCGACGTCGGGCGATAGGCGACAGCATCAGTGCGCCCTCGCGTCGAAGTCAATCCGCGGGTCGAGCAGCGTGTAGCAGAGGTCGCCGATCAGGCGAATCAGCAGGCCGCCCAAGGTGAAGATGAACAAAGTGCCGAACACCACCGGGTAATCCCGGGACACGGCCGCGTCGTAACTCAGGCGCCCGAGGCCGTCGAGGGAGAAGATCACTTCGATCAGCAGGGAGCCGGCGAAGAACACGCTGATCAAGGCCTGCGGCACGCCAGCCACCATCAGCAGCAGGGCATTGCGCAGCACATGGCCGTACAGCACCCGGCGCTCGCTCAAGCCCTTGGCCCTGGCAGTGACCACGTAGTGCCGGGAAATCTCGTCGAGAAACGCATTCTTGGTCAGCAGCGTCAGGGTGGCGAAACCGCCGATCACCAGGGCGCCGACCGGCAGTACCAGATGCCAGAAATAATCGGCGACTTTGCCCAGCAGACTCAGTTGCTCGAAATCTTCGGAGACCAGCCCGCGTACGGGAAACCAGTTCAGCGAGGTGCCGCCGGCGAACAGGACGATCAGCAGCAGGGCGAACAGAAACGAGGGCAGGGCGTAGCCGACCACGATCAGCACACTGCTCCAGGCGTCGAAGCGGCTGCCATGGCGCACGGCCTTGGCAATGCCCAGCGGGATTGACACCAGGTAGGTGATGAGCGTGGCCCACAGGCCCAGCGACAGGGTGACTGGCAGCTTGTCGAGAATCAGGTCGGTGACCTTGGCGCCGCGAAAGAAGCTGTGGCCGAAGTCGAGCCTGGCGTACTGGCCGAGCATCAGCCAGAGCCGCTCGGGGGCACTCTTGTCGAAGCCGTACTGGTGTTTGATCTGCTCGATCATCTTCGGGTCCAGGCCCCGGCTGGCGCGAGACTGGCCTTGAAGCGCTTCGACCCGTGCCCCCGGCGCGCCGCCGCCGATGCCCTGCAGGCGGGCCACGGCCTGCTCCACAGGCCCGCCGGGGGCGGCCTGGACGATGGCGAAATTCACCAGCAGGATCGCCAGCAGCGTGGGCACGATCAGCAGCAGACGCCGCAGCAGATAGCCGGTCATGGTGCCGCCTTCAAGCGCTCGGCCATCTGCGCATCGGTCAGCGCCGTTGGGCTGACCTCCCACCAGGTGTCCAGCCCCTCGTCATACCTGGCCTGCACCTTGGGCAGTCCGAAGCGATTCCACCAGACGGTGGAGCTTCCCGGCGGGTAGTAGTTGGGGATCCAGTAATAATTCCACTGCAGCACCCGATCCAGCGCATGGGCGTAGCGCTGCATGTCGGCCTGGGTCGAGGCGTGGACCAGGCCGTCGAGTAGCCGGTCCACGGCAGGATCCTGGAGCACCATGAGGTTGTTCGAGCCGGGATCGTGGGCGGCGGCGGAGCCGAAGTAGTTGTACTGCTCGGCCCCAGGCGACAGGGTGACGGGATAGCCGGTGATGACCATGTCGTAGTCGCGGGCCATGAGCCGGTTGACGTATTGGGCCGAGTCCACGTTGCGGATGTTCAGCTCGATGCCGATCTGCGCCAGGTTGCGCTTCCAGGGCAGCAGCAGGCGCTCCAGGCCGGCCTGGCCGTTGAGGAAGGTGAAACTCAACGGCGTGCCTTCGGCATCGACCAGGCGATCACCCTCGGGGCGCCAGCCAGCGGCTTGCAGCAGTTGCAGCGCGTGCAACTGTTGCGGGCGGATGATGCCCGAGCCATCGGTCACCGGTGCCTTGAACACCTGGGTGAACACGTGGTCGGGGATCTGCCCGCGCAAGGGTTCGAGGATCTTCAGTTCTTCGACATCGGGCAGTTCGCGGGCGGCCAAGGGCGTATTGGAGAACAGGCTCTGCTGGCGGATGTAGAGGTTGCGCATCATCTGCCGGTTGCTCCACTCGAAATCCCAGAGCAGGGCCAGGGCCTGGCGCACACGGCGGTCGGCGAACATCGGCCTGGACAGGTTGAACACGAAGCCTTGGGCGCTTTGCGGTTTGTCCGGCCCCAGTTGCGCGCGCTGCAGGCGACCGTCGGCCAGTGCGGCACCGTTGTAGCCTTGGGTATACCCGGTGGCCGAAAACTCGCGGTTGTAGTCGTAACCGCCGCCTTTGAGCACTTGGCGGGCCACCTCGGTGTCGCCGAAGTATTCCACGCGGATGCGCTGGAAGTTGTAGCGTCCGCGGTTGACGGGCAGATCGCGGGCCCACCAGGTGGGGTCGCGCTCGAAGGTGATGCTGCGGCCATTATCCAGGCGCGCGATGCGGTAGGGGCCGCTGCCCAGTGGCGTGTCGAAGCCGCCACCGTGGGCGAAGTCGCGGGTCTGCCAGTCATGTTCAGGCAGCACCGGCAGGCTGGCCAGGTCCAGTGCCAGGGTTCGACCGTGAGGTTGGCGAAAATCGAAACGCACGCTGCGCGGACCTTCGACGCTGACGGCGGTCACGTCGGCGAACTGGGTGCGGTACTTGAGGCTACCTTTGCTCATCAGCAGCTCGAAGGTGAAGCGTACATCTTCGGCGCGTACCGGCTTACCGTCTGCAAAGGTTGCGCGGGGATCGATCTCCACCCGAAGCCAGGCATCGTCAGGGCCGCGCTCCAGGCGTCGGGCGATCAGTCCATAGACGGTGTACGGCTCATCCAGCGAGCGCACGGCCAAGGGCGCATAGAGCCAGCCATCGACCTGACTTACCCCGGTGCCTTCATCGATGAAGGGCAGGACATGGTCGTACTGGCCGATTTCGAGCGCCGAGCGGCGCAGACTGCCGCCCTTGGGCGCGTCCGGGTCAACGTAATCGAAATGCGCAAAGTCGGCGCGGTAGCGAGGCGCTTCGTCGTAGACGGTCAACGCGTGCGAGGGGGCGGCGAGGCTGGCGGTGCTCAGCCAGGCCCCGACCAGCAACACGGCCAGACGGGGGCAGGCGGCGCCCGCTCCCACAAGGGCACTGCAGGGGCGGGCGGACAAGAGAGGGTCAGTCCTGGCGGCTGGTCACTTCCAGCAGGTGATAGCCGAACTGGGTCTTCACCGGACCTTGCACGGTGTTGACCGGCGCGCTGAACACCACGGTATCGAATTCCTTGACCATCTGACCGGGGCCGAACGAGCCCAGGTCGCCGCCCTGGCGGCTGGAGGGGCAGCTGGAGTTGGCCTTGGCAATTTCGCCGAAGTCGGCACCGGCTTCGATCTGGGCTTTGAGTTCGTTGCACTTGTCTTCGGTGCTGACGAGGATGTGACGGGCGGTGGCACGTGCCATGACAAGATTTCCTTGGGTGAGAGAAAACCCAAGACTACCGCATAGCGCCGCGCTGTGTCTGTGCCCAGTGCTCGTGCTTCACCTGCGAGCCCGTCCTGGCAGCGCCTACCTGACAATTTTGCCAGTTGTGCCGTTCGCTGCCGTGCCCTGAAATCAGCTGACCCGACCTGCAGTTGGCTTGCCTCACATCAGGAGCACTCCCATGACAGACGACATAGACTTCGACCATGACGCCGATGGCGTGCAAACCCTCGACCAAATCCTCCAACAGTACAACCAGCGCTTCCAGGAAGACGACGCACCACCGATGGGTATCCAGAGCAGGGCTGGTCACGGCATGGGGATCCAGCTTGCCGGTGTCCAGAGCATGGGCGTCCAGGGCATGGGCACCATGTCGGTGATGGGTGCTTCCTCCCTGACCCCCATCATGCCGGCGATCTACATCCCTGGGCATATCTCGGGCTTGAAATCGGCGCCGCGGCTGGCAGTCGGTATCAATCGCAAACTGGTCTACGACAATCCGAGCGGTTTGTTGATCGTCCTCCAGGCCTATGACGACATGCGTCCCGGCGACTGGGTGGAGGTCTTCTGGAACGATTCCAGGGTCTCGGTGGCCTCGATGGTGGTCGCGCAAAGCGACGTGGGCAATCGCATCGCGTTGTTCGTCAGGGCAAGCAAAGTGCCGGAAGGGACTACCGAGCTCTGGTACCAGGTCAAGCGTGTTTCGGGTGTCGTCGAGGAATCGACCCGACTCACCGTCATCAGTCAGATCACGCCTCTAAGCGATTTGTCGTTGCTCGTGCCGGAAGTGCCCGCCTCAGGGTTCGTGGGACCGGACGATGCTCGCCAGGGCGTCAAGGTGCATATCCCACCCTATGACGGGATTCGTCAGTACGATCAGGTCGAGTTTGCCTGGGGCACGCAGAAGGTCTCCCATACGGTAACGATGGCCGAGGTGACTAACGGCATCAACTTGGTGATCGATGAGCGGACTCTGATCGCTGCGGGCAACAGCGAGCGCATGGCGCTGGCCTATCGGGTGATCGACGAGGTCGGCAATATTTCCGAACGATGGTCGCAGCAGGTGGAAGTGCCTGTGCGGCTGGTTGCCAATCTGACGCCTTCGCCGTATATCGCCAACCCTGACCCCACGGCCGTTCCACGCTATCTCATCGATCTGGATCAACTGGGCGGCAACGACTTGCAGGTCGAGGTCGATACCGTCCATCCCAGCTTTAAACTGGGTGACAGCATCCGTGTGACCTTGACTGGCAGCCCTGCCCAAGGGCCGGATGTGACGCTGCCGACGGCCGCACAACCTATCCGCCGGCTGGGGCGTACCTTGTTCTTCGCCGTCAGTGGCGCCTCGCTGCTACCGCTGCGTGGTGGTCGCGCCAGTGCATCGTACGAGAACCTCACTACCCGCGGATTCGTCTCTGGCAAGGATTTCGCGGTGTTCGCCGGCCTCCAGCGCTCGGCCATCAAGCCGGAGTTGGTCCAAGCCGATGCTGATGGCAACGTAGACCCCTCGCTCACGTCGGTGACCGTGCAGATTCCAGTCGCCGCCGATCTGCAGCGCGGTGACCGGGTGACCTTGGTGTGGTTGGGCACACGCGCCAACGGGACGGCGCTCTATGAACAATTCACCAAGGTCGTCAACACCAAGGATGTGGGGCTGATTTTCACCTTCCCAGTCGCAGATGGCTTGAAGTACCTGGCCCCGCTTGACGGTGGGAAGCTGGACCTGAGTTACCAGATCCAGCGCCGGGGCATGTTGCTGCCTCTTTATTCCGAGCATCAGATCATCCAGGTTGGCCAACCCCAAGCGGCGCTGCCTGCGGCACGAATGGAGCCTGAGTTGATCAATGGCATCGTCGATCCAAACCTGCCGCAGTTCGCCAACGGTCTGAAAATTCATATCGACCCGTTCCTCAACATGAACGAGATGCAGGATGTCTCGCTTCAGTGGCTACCCGAGATGGGACCGCCATGGGACGACAGCACGGTCGTCTGGCCAGGTGAACCCTTGGTATTCGAAGTGCCTCACGATCAACTGATGGCTAACTTCGGCGGTTCTGTACAAGTGCGCTACTTCGTGACCGAGCCCGGGGAAACGGAGCGCTATTCGGATTACCTGGACTTCGTCATCGACGTGTCGCAGGTGACTGACCTGGAGCCTGTCGAGATCCCGGCAGCTCAGGAGGACAACCTGGATCCGGGCGCCGTGATCGATGGCGCATTGATTGTCATTCCCGCCTCGGTGCAATTGCAGGTCGGCGATTTCGTCGATGTCTACTGGGATGGCTCCAATCCTGGCGGTGTCACCGTTGTCAACGATGTCGTGATCGAAGAGGGTGTGTCTCCCGAGGGCTTGGTGATTGAATACCCTTATGTGATTGCCAACTTGGGCGGCAAAGCGGACGTGCGCTACGAGGTGACACGCCTCTCCGGTTCCGTGGACAGCTCCTTGAGCCGTACGATCTTCATCAAGAAAGGCGGATTGCCTCAAGCCTACTTTCTCGAAGGCGTCGATGGGCATTTGAACCCAGGTGATGTTCCTGACAAGGCCACAGTGCGTATTGGCGCCGATGCCAAACTCCAGGCTTCGGATAAAGTTACGATCTGGCTCGAAGACGAGGCATCCAATGCCTCCCGACACCTCGAAGTCACGGTACCGCCCGAGCGTGCCAACCGAACCCTGGATATCGACATCCCTGCCGCGTATATCGAGGCGCTGGACGGCAGCGCGGTGAACCTGCGCTACGAGATCAAGCGCAGTGGCTCGGCGACCGTCGAGCAAGGTGGCGGACAGCGCTACGTCATTCAGAGCGAACTGGGTAGCGGCACGCTGCAAGTGTTTGGGGCCAGGTACAGCGCCAGTGCCTTCCGCTGTAATCACATCTCGCATGTAGTGAGTGCTTTCAACGCCGCCACCGGCAAACCTATTCTGGCGCAGTGGCTCTACGAGGGCGACCAGACGTCCAGACTCGCTTACCGCCTGCTGGATCGTCAACCTCACCGGCCGCTGCTGGTCCGCACAGCGACCGATGCGGTGTGGCTGAACACCACGAATGTGCTCGGAACTGGCATTGCGTTGTCGACCGGCGAGAAGCCGGCTGACACGAGGGCTGCGTTCGTGGCCATGCTTAGCACCAGTAAGCCTGGGCTGTTCAGCCTGTGCAGTTGGGGGGCGGCGACCCACGGCGGGGCCCTGCCCAGCGCGCTGGCGAACATCAACACCGTGGTCGAAGTGAGCAGCACTCGCGGGGCGTTCGCCGCGCGCCTGAGTAACGGCAAGGTGCATACGTGGGGTAACACTCGATTTGGCGGCCAGATCAACGCAGCCGATGCCGACAAAGTGTTCTTGGACGTGCGCGGCAACGTCATGGCGTTTGCCGGACGCGTCCAGGTTTCACCCGGCAATCCGCAAGGTCGGCTGGCCTGCTGGGGAAATGCCGACCTTGGCGGGGCGTTGCCGGCCGGGCTCGCCAACCTCACGGACATTGTGAAGATCTACAGCGGTCGCAGGTGCTTCGTCGCAGAACGGGCCAATGGCAGCTTCGTCGCCTGGGGTGATGCGACTGCCGGCGCCACTTTGCCCGCGAGCCTGATGGCGCCGCCCTCCAGCCCTGAACAGCGGCCCGTCTATTTGGCGAGTACTTACGCGGCTTTTGCCGCCCGCCTTCAGAACGGAACGCTGATTGCCTGGGGCAACCCAGGGACCGGCGGGTCGCTGCCGGCCCAGTTGGCAGCGCGCCGGGATATTGCGTCGCTAGAGACTGCGTCTGAGGAAGCCTTTTGCGCGCTGACCAACGACGGCCATGTGGTTGTCTGGGGCGGCAGCTCGGCTGCAAACGTACCGCCAGCGGTCACCTTGCTCGACGACATTGTCGAGGTCTCGAGCAACGCGTATTCGTTCTGCGCGCGGCGGCGCGGTGGTCATGTGGTGACGTGGGGGTCGCCGAACAGTGGAGGAACTCTGCCCCCAGAGGTCGCCCGTCTGTCTAACATCGTCCAGGTCACCGGCAGCACCTGGGCCTTCGCGGCACTGTGCAGCGATGGCTCGGTCGTGGCCTGGGGTGATAAGGATCGGGGAGGCCAGATTCCGTCTGCCGTAAAGGCACAACTGACACAAGTCCGCGCGATCTACGCCAACACCGTGGGCTTCACCGCCCTGACGGCCGATGGGCGTGCTGTGACCTGGGGCGAGCCCTCCAACGGTGGCAACAGCGCATCGGTGCAGGCCGTACTGAATCGCGCATTGCGTTACGGGCGCCCAGGCAGCGGCCATGCCGTAGCCCCGGACAACGACCTGCGCGCTCTGGCCTGAGCGATTTGCGACGCCGTGTGTACTTTCTAGCCGTCACTGCGACGGCTTATCTGGAGAGCGTTCATGAACGATCTAACTGTACCGGCCGTGGCCCTCGTGCAGGACGGCAAGCTCGATCCACTGAAGATTCCGAGCACCGGACTGCCCGTGGTCATGACTGTGAGCGCAGCGCATGCGCGTGATGTGCTTAACCTGGTGCTGGAAATGGAGGGCAGCGGGCAACGGCTGTACACCAGTGCGAACCTGCCCATCGGCGCCAGCGGCCGGCCGGTTACGCTGCGTATCCCCAAACAGTTATTCCTCGACCACGTCGCTGATCGGCTGACGATCTATTACACCCTGGCCGCAGCGGGTAGCAGCCCCAGCATTGCCTTTGAAGTGGAGCAAGGGTTTAGCGGAGACCACCAGGTCGACCTGAGCAGGCATCTCTACCGACCGCTGTATGCCAACGGACAAGTCCGCCTGCCCAAAACGCTGCCAGGGTTCGTGTACTACGAACGGGCCTTGCCCGGCGCCACGGCCTACACCAGCAGTGACCCGAGTGTGGCAACGGTGACCCAAGCAGGTCGGGTGACCTTGCTGCGCAATGGCCAGAGCACGATCACCGCGCAGACGCCGCAAGGCGCCCAGTCGTACTCGCTGACCGTAACCGGCATCAGAGGCCTCGAGGTGCTCTCCACCAGCGCCGTGACCTGGCAGAACGCCAAAAAACTGTGCGATTCGCTGGGGATGTCCATGCCCCAGGAGCGCGATTTCAGGGCGATGGTCGAGTATTACGGGGCTGACCTGCCGCAGGCCTTGGACCCCCGTGCGCCGTTGTGGGGGGAGTCACTGGGGGCGGGTACCGCTGTCACCTTGAATCCGGTGACGCTGAAGATCACTGCTGAGTCGACTCAAGCAAACAATTTGCGCCAGGTAGTAGGTATCGACTGATCGCACACGATTGGGCGCAACCCAGCAGCATTCAACGAGGAATGCCACCATGAAAAAGTCGATGCTGCCCAGGGCAAGCGCTCTGGCCTGCTGCCTGCTGTTTGTCCTGACGTGTCTGCAGTCACCCCCCAGCCATGCGCTGGTCGCCCCCTCTGACTCGATCGAGGTGCTCACCGAGACCCGGCTGGCTGCAGCCACGGCGGCGGTCGAGCAAGGGCTGTCCATCGCCGCGACGCTGAACCAACGTCTGGTCAGTACACCTTCTGCCTGTGTACGCAATCAGCCGGACTATGCCTGCAGTGGCGTATTGGTGCGTCCCATGGCGGCTGCTCATGCGGTCCGCTTCTGGGAGCATGACGCCGAGGCCAATGCCCGAGGCAGTGAGGCATTCGTCTATCTGCGCAGTGATCGCCAGCAGGGGGCGCTGCCAGGGCGTGGCGGTTATGTACTGATGTCACGGTTCGATGCGCTGGCCAACGGAAAGCCCTATGAGGTCAAGGCACGCCCCAGGCCCGGCGAGGTTCAGGTCAACAACTGGAATGCGGCACAGCCCAACCAGATCGCCATCGAGGCGCTCTACTACAATCCCGCCGTTCCCAATGACCTGTTCCGGGCTCAGCGCTCACAACTGCAGTGGTTCAAGGCAACAGCAGCCTGGCTGCCGATCCTGCGCTACGGCGGCGGTGTTGGTGCTAGGTTCGGCTTCGATCAGAGCGAACAGCTGTACGATGGCTATCTGATCGCTGAGCGGATCAACCAGCGCTTCACCACGGTGACGGCCACCTGTCCTGACGGCAGGGCGCGCTATTACTGCCAGGGGGTCTGGGTCAGGACCACCAACATCGCCGACGTCGGCCGCTATCGCACTTGGAACCCGAGTCCGGGGTCGCAGCGCAATAACAGCGTGTCGTTCAGTTGGTTCTCTGCGGACACGTCCGTCGCGACGACATACCACACGCAAGGTTTCATCCTGCGCGAGTCAGGCTACGCCGTGACGCAACCGCTCACCCTGCGCTGCGGCTATCCCCGGGACGCCGCCACCAGCGGCGCTGCCGATCCCTGTACCTTCCGCGGCCAATGTGCAGCGCTGGGCATCACCACCACAGCGGCTTGGCGCGCCAGGTACGGCAGCGGGACCAATCCGGGGTGCGCCTTCGGCAACGATGCGGCGGCGTTTCGTGTGCTGATCGATCTGCGCAACCGCCAGACGGGCTTCGTCAACGGTTGGAATGAGTTAATGATGGCCGTGTGGCCGCAGAACGTGGCGGCGCAGTTACCGCTGGAGTCGTTCATCTATTCGGCAGCCAACGGCCGGGCGAGCGCCCAGGTCTTCCAGCGTGAGTACGTGCGCGACACCCTCGGCCGGTATTTACCGGTGCTGTTCCTGAACCCCACACCGCCGCCCAACCGCCTAGTGACCTACAACCCCGACGACCAGAACGTCGAGTAGCGAAGGCGTCGCCTCTCAGCCATCGATCACCGCACAGGTGGAGACACCGTCATGACTATCGCAACCCTTGGCAGATCACTGCTGCTTTCATTGTGCCTGGCGTTCCATCCTGTCTACGCGCTGCAGCCCCTGGCCGATCTCGAAACCACGGCTTCCTCAAGCATGGCGGGCCAGGCGCTGCTCGCTCAGGCTGCCGCCGATCAGGGGCTGGACGTGGCGCAAGGACTCAACGCCCGCCTGGCCAGCACGCCGATTCGGTGCGTGCGCAATCAACCGGACTACGCCTGCAGCGGTGTCCTGGTCAAGCCAGTGCTGGACAGTCGCGCCGCGATCTTCTGGGAGCACGATATCGAAGCCCGCGCCCGCGGTACCGAGCAGTTGGAGTATCTGCGCGCTGACCTGGCGCCTCGAGGTGGGCAGGGCCAAGTCGGTTACGTGCTGATGAGCCATCTGGATGCCAGGGCGCAGGGCAAGGATTATCAGGTCAGGCAGCGCCCGAACGCAGCGCAGGTGTACGTGGCGAACTGGGACGAAACGAAGCCCGCGCAGGTGGCGATCGAGGCATTGTATTACCCCGCCGGGCGTTCCGATGCGCTGCTGTTGGCCCAGCGTGCGCAGCAGGCCTGGTTCTCGCGTACACGTCAGTGGCTGCCGGTGTTGCGCCTGGATTCGACTCGCGCTACGAGCGCGTTCGGTTTCGACCAGCAGGATCAGCTCTACAGCGGTTATACGCTGGCTGACCAGTTGAACGGCCGGTACCGCGACACTGCCACGCGCTGTCGCAATAACACCCCCGCGTATTACTGCAATGGCGTATTGATCCGGGCCACAGGCGCAGCCGACAGTTTCCGCGCGTGGAATCCTTCGCCCAACTCGGTCGGCCGTAATGGTGTTTCGTTCTCCTATGTGCGGGCGGACGTCGGCACCGTTCGTCTGGCCAATAATCAGGCGGGCCTTATCTTTAAACCTGCCGACTACCCAGTGACCCAGCCCGCGACGCTCAGGTGCGCTTACCCGGCCAATGCGGGCACCAGTTCCACACCCAATAGTTGCCGCGCCAGTTGCCTGTCGCAGGGCATCACCACGGTGGCGCAGTGGCGGGCACGGTACGGCAACACTGGGGCAGGCAACTGTGCCTTCAGCATGGAGCCACGTCCCGACGCTGCGCAGTTTCAACTTAACGTGGACGTGCGCAGCAACGGAGGGGCGCACAACGAGATGATCATTGCCGCCTGGCCCCCGAACATTCCCGAGAAACTGCCCATCGAAGCGATCTACTACCCGGTCAACGGACGCGAGGACCAGGCGAGCCTGATCCAGCGCCAGTACTTCAGTGCCACACGCCGTTTCATGCCGGTGATACGGGTGAACCTGACGGCCGGCGCCGGTGCGATCTTCATCTTCCGGCCCGAAGATCAGAACCGCTGATGGCCCCGGGCTGCGGCATCCCGTTTAGGCCAATCGCCGGGCTGCATCGCGCAGCAGCTCGGCGGTGTTGTCCCAACCCAGGCAGCCATCGGTGATCGACACCCCGTACTTCAAGGCGCCTTTGCCCAATGTCTGGCAACCCTCGAACAGATGCCCCTCGATCATCACGCCGATGATCGAGGTGTCGCCGGCCAGGCGTTGATCCAGGACGTCCTCGAATACCGCCGGCTGACGCGCTGGGTCCTTGCCGCTGTTAGCGTGGCTGCAATCGACCATGATCCGAGCCTGCAAACCGGCCTTGGCCAGGCCTTGTCGGGCCAGTGCAAGGCTGTCGGCGTCGTAGTTCGGGCCTTTGTGCCCACCACGCAGTACCAGGTGCGTATCCGGATTGCCGAAGGTCTCGATGATCGCGGGATGACCCTGCGCGTCCATGCCGAAATGACGATGACCCGCGACGGCACTGCGCATGGCGTCGGTGGCGACGGCTAGGCCGCCATCGGTGCCGTTCTTGAAACCGACTGGCAGTTCCAGGCCACTGACCATCTCCCGGTGAATCTGCGACTCGGTGGTACGCGCGCCGATGGCGGCCCAGCTCAGCAGGTCGTCGAAGTAGCCGGCAGCCATGGGCTGCAACAGTTCGGTGGCGATCGGCAGACCGCGTTCGAGCATGCCCAGCATCAAGCCCCGCGACAGGGCGATGCCGGCGTGCATGTCGTCGCTGCCGTCCAGGTGCGGATCGTAGGCGAGGCCTTTCCAGCCGACGGTGGTCCGTGGTTTCTCGACGTAGGCGCGCATCACCAGCAGCATCTGGTCGCTTACTTCACGGCTCAGGGCGGCGAGGCGGTCGGCGTACTCAAGGGCTGAGCGCGGGTCGTGGATCGAGCAGGGGCCGACCACCACCAGCAGACGTGAGTCGCGGCCGTCGAGAATGGCGCGCACGGCCTGGCGATGGTCATGGACCTGTTGCGCGAGTTCGCTGGAGAGCGGCATCTGCTGCTTGAGCAGGTGCGGGCTGGGTAGGCGTTGGCTGACGGCGGCGTTGGCCGCAACGGGTTGGGTCAGGGGCAGGGCGAGGTTCGAAGAATGCATGGCGAGGTTTTCCTTGGGCGGACGGCGGGTGTGGGCCCGCGCCGTCGGCCCTATCGAGGTGTTCGACAGGTTGTCGGATGAGCGTTGCGTGCAGCATTGCCACCGGTCAGGGTCCGTACGGAGGCGGCAGGCTGGCCCGAACGGGAATGGCTAAATCGCCAGGCGTGGGGGAAGGCGTAGGGATAGCTGACGTAGTTCATGGTGTTGTCCTCAGAAGTACTGAACGAATGTAGAAGCCGTTAAACGCAAAACCCCCGGTCGGGGGGCCGACCGGGGGTTTGAGTAGTCTCATGTTCGGCGGCCCCTCGAAGGTGGGCGCCGGGTGGGTATCGGCGCCTAGTGGCTAAACCAATACCCAAAATAGGAGCAGGCCGCGACATCACGACCGGCAACGGCCAGCACAGGGCGCACGAGACGTCCGGCGGTGATGGCGTGATTGCAGGTGTGTTTCGACATGTTGCTCTCCAATGAATGAAACCGAGCTTACTGCAGCGCTGCGCGGTGTTCAATCGGTAAATGCTATCGGGGTGATTGCACGCGGCGTTCAGGCACCCGCGTGCGTATCGGGTGCCTGAGGTGAGGGGCTGTCAGACCGCATAGTGCTTGAGTTCCCGCGCGATCAGCATGCGCTGGATCTCGCTCGATCCTTCGTAGATCTGGGTGATTCGCGCATCCCGGTAGTACTTCTCGACCGGATAGTCCTCCAGATACCCGTACCCGCCATGCACCTGAATCGCCATTGAGCACACCCGTTCGGCCATTTCCGAGGCGAACAGCTTGGCTTGCGAGGCCTCCGACAGGCAGGGTTTGCCCGCACTGCGCAGGCGCGCTGCATGCAGGATCAGCAGCCGTGCGGCGTTGAGCTGCACCTGCATGTCGGCCAACAGGTTGGCGATGCTCTGGTGCTCGTTGATCGGCTTGCCGAACTGGATACGCTCGCGCGAATAGGTGAGCGCGGCTTCGAAGGCCGCGCGGGCGATGCCCAGGGCCTGGGCGGCGATGCCGATGCGTCCGCCTTCGAGGTTGGACAAGGCGATGGCCAGGCCCTTGCCGCGCTCGCCCAGCCGGTTGGCCTCGGGGATACGGCAGGCGTCGAGGGTCACGGCGCAGGTGTCGGAGGCGCGGATGCCCATCTTGTGTTCGCTGCGGTCGACCTTGAAGCCGGGGTTGTCGGTCTCCACCAGGAAGGCCGACAGGCCCTTCTTGCCCAACTGCGGATCGGTGACGGCGAAGACGATGGCCAGTCCCGCGCGCTTGGCGTTGCTGACGAACTGTTTGGCCCCGTCGATGACCCAATGGCCGTCGACCCACTCGGCGCGGGTGCGCAGGTTATGGGCTTCGGAGCCGGCCTGGGGCTCGGTCAGGCAGAAGCAGCCGATCACCTCGCCGCTGGCCAGGCGTGGCAGCCACTGCTGCTGTTGTTCGGGCGTGCCATAGGCCAGCAGCGGACCGCAGCCCACCGAGTTGTGGATGCTCATCAGCGCGCCGATGGCGCCGTCGCCGGCAGAGATTTCCTCGACAGCCAGGGCGTAGGCCACGTAGTCGGTGTAGCTGCCGCCGAAGGTGTCGGGCACCACCATGCCGAGCAGGCCCAGCTCGCCCATGGCGCGTACCACGGCGTCATCGATCCAGCCGGCCTTCTCCCAGGCCTGTGCATGGGGTGCGATCTCGCCGCGCGCGAAGTCGCGGGCCATGTCGCGGATCATGATCTGCTCTTCGCTCAGTTCCAGGTCTTGCATGCTACGACTCCCGGCTCACAGGCCTTCGAAGAATTGATCGACCCGCTGGCTGGACAGCGCGGCGAGGGTCGGTGGGTTCCAGCGCGGCTGCTTGTCCTTGTCGACGATCAAGGCGCGCACCCCTTCGACGATGTCGCCGTGGGCGAACCACTGGCGGTCCAGGTGCAGCTCCATGGCGAAGCAGTCTTCCAGGCTGCGGTGGCGACCACGACGCAGCATCTCCAGCGTCACCGCCATGGCCAGCGGCGAGCGGGTTTCCAGCAGGTCGGCGGTGCCGTGCGCCCACTGCTGGCTATCGCCGATGCGCACGCTGCGCAGTTGTTCGAAGATGCTGAGCAGGTCGGGCTGGCCGAAGTAGTGATCGATCACCGGGCGCAGGCGTGCCAGTGGCGCATCCTCAAGGGTTTGGGTGCCCAGTTTGGCCAGCAGACCTTGCAGGTCCTTGAGCGGATGACTGCCGAAATTCAACGCGTCCAGGCCCTGGTCCAGGGTGCTGAGCCGGTCGCTGGCCAGATACCAGTCCGCCAGCCCGCAATACAGGGCATCAGCGGCCTGAACCTGCGTGCCGCTGACCCCCAGGTAGGTACCCAGCTCACCCGGAATGCGCGACAGGAAGTAGCTGCCGCCGACATCCGGGAAGTAACCGATACCGACTTCTGGCATGCCCAGCCGGCTGCGCTCGGTGACGATGCGCAGGTCGGCGCCTTGGGCCAGACCCATGCCACCACCGAGGGTGAAACCGTCCATGATCACCAGGACCGGCTTGCGGTAGTGGTGAATGCACAGGTCGAGTGCGTACTCCTCGACGAAGAAGCGCTCGTGCAGGTCGCTGCCGGCCTTGTAGCTGTCATGCAGCGAGCGGATGTCGCCGCCGGCACAGAAGCCTTTCGGGCCTTCGCCGCGTAGCACCACCGCCTTGATCCGTGGGTCTTGCGCCCAGGTCTGGAGGTGCTGGTGGAGGCTGCGCACCATATCCAAGGTCAGGGCGTTGAGGCCGCTGGGACGGTTGAGGGTGAGGTGGCCGATATGGTTGCGGACATCGGCCAGCACATGATCGGTGGACGGAAGTGGAGCGTGGACGGTCATCGCGTTCTCCCTGCTTTGTTATTGATTTTCCATGTGAAGTCTGGAAATACGCTGGAGGATCGAGGGATCCTGCCATGCATATTTACCCGGCACAATCGACAAATGTGCAGCAGTCGGGTGCATTTTTGCGTCAGGGGCGGGTCCTGAATAGGACCGCAAGGGCAGGGCGATGGCTTGCTTGAAAGGTGCGCGCTAGTGAAGATGATGTGACGTTGCAGCGGCATTGCACCGCTGCGACGTCGCTCGCTCGAACAGGAATCAGTGACGGTCCAGCCACACGGTTTGTACGTTGCAGAACTCACGCACGCCGAAGTGCGACAGTTCACGGCCGAACCCGCTTTTCTTGACACCGCCGAACGCCACGCGGGGGTCGGAGGCGCAATAGCCGTTGATGAACACCGCGCCGGTGTCCAGCGCAGGAATCATGCGCTCGGCCAGGGCCAGATCGGCGGTGTAGATCGTCGAAGCCAGACCGAAATCGCTGTCGTTGGCCAGTTCCACCGCGTGCTGCGCATCGCGAGCACGGGTGATCGCGGCCACCGGGCCGAATAATTCCTGCCTGAAGGCCGTCATGTCCGGGGTGACGTCGCCGAGTACCGTGGGGGCGTAGAAGTTCGCCGCACCGTCGAGCTTGTGGCCGCCGAGCAGCAGTGTAGCGCCTTCGGCCAGGGTGGCCTGGACTTGCCCGTCGAGTTCGTCGCGCAGGTCGAAGCGCGCCATCGGGCCGATGTAGGTGTCGTCGTCCAGCGGATTGCCGAGCTGCAGCGCACGGGTGGCGGCGACGAACTTCTCGCTGAACGCCTCGACGATGCTGTCTTCGATGATGAAGCGCTTGGCCGCCGCGCAGACTTGCCCGGTGTTCTGGTAGCGGCCGATCACCGCAGCCTTGACCGCTTCGTCCAGGTCGGCATCGGCCAGCACGATGAAGGGGTCCGACCCACCGAGTTCCAGCACGCACTTCTTCAACGCGGCGCCGGCCTGGGCGCCGATGGCCATGCCGGCGCGCACGCTGCCGGTGAGGGTCACGGCGGCGATACGTGGGTCGTTGATCGCACGGGTCACGCCGTCGGGGGTGACGTTGATCACCTCGAACACGCCCTGCGGCAGACCCGCCAGATTGAACAGTTCAGCCAGCAGATAGGCGCTGCCCATGACGTTCGGTGCATGCTTGAGCACATAGGTGTTGCCCGCCAGCAAGGCCGGCACGGCGCCGCGCAAGACCTGCCAGATCGGGAAGTTCCAGGGCATCACCGCCAGAATCGGGCCCAACGGACGGTACTCGATGCGCGCCTTCTCCACGTGCGTGGCCTCAGGGGCGAGCATGGCCGGACCGTGCTCGGCATACCACTGGCACAGGCCGACGCACTTGCTCACTTCGCCCCGCGCCTGAGCGATCGGCTTGCCGATTTCGCGGGCAATCATCTGGGCGAAGGCTTCGTGACGGCTCTGCAAGGCCTCGGCCAGGGCACGCAGGTAAGCGCTGCGTTGCGCCAGCGATACTTGGCGCCATTGAGTGTATCCGTGCTTGGCCCGCTGCAAGGCTGCGTCCAGTGCGGGCTCGGTGTCGTACGGGTAGACGCCGATCTGCTCGCCGGTGAAGGGATCGACGGAAATGGCATGGGTCAGGCTGCTAATGGCACTCATGGCTGTTCCTCTTGTTGTCCTGGACGGTGTCGTTTCGACTGAGGCCAGACTAAAAGCGTATCGATTTGATGAAAACTGAATAATACTGAGCGAATCATTCACGAATGGAGAAAGGCCGTGGACCTGGTGCAACTGGAGATGTTCAAGGCAGTCGCCGAGCACGGCAGCATCAGCGCCGCGGCTCAACAAATTCATCGAGTACCGTCGAACCTGACCACTCGCATCAAGCAATTGGAAGAAGACTTGGGCGTGGCGTTGTTCATCCGCGAGAAAAGCCGATTGCGGCTGTCACCGGCAGGCTGGAATTTTCTCGACTACACCCGGCGGATCCTGGATTTGGTACAGGAGGCCCGCGCCACGGTCGCCGGGGAGGATCCGCAGGGCACCTTCGCCCTCGGTTCTTTGGAAAGCACGGCGGCGGTGCGCATTCCGGCACTGCTGGCGGCCTACAACCAGCGCTATCCGAAGGTCGACCTGGACCTGTCCACCGGGCCGTCGGGGACCATGCTCGAAGGGGTATTGTCCGGACGCCTGGTGGCGGCCTTCGTCGATGGCCCGGTATTGCACCCGACGTTGGAAGGCATTGCGGTCTTCGAAGAGGAAATGATGGTCATCGCGCCGTTGAACCACGCGCCGATCGGTCGTGCCCAAGATGTCAACGGCCAGAACATCTATGCCTTTCGTGCCAACTGCTCCTATCGCCATCACTTCGAAAGCTGGTTCGTCAAAGACCACGCGGTGCCAGGCAAGATCCATGAGATGGAGTCCTACCACGGCATGCTCGCCTGCGTCAGCGCCGGGGCCGGTCTGGCGTTGATGCCGCGTAGCATGCTCGACAGCATGCCAGGGGCGAGCACCATCAGCGCCTGGCCGTTGTGTGAGGATTTTCGCTACCTCAAGACCTGGCTGGTGTGGCGTCGCGGTACCGTATCGCGAAGCTTGAGCATGTTCATCCGGCTGTTGGAAGAGCAGACGAACAGGTGAGATTGGCCAAAATCGATGTCTTGCTAACATTTTTTTCACAAAATAGTGGCAAATGACTTTCATCTTGGCGTCGGCGTGCTAATAATCGCCGATGTATTACTACTTGTGTCCCAGATGGGATGTCGTGGGCACAGGCGCAGAGTAGAGGGGCACAACCCCAATTGTTGCAGGCCGCCCACCATCGACTGCCTGTCCGTGAAGTCCACCTGGAGTAGTCATTAATGAAGAACCGTCTCGTCACCTCGTTGGCCGTGGCAGTGCTGGCGCTGGCCGGTACGCAATTGGCACAGGCCGCCCAAGTGTCGGGCGCCGTGGGCGTCACCAGTCAGGGCGACATGACCTATCGCCTGGGCATGTCCTTCGATTGGGACAAGAAATGGCTGCAAAGCAGCGTCGGTCACGTCAGCGGTTACTGGGACGCCGGCTACACCTACTGGGAAGGCGGTGACTACAGCGGCGCGCACTCGCTGTCGTTCAGCCCGGTGTTCACCTATGAATTCGGCGACTCGGGCTACGTGCCGTTCATCGAAGCCGGTGTCGGTGTCGCCGTGTTCTCTAAAACCGACGTGGGCGATCAGAAGCTGGGTTCAGCGTTCAACTTCGAAGACCGTATCGGTTTCGGCGTGAAGCTGCCGGGTCAGCAGAAGGTTGGCATCCGTGCTACGCACTACTCCAACGCCGGTATCAAGCAGCCTAACGACGGTATCGAGTCGTATGCGCTGTTCTACAGCGCCGCGTTCTAAGCGCTGAGCGCTGCACCGCCGGCGTCAAGTTGGCGGTGCAGTTCGGGCAAGCGGCCCGTTTCTTCCTCACGTAGGCTCAGTGCTTGCGCCGCAACAGCAGGATGAAGAACACGCCACCGATGGCCGCTGTGGCGATGCCGATCGGCAAGTCCTGCGGGGCGATCAGCGTCCGCGCGCCCACATCCACCCAGATCATGAACAGCGCGCCGAGCAGGGCGCAGGCGGGCAGTAGCCGCCGATGTTCCGCGCCTACCAGACGCCGCGCCATGTGCGGCAGCATCAGGCCGACGAAGCCGATGGCGCCGGACAGCGACACCAGCACTCCGGTCAGCAGCGCCGTGCCGACGAACACCCGAGCCCGCACCGCGCGGGTATCGAAACCCAGGCTCACGGCGGTTTGCTCGCCGCTCATCAGCGCATTGAGCGCCCGCGCCTGGCTCATCAGCAGCGCGAACCCGGCCAGCACGCAGAGCGCCGGCAGCCACAGCAACGACCACTGCGCCAAGCCCAGCCCGCCGAGCATCCAGAACATCACCGACGCTGCGGCATGAGGATCACCGGTGTACAGCAGCAGGTTGGCCGTGGCCATCACGACGAACGACACCGCGACCCCCGCCAACAGTAGGCGATCACTTTCCAGTCGGCCGCCCCGGCTGGCTACCCCGAGCACCAGCAGCATGCTGCCCAGTGCGCCGATGAACGCCGCCAGCGGCAAGCTGAAGACCCCGGCAAAAGGGCCGAGAAACAGCACCACCAGGACTGCGCCGAACACCGCGCCGGCACTCACGCCCAGCAGGTGCGGGTCGGCCAGCGGATTGCGGGTCACCGCCTGCAGTGCGCCGCCCACCAGCGCCAGGCCTGCGCCGACCAACGCGCCCAACAGCACGCGTGGCGCGCGAATCTGCCAGACGATCTGCGCCTGGCCACGGCTCCAGTCTCCCGACTCGGCCAAGCCGACGTGGTGCAGGACGATACCCAGCACCTTGCCCAGTGCCACCTGGGCCGAGCCAAAGCCCAGCGAGAGCAGACTCGACAGCAGCAGCATGGCCAGCAGCGCCAGCATCAGCAGGCGATAGCGTGCGCTGTTGCGAATCGGCATCACCGCTGGGCCTCGGCGAACAACTCAGGATGCAGGGCCTTGGCCAAGATCTCGATCGCCTCGGCGTTTTGAACCGACGGCGTGACCTGCAGGTAGGACAGCACCACGAAGCGCTGCTTGCGGATGGCCTCGACGCTGGCCAGCGCCGGCTGGGCGAGCAGGAAGTCGCGTTTCTGCTGCCAGGTCGTCGGGCCATAGTCGACGATGACGATCACCTGAGGGTCGCGCTCTACCACACTCTCCCAATTCACATGGGTCCAACTGGCGGCCAGATCGTCCATGACGTTGTCCCCTCCCGCGGCATCGATCAGCGCCTGCGGCATTCCCAGGCGACCGGACGTCATCGGCCGGTCCTCGCCGCTGTCATAGAGGAACACCCGCGCACGCTGAGGTGCGTGGGCGGTACGTTGCGCCACCTGCTCAATGCGCTGGCGCATGTGCTGCACCAGGGCAGCGGCGCGCTCGCGGACATCGAAAATCCGTCCCAGGTTGTCCAGGTCACGGTAAAGGTCATCGAGACTGGCGTGACGCTGAGGCATGATCCAGGAGCAGGACTCGCTCAGCTCGTACACCGGTATATCGAAAGGCGCCAGGGTCTGTGGCGTGACCGGACCGCCGATGCGCATGCCGTAGGCCCAGCCGGCGAAGAAGAAGTCGGTATCGGCATCGAGCAGGTTTTCGACCGAGACATAGCGCGGGGCAAGTTCCGGCAAGCCGTCGAGCGCCTGGCGCAGGCTCGGATCCAGCGTCTTCCAGCCGCTGATGCCGCTGTAGCCGGCCATGTGATCGCGCAGTCCCAGTGCCAGCAGCATGCCGGTGAGGTTGATGTCATGGCTGACCGCGCGTTGCGGTGCGTGATCGAAGGTCACGTCGCGGTCGCAACTGCGAACGGTCACCGGGTAAGGCGCCGCCTGAGCGGCGAGGGGCAGGGCGGCCAGCAGGGCCAGGCAGGCGAACAACGCTTTCATGCGGGACTGATCCAAGTGATGCGTGGATGGGGCGCCAAGGGGTGGCAGTCGACCAACGCGCGCACACCGAAGACCTCGGCCAGGCATTGCTCGGTGAGCACCTGCTGCGGTGTGCCGTGGGCCACTACGCGGCCGGCGTCGAGCACGTACAACCGATCGCAGAAGGCGGCAGCCAGGTTGAGGTCGTGGAAACTGGCCAGCAGGCTCAGGCCGGTGCCGCGCAGTTGTTGCAGCAGGGCCAGTTGGAAGCGGGGATCCAGGTGATTGGTGGGCTCGTCGAGGATCAGCAGCCTCGGCTGCTGCACCAGTGCGCGGGCCAGCAATACCCGTTGTTTTTCACCACCGGACAGGCACGTGAAGGCGTCCAATGCGCGGGGCAGCAGGCCCAGGCGGTCCAGCGTGATGTCGATCAGCGCGGTATCGGCGTCGCCATCGAACCAGCCCTGGTGCGGTGTTCGGCCCATGGCCACCACGTCGCGCACGCTAAGCCCGAAGTCTTCGGGAAATTCCTGCAGCATCACGGCGATGCGCTGGGCAGCCCAGCGCGGCGTGCGCTGCCAGATGTCTTCACCTTCGAGTCGTACCTGGCCGGCATCGGGCCGGCTGAAGCGGTAGGCACACCGCAGCAGGCTGGTCTTGCCGCTGCCGTTGGGGCCGATCAGGCCGACGAACTCGCCAGGACCAACGTGCAGATCGATGTTGTCCAGCAATGGCCGTGGCGCGCCGTGAGGCGACCAGTGCAGCGCGTGGAGATGCAGGGTAGGGCAGGACATGCACGAGCCGACCATCGCGGAATTGAAGATTCCCCTACGGCGCAGGTGCACGCGGGTGACGCGCGCAGACGCTCGCGAAAACCGGCCAGTGCCCGCCCGCCGCGGGAGTTGCCAATAGCTGCAGCAGGCCGGTCTCCGGGCTTGCGAGGAACCTGAGACATTCACCTTCCCATGCCCTGGGCACAGTGGTGTATCGAATGCCTCGCTCGCCTACCGTTGCGGGGGCAGCGCCGGACTGCTCGCCAAGGGCGAGGCACCGGCTTCCCGTTTAATCCCCGACGCGGCGGCCGGGGACACCTGAAACAAGGGGCGCATCTGAGCATTTATGTCGGCCATGCGTCAACCGATCCGGCGCGCCTGGATCTTAAGGCCATGTGCCCGGCATTGGACGTGCTCGAGGGCGTGCGCTGGGTCGACCAAGGCGCCTTGGTCACCTCGGCCGGCATCAGCGCCGGTATCGACATGAGCCTGCACTTGGTCGAGCGTCTTCACAGCCGAGCCTTGGCCGAGCGCACGGCCCGGCAGATGGCGTTCGACTGGACCGAGAACCCCTGAACAGCGCCAGGGCTGGCATGAACAGATTTCATTAATCGTTTCAGGATGTGTCCGGCATACTCCAGACGGTGAAGTGCACAACACCAAGAAGATTTACGCTGGAGAACCGTCTATGCCTGCGTCACCTCACGCCGCTCGGTCCAAAGCCGCTGCGGTGTTTCGCGTCACCTCGGGTAACTTCCTCGAACAATTCGACTTTTTCCTGTTCGGCTTCTATGCCACCCAGATCGCGGGGGCCTTCTTCCCGGCCTCCAGCGAGTTCGCGTCCTTGATGATGACCTTCGCCGTCTTCGGTGCAGGCTTTCTCATGCGCCCGCTGGGCGCCATCGTCCTGGGGGCCTACATCGACGACGTCGGTCGGCGCAAAGGCCTGATCGTGACGCTGTCGATCATGGCCAGTGGCACGCTGCTGATCGTGCTGGTGCCCGGCTTTGCCACCATTGGCTACTGGGCGCCGCTGCTGGTGCTGATCGGGCGGTTGCTGCAAGGCTTCTCCGCCGGGGCTGAGCTGGGCGGTGTCTCGGTCTATCTCGCCGAAATGGCCACACCCGGCAAAAAGGGCTTCTACACCAGTTGGCAGTCTGGCAGTCAGCAGGTGGCAATCATCGTTGCCGCCGCCTTGGGTTATGCCTTGAACCAGTCGCTGCAGCCCTTGCAGATCAGCGAGTGGGGCTGGCGCATACCGTTCGCCGTGGCGTGCCTGATCATTCCCTTCATCTTTTTCCTGCGCCGCAACCTGCAAGAAACGCAAGCCTTCGAAAACCGCAGCCATCGCCCGACCATGAAGCAGGTGATCGCCACACTCGGCCAGAACTGGGGCGTGGTGGTGGGCGGCATGCTGATGGTGGCGATGACCACCAGCGCGTTCTACCTCATCACGGTGTATGCGCCGACCTTCGGCAAGACCGTTCTCAACCTGAGCACCACCGATGCCTTGTTGGCGACGCTGCTGGTCGGGGTGTCGAACTTCTTCTGGCTGCCGATTGGCGGCACGCTCAGCGACCGCTTCGGACGCAAGCCGATGCTCATCGCCATGACCGTACTGACCGTGTTCACGGCTTATCCGGCGCTTTCCTACCTGGCGCAAGCGGCGAGCTTCGCGCACATGCTCGAAGTGCTGCTGTGGTTCTCGTTCCTGTACGCGATGTACAACGGCGCGATGATCCCCGCGCTGACCGAAATCATGCCCGAAGATGTGAAGGTGGCGGGGTTCTCGCTGGCCTATAGCCTGGCGACGGCGCTGTTCGGCGGCTTCACCCCAGCGATGTCGACCTGGCTGATTCATGAGACTGGCGACAAGGCCGCGCCCGCGTACTGGGTGACCTTCGCCGCGCTGTGCGCGTTGAGCGCAACGCTGGTGCTGTACCGCAAGATGGCGGTGCGCGGCCGGTTCGCCGCGCCGTAAGTGCCGATGCTGGCTGAGCCGGTCACTCAGTCAGCAAAGGGGCGGCCACGGCCCTGAGCCGTGTCTTCTCCTCATCCAAGACCAGCGCTGTCTCGGCGCGTTTGACCAGCAGTGCCGCGTGCAACCGGCACTGCGTGCCGAAGCGGGCGGAGTCGATTTCGGTCAAGCTGATCAAGGCCTTGATCATGCGAATGTCGATTTCCAGCAGGCCCGCGCCGTCACGAGCGATCAAGGTGAAGAAGTCGTCGAACAGGTCGTGTACCTCAACGCAGCGCACATGCACGCGCCGGCAGTGTTCGTCGATATCATCGGTGTCGGCGGGCTGAAGTGCCCATTTAGAGAAACAGCGCACCCCGCGCCCCATCACATCGATGACCGTACCGGAGTCATTGGTGGCCGGGGACAGGGCGCGCGAGGCGATCTCTGCCAGCACCGACAGGCCGAAACGCGGGTCTTGATCGAAGGTGCGGCGCAGCCCCACGGTGATCGCGTGGCGCAGTTCGGTTTCCAGGTCGCTGCTGGCTGAGGACGTGTTGAGCAGGCGTGCCAGGGGCGCACCCAGGTGGACAAAGCTGCCAGGCAGTACCTCGAGGTAGATCTCGACGTCATGCCGCTTGGCAACCACCGCGAGCGCGCTCACATCGATGTGCTGGACATAGCCGGTGTCCACGCTGACGATCGTCATTGCCTGCGCGGGCAGGTCGAAGTCGACGGGGTAGGGGGCGGCCCCCATGAACGGCCAGCGGGCGCGCTGCTCAAGGGCTGCGAGGGTCGCGCGCTCGACCCGGTCGATGGTTTCACCGACTCTGCCGAGCGTGGACAAGTGGTCGATCCAGCGCAGCAGGGTGTAGATGATCAACACGATCATGACCAGGGTCACGGCGAACAACACGACCCGGCCTTGCGCGCCGTAAGCACCGGTACTCAGCGCGATGATGCCGACCAGACTGAACAGGAACGATCCAATGAACGTCGCAAGGGCGTTCTGGGTGGTGGAGTCCTCCATCACCAGGGTGGTCGCCCGGGGTGTGACGCCATTGCTGGCGGCGCTGTAGGCGGAGACCACGGTGCTCAGTGAAAAGGTGGTGACCGCCAGCATGCTCGAAGCGATGATGCCCAGGATCTTGTCGACCGAATCGGCGCCGATTTTCGCCGGTAGCGTGGGGGGTACGAAATCGCGCAAGGTGATGGCGAGCAGCGCGGTGATCACGCCTGTCAACGAGAACAACGTGGCACGGAACCACAGTCGCTTGGTCATTTGACCCAAGGCCCAGCGCCATCGAGCGATCATCGTTTTTACCTGCGCAGTTGAAGAACGGCGCGCCCTGTACAGAGATTGGCGCAGTGCCTGGTTGAGTGGTGCGGGGCGCTGAAAGTTTTATTGGGGATGGGCTGTTCTTCATGCTGAAACGATGGGGTCAATCGGCACAGGCACCCAAGTGCTCCAGCAAGCTTTGCATGGCTGGCGACAATGTCAGCCACTCTCGGTAGACCACACACAATTGGCGGCGTGCCCACTCATCCTCGATAGCCAAGGTCGAGTATGAGTGGCGTCGTCGATGTCGAGCAGCGATGCACTGAGGCAAGATTGCCACTCCGATCCCCCGGTTGACCATCGTGCACAGTCCATCGAAGGTCTTCATCTGGATGCGCAGCGTCAATCGACGGCCAAGGGCCTTGGCTTGATCCTCAAGGTGATCCTGCAGGGCATTACCCGAAGCCAGGCCGACAAATATCTCATTGACCACTTCAAAAAAATGCACTGCTTTGCGCGTGGCGAGCGGGTGAGTGGCGGGCACGATGAGTACGAGGTGGTCCCGTGCAATTGGGCGAACACACAGGTCCGCAGCGTTGGATGAATCTGACACGATGCCCGCTTCGATCAACCCAGCGGTGACCCCTTGCACGATCTCTGCGCTGGTTCGCTCGCGCAAGTCCATATGCAGGTGTGGCCGGGCAGCCAGCCAATCGGCAAGTCTCGGGGGAAGGAAATGGGTCAGTGCTGCCGTGTTCGCGTACAAGGCCAGTGTGCCGTGAGCACCCGATGCAAATCCCCTGAGCTCACCTTTCAGAACGGCTTGTTGTTGCAGTATGAGCCGAGCATGGTGGGCAACCGCTTCGCCCGCCTGGGTTGCAGTGACGCCGCGTGCATGGCGCTCCAGGAGAGCAACCCCTGCATCGGCCTCCATGCTACGCAGTCGCTCACTGGCCGATGCCAAGGCCAGGTTGGCCGACAGCGCGCCTTGCGTGATGCTGCCGGCGTCGAGCACACAGAGAAAAAGACGAAGGTCGGCTAGATCGAATCGCATCAACGTCTCCTCAACCCTTCGGACTGCCCGAAGGGTAGCGGAAAAAGTCCTGATTGTGCGCACCGGGTGCGATGGCCTTCAATCGAGGGATGAACGAGACCTATTTTTTAGTGGTGATGCTGACGCTGACTTTCATCGCCGCAGGGGCAGTGAAAGGCGTCACAGGTATGGGGTTGCCCACTGTCGCGATGGGATTGCTCGGCACCGCGATGCCACCGTCCGCCGCTGCCGCACTGTTGATCATTCCGTCATTGGCGACCAATGTCTGGCAGTGCGTATCCGGGCCAGGGACCTACCACTTGATACGTCGCTTATGGCCCATGCAGGCTGCCATTGCCGTGGGAACGCTGCCGGCAGCGGCATTGCTTGTCTCCGTCAATCCGGCATGGTCTGGGTTTGCCTTGGGTATTGCGCTGCTCATCTACGCGCTTTATGCCCTGTTCGCCACACCCTTCGTTGTTTCCCAGCGTGCCGAACGCTATCTCTCGCCGGTCATAGGTCTAGTAACGGGCGCCATCACCGGCGCTACGGGTGTGTTCGTAATGCCGGCGGTTCCGTATTTACAGTCGTTGCGGTTGGAAAGAGACGAATTGGTGCAGGCGCTTGGGTTGTCCTTTACCACCTCGACGGTGGCGTTGGCTGCGGGGTTGCTGCTGCATGGCGGTCTGAAATTCGAGCAGGTGGGTCTTTCGACGCTGGCTGTCATTCCTGCGTTGATGGGCCTGTTCGTTGGGCAGTCCATTCGGACGCGGATCAGTCCGAAGCGTTTCAAGCAGTGCTTTTTGATCTTTCTGGCAGTGCTGGGTCTGGAGTTGGCCTCGCGGCCTTTTTTGTGATGCCAACGAGGCCGGTCCCGATCACGGCTGCACGGCGGTCTCCCACAGCACCGGCCAATCGGCATCGTTCAAGCCCATGCAGGCACTCATCTGCGCGGCATGACTGAGCACGAAACGTTCACCGTCATAGCGCCAGCGTGTCGTTACGCCGCAGCCACCCATGCCGTTGGCCAACTGCAGACTGGTCAACTCGCCCGTTGCCCTATCGAATTGGACGCTGCCGTCGGGAGCCAGGTCAGGCAACTGGGCGATCGTCTGGAAGGGGGCTGGACGAACCTGTTCCGGGTGCGCCAGGGGCATCAGGTACAGCCGATAATCGCAGTTGTAGGCGCTGCAGCCGGTCTGCACGATCAATAGCGCTTGTTCGTCCGTCAGCGCATAAACCTTCCCGGTGGGCTCGTCGCCTTCGATGACATCTTGCTGCCAGTCGGCGCGGCTCGCAGCCATGGCAGTGTCCAGTAGCTGCTGCGTGTGCGTGGCACTCAGGGAGGACGGAGCGGTCCAGGCCGGCAACGTGGGCGTGGGCGGGGCCGGCGGTACGTCGCTGGCCGGCGCGTCTCCCGGCCGCGCGAGCGCGGTGACGGTACCGATCCGGCCCTGCACCTCATCCATCAACAACAGCGCAGCGGTCATGCCGATCAGTGAGGCGCTCGAGGGGCCATCCGAGGTGCTGAAGGCCAACTGCCTGGCGTTGCGCAGTGCGTGGATGAAGGTCAGGGCATCCGCACCGCTCGCACTGCGCAGTTCAGGTACCTCGGTCACGTCGAAGTCTGCGCGCTTGCGCTCGACCAGCGGCATGCGCAGCGATTCGTAGTCGATCAGCGGATCGCCATGTAGGTCGTTGTAGCTGAAGACGCTGATGTGCAACGCGTCATCAGGCCCGGCCTTGCGCACGATGCGCAGTGGAAAATACAACTCACCGAGCTCGGCGCTGGCAGGCCGGGTGGAGACGGCGGTGCAGGTGCGCACGTTGTCGCAGGTGACGTTCCAGTCCTTGATGTCTCGGGACAGCGGCGGCGAGTCGGCAGCATGGCCGGTAGAGGCGATCAGGCAGGTCAGCAGGGCGAGAAGACGGCGCATGGTCGGGGCGTGCGAATGGAGTGGGGAGCAGGGATTAACGCATGAACCGGTGTGGCAAGCAGCCTGGGTGAGCGATTGGCACAAGAATGAGGGGAGGGGTCACAGTCAAAATAGTCGCAGCCCGTCGACCGGATGGGTCTCGGTGTTTTCACGCCCTCGGCTCTCCAGGCTATGGGCCAGCCCCGGAGGCTGTGATAATGGTGGCAATCACGAGGACTCTGCGATGCTGACCATTTCGAATACCGTGCATCTGCCCGATGCCGAGATCGAACTCACTTATATTCGTGCACAAGGCGCCGGTGGGCAGAACGTCAACAAGGTGTCCAGTGCCGTACACCTGCGTTTCGACATCCGCGCCTCGTCCTTGCCCGAATTCTACAAGGAGCGCCTGCTGGCACTGCGTGACAGTCGCATCACCGGCGAGGGCGTGTTGATCATCAAGGCCCAGCAGTACCGAACCCAAGAGCAGAACCGTGCCGATGCATTGACGCGTCTTGCCGAGCTGATCGTGTCTGCGGGCAAGACCGAGAAGAAACGCCGCCCCACCAAGCCGACGCTGGGTTCCAAGACCCGTCGCCTGGATGGCAAGGCCAGGCGCAGTACGGTCAAGGCGGGTCGGGGCAAAGTGGATTTCTAATCCTGCGCACGGCAGATCGGGTTTCAGTGCGCGCTCGGGATCGCTCGGGACGCGATACAGGCAACGCCCGAGCAAGCCCTGCTTTTTACCGCCACACGGATGCCCGCCTCATCAAGCGATGGCATCCAGCATCCGATACCAGGTTATCCCCGCGCCCAGGTACAAACGCTGGAGGCTGTGGAAGGGGATCGGATCCACGCGTGTAACGGGAAACGGTAAAGCCTGGGTCGTGCCGAGAATGCGTTGCGACAGGTGCTTGGCCAGCGTGGTGGACATGGCGATCCCCCAGCCGTTGTAACCCAGCAGAATGCTCAAACCTGGCTCATGTTCCTGCACGTGCGGGAGGAGGTCCCGGGTCAGACGCTGGAAGTGGAACCGCGGTGCCTGGGGATCGACGAGATTCTTGATTTGGTGCCGGGGACGCGTTAGGCCGTGTGGGCGTAGTGATGTTGCAGGAAGTGAGGAAGGGCGACGCCCCCTATACCGGAGGCGTCGCAGCCTGCACTGACGCCCGTTACTCGCGGAACAGCCGCTCGTGAATCCAGCCATTGTTCGTCAATACGAAGGCGCGCTTTTCGCGAATGGGTTTTTCCTGGCTGGCAACCATGCGTTTGACGTCGCTATTGACGTTCATCAACGCCGGAGTGGAGGCCCACTTGGGCAGATCGTCGACCTTGTAGGTGTAGGTCACCTCAGAAATCCGGTGGCCCATCATGTCCCCAGGCTCGCTGAACTGCTCAATCTTGTCGACCTTTGCGCGGCCGATGCACAGGCCTGGAATGACGGTGCCATCAGGCTTCGTACGCGCGTCATCTTTGAGGTACTTGCGGCCTTCGTCAGTGAGTTCGTACCGATATTTGATTTCGGTATGGGCTTTCTGAAAGATGTTTTCGGGATAGTCTTTGCGAGACGTCTCCACGGCTGTCAGCACGCCGACCTCGGCCAAGGCATTCAAGGTCTTGTTAGTGCCGTAGACGTCGAACTCCTGGGTGTTCATCGGGAACGTCGATGTGACCAGGCACTCTGGATAGGCCTTGTCGAGCCAGGCCTGCGCGGCTTTTTCGAAGTTTTCCTCGGAGGCTTTCTTGGGGTCCGAGCAGCCGACGAGTGCGGTGGTGAGGATGGCTAAAGGGAATAGCATGGTGCGCATTGCGGAGCGTCCTTGTCAGTTGGGGTGGACCGGCATCCTGCCAGTGACTGGAATACCGGATGCGGGGTTGGAGAGATTTGGGCGGTGATGGTTCCGTGGGGACGGGAAAGATCTGGTTCTAGGCACAGTTGAGCGCGAACTTGTTTACTTCGTGCCGCCGCGTTTGGTTGACGCTGGTAGATAACTAAACTAAATGAATATTTAGTGTAGTTATTAAGTTTTTCTCATTTTATAGGGGTAGGGTAGCTCAGGACTTACGGAGAGTTTTGATGCAGCAGCCCCTTACGCCTTGGATGATCGAAAGCACTTACTGCTATTTATCGGGAGGCCGCCGAATATTCACTAATCGGGCACGACATGAGGGCTGTCGCCTAGGAAAATGCCGCAATCGGCATGGATATTTTGCTGAACGCTTTCTGGCTCGGCCCAATGGCAACCATGACCAAGTCAATAAAACCTATGACCTTGACGCCACATTGATAAATCACGCGCATCGTAAAGCAGTAGCGCACCGGCAAGATTGCTGCTGATCGGACATGAGCCGACAAACTCGATCTGCTCACGCTTTTTCATGCAGTACCTGCAGAAAACCGTATACGCCTTCGGAGAGCGTTACCGTAACGTCTTCGCCAACGCTCGGTATCCATACAAGGCCAACTCGTTGAAAGGCTACAGCGATATGTTGGTTTACCTCCTGGGCTAGATGATTGAGATCGTTGTAAGGTGGTATCGCGAGCAAGGCTGCCGTGATCCATTGATTGTTTACTACGGCATGGCGCCTGCGGATCTTCAAGCCATGGCAGCCAGGCAAGCCGATCCGTCCTGAGCCTGGCGCCCAATCTGGTCAACCCGAGGCCTGGTAGCCCCACACGAATATACGCATAATGTATATTATGTTAAATTACATAATGACCGCCTAGTAAAGACGACTTCTCTGATGGGTTCGCCTCAAGGCATGCGTTAACGTGCCCGTCCAATTTCGGCCCAATCAAAGGACAGTCCGTGCCCAATACCACTCCAGTTACCACCTATGCCCCTGACCAGCCAGACCAGAGCATCCCCCCGCAGACAACCGAAGACCGCCCGTTCTATGTCGTTTCCAGAGGTAAATTCCTTACGCTCTGGATTCTTTCATTTGGCATGTACCAGCTCTACTGGGCTTTCGCGAACTGGAAGCAACTCGAGCGCAGTACCGGCGAAAAGCTGTGGCCGATAGCTCGCGCACTGTTCTCGGTGTTTTTCACTCATTCCCTTTACCGTGAGGCCGATACTCACCTCAAGCGTAATGGCAGTGATTTTCGGTGGAATCCCATGAAACTAGCGACCCTCTTCGTGATCGTCATGCTAATCGCTACGTTAGCCGAAGTTTTGTCGAGCCATAACATTGGTCTCCCCATTGTTGAACTACTGAACCTAGGGCTGCTGCCGGTCACTGGCTGGGTCACTTGGCTAGGCCAGCGTGGACTGAACGCTGCTGCTGGCGACCTCGAAGGTCGCAGCAATGCGCAGTTCACGCCTCTAAACTATGGGTTCATGATGCTTGGTACGCTGTTGCTGGCGCTGGCGTGCTTAGGGCTAATCCTGCCTGCGGAGTGATCACTTAAGTTAGTCAATTGACGGGGGCTGAACTCTTCACCCCCCGTTCCCGCCAGACGCGTCCCCAGACGATCGAACGTGTTTCTCACTGGCCCACAGGCGAGCATAGTTCGATCAGCACCGCTCGGACAGCGCACGTACGACACCATCTGTCCCCAGCTCTCGTCACTCGGTCTCACCGCCTCATGAGCTTTAGCGCTGTTTGCAAAGGGCAAATCCTGCGCTGGCTCCGTGAGGTAACGGCTGTTCGCCTTTCCCCATTCAGTGCGTGCGTCAGAAATACCTCTGTCAAGAACCCGACGGAAGGCACCTCCAAAGCCTCAAGTCCAGGGGCACAGGGCAGATAACCCCTCTATCGTTAAATCCGAAACATCTTCCAAGGACGGAACCATGACCCAGCGTCACTCCCCCCTCCTCCCCGCTCCCGCCCAGCCGCGTTTTCTCTGGTTCGCCCTGATCCCTGTACTGCCCGCAGTGGTGTGGCTGCTCACGCAATCCACCTCCACGGCCAACCTGCTGGCCTGTGCGGTGCTCGTGCTGACCGGCCTGGGCGTCGGCGTCTTGAGCGCGAAATCCCAGGCCGAGGCGATTCGCCGCGCGCAGGCATTCGCGCTGGATCAAGCCACGGCGCAGGCAACGCAGGCCAACACGGCTTCGCGTGCCCAGCTCGACGAGGTGCTGCTCGGCGCAATGCCGATCTGGGCCAAGCAGGTGGAAAGCTCGCGTCAGCAGACCGAAGAAGCGATCGTCTCCCTGGCCAACCGCTTTACCGGCATCGCCCAGCGCCTGCAAGACACCGTGCAGGCCTCGCAGCACGCCGCCGGCGAACTGGATGGGCAAAGCGCCGAAGGCGCGCTCAAGGTGCTAGCGCGTAGCGACAGCGAACTGAGCCAGGTCATCGACTCGCTCAAGGCCACGCAGACCAGCCGCGACCAGACCCTGTCCCAGGTCCGCAGCCTGACCGCCTACACGGGTGAGCTGCGCACCATGGCCGCCGATGTCGCCGCGATCGCGGCGCAAACCAACCTGCTAGCCCTTAATGCAGCCATCGAAGCCGCGCGTGCCGGTGAGGCCGGGCGCGGCTTCGCGGTGGTGGCCGACGCCGTGCGCAGTCTATCGAGCAAGTCCAGCGAAACCGGTCAGCAGATGTCGGCCAAGGTCGACATTATCAACAACGCCATCACCCAGCTCGTTCAGGCCGCGTCCAACAGCGCCGAGCAGGACGGTCTCTCGGTGAGCGAATCCGAGCACAGCATCCAGCAGGTGCTCGAACGCTTTCAGAGCATCACCGGGCGCCTGGCCGAATCGGCCGACCTGCTCAAGCAGGAAAGCTACGGCATCCGCGACGAGATGACCGAGGTGCTGGTCAACCTGCAGTTCCAGGACCGTGTCAGCCAGATCCTCAGTCATGTGCGCGACAACATGCACGATTTGCACGAACACCTGCAGCAAGCCAGCCAGGCGCCGGACCAGGCCGTGGCGGTCGATGCCCGCCAGTGGTTGGCGCGCATGGAGGCCACCTACGCCACCGACGAACAACGCCGCAACCACCATGGCAACGCGGCCGAACAGCAGCATTCCCAAGACATCACCTTCTTTTAGGAAGTACACCATGGCGAAGAACGTATTAGTGGTCGACGACTCCAGCAGCGTACGGCAGGTGGTGGGCATTGCCCTGAAGAGCGCCGGTTACGAGGTGATCGAAGCCCGAGATGGCCAGGATGCCTTGAGCAAGCTCACCGGACAGAAAGTGCACTTGATCATCAGCGACGTGAACATGCCGAACATGGATGGCATCACCTTCGTCAAGGAGGTGAAGAAGCTGGCCAGCTACAAGTTCACGCCCATCATCATGCTGACCACCGAGTCCCAGGAATCGAAAAAGGCCGAGGGCCAGGCCGCCGGGGCCAAGGCCTGGGTGGTCAAGCCGTTCCAGCCGGCGCAGATGCTGGCGGCGGTGTCCAAGCTGATCCTGCCCTGAGCGTCGTGGACCAGGAGTTCTGCATGCCTATCACTCGCAAAACGCTCGACGGCACCGCCCACCTGGTCATCGACGGTGAACTGACGATCTACACCGTGGCCGAGCTGGCCGCTGCGCTGCTGCCCGAGATGGGCGCAACACCGCGTGTGCAGCTCGATCTGTCCCAGGTCACGGAAATGGACGGCGCCGGCGTGCAACTGCTGGCGGTCGTCCAGCGCGAAGCCAGCGCTGCCGGTACGGCCTTGACGCTGACCGACCAGAGCCAGGCGGTCAAACAGGCGTTGCAACTGTGTCGTTGCCTCGTCTAGCCCTCGCCATACGCTGTTCAATCATCGACAAGGACCGTTCAGGTGAGCATCAATCTCGATCAGGCACTGCAAACCTTCATCGTCGAGGCGCGCGAACTGTTGCAGGCCATGGAGCAATCCTTGCTGCAACTGGAAAGCGAACCGGGCGACGAGGATGCGATCGGCGCGGTGTTTCGTGCCGCCCACACCATCAAGGGCTCTGCCGGGCTGTTCGGGCTGACGCCGATCGTCACGTTCACGCACATCGTCGAAGATGTACTCGACCGGCTGCGTGACGGACTGATAGCGGTCGATGCCGCACTGATCGCCGTACTGCTCAAATCCGGCGACCACATGCTGGAGCTGATCAAGGTGGTTGCCAGCCGGGGTGAAGCGCTCTCGCCCGCCGCCGTTGAGCGCGAAGACGCGTTACGCCAAGCGTTGAATGCCTATCGGCACGTGGATGCCCCGGTGACTGGACTCGAAACCGAGCCCCCCGCCGCAAGTGAAGAAGGCCAGGTGCTCTGGCATATCTCGCTGCGTTTCGGCGAGGACGTGTTTCGCAACGGCATGGATCCGCTGTCCTTCCTGCGCTATCTCGAAACCCTGGGGCAGATCGTGCAGTTGCGCACCCTTACCGAGCGCATTCCAGACCTGAGCCGTTGGGATCCTGAAAGCTGCTACCTGGGCTTCGAGCTCGACCTGAATTCCAGCGCCGGCTACGCCAGCCTCAACGAAGTCTTCGATTTCGTGCGTGAAGACTGTGACGTACACATCAGCCGCGTCGATGAGGCGAGCGAAAGCGCTTCAGTGTCCGGCACCGAGCTGGTCGTCCAGGCCGAGGTCGCGCCTCTGGCGGGCACGCCCCAGCGCGTGACGGCGCCTGCCGAAGGCAAACCCCGCGACGGTAACTATGTGCGGGTCAACGCCGACAAGCTCGACGAACTGATCAACCTGGTGGGCGAGTTGGTCATCGCCAGCGCCGGCGCGAGCCTGCTGGCCCGTTCGTGCGACAACGACCCGTTGCAGGAAGCCACCTCCAGCGTGTCGGGCCTGGTCGAGGAAATCCTCGACAGCGCCCTGCACCTGCGCATGATCCCCATCGGCGACACCTTCAATCGCTTCCGTCGGGTGGTGCGCGATGTCAGTCAGGAACTGGGCAAGGACATCGAATTGATCATCAGCGGCGCTGAAACCGAGCTGGACAAAACGGTGGTCGAGAAGATCGGCGATCCGTTGATGCACCTGCTGCGCAACGCCATGGACCATGGCATCGAGAATGCCCAGGCGCGGCAGGCGGCGGGCAAACCGAGCAAGGGCCACCTGAGGCTCAATGCCTATCACGACTCCGGCAGCATCGTCATCGAAATCGCCGACGACGGCGCTGGCCTCAACCGTGAGCGCATTCTGCACAAGGCGCAGGAGCGCGGCCTGGTCGCCAGCGGCGCGACACTGACCGACCAGGAGATCTACAACCTGATCTTCGAGCCGGGCTTCTCCACTGCCGAAGCGGTGACCGACCTCTCCGGACGCGGCGTGGGCATGGATGTGGTCAAGCGCAACATCACCCTGTTGCGCGGCACCGTCGATCTGGACAGCCGTCACGGCCAGGGCACGCTGGTGCGCATTCGCCTGCCGCTGACCCTGGCCATCATCAATGGCTTCCTGGTCGGGATCGATCAGTCCACCTATGTGATCCCGCTGGACATGGTCCAGGAATGCATCGAACTCGACGAACACCAGCCGGTGTCGACACGCGACCAGGGCTACCTGGATTTGCGGGGCGAGGTACTGCCGCTGGTGGACCTGCGCGAGCACTTCAACCACGAGGGTGCGCCTGCGCGGCGCCAGAACGTCGTGGTGGTGCGCTATGCCGAGCACAAGGCCGGACTGGTGGTGGACGAACTGCTCGGTGAGTTCCAGACCGTCATCAAACCCCTGGGCAAGCTGTTCGGGGCACTGCGCGGCATCAGTGGCTCGACCATCCTGGGCAGCGGTGCGGTCGCGCTGATCCTGGACGTCCCTGCCCTGCTCAATCAAATCGTACAACTGGAAGCCCGCCCGGCTCCGGCGTCCCAGGCCCTGTCGGGCACCACGCGTTGACGTTCTTGCACTTCCATGGAGGTTTCCCCGATGAAATGGTTCTACGACCTGAAAATATCCACCAAGTTGATCAGCGCGTTCTTGCTGGTCCTGGCGCTCACCGCGGTGATGGGGGGCTTCGCCATCATCCAGTTGGGCGCCGTCAACCAGGCGGCGCAGGACATCAAGAGCAACTGGATGCCGTCGATGCGCGCGGCGGCAGGCATGCGCTTTTTTGCCGCCAACTATCGCCTGAAGGAAAACCGCAGTCTCGGCACTGACATCGCCGAACAGAAAGCCCAGGCCGAGCTGGAAGCGGCCGATGCACGCAAGGAATTCGAGACTCGGCTGGAAACCTACGAAGGCCTGATCGTCAGTGATGAGGATCGGCAACTGCTATCGAACGTGAAAAGCGCGTGGGCCGCGTACCTCAAGGCCAGTGCCCGACTGTTCGAGCTGTCCCGCCAGAACCAGGAAGCCGAGGCCCGCAGCCTGATCAGGGGCGAGTCCAAGACCCATTTCGACGAGGTCACCGGCCACTTGCAGAAGATGGTCGAACTCAACGACGCCGGTGCCACCGCCGCTGGTGACACGGGCACCGCCCTGTATGAAAGCTCGCGCTGGTCGATCATCGCCGTATTGATCGCGGCGCTGCTGATCGGCCTGGGCCTGGCCTTGTTCATCGCCCGGGTCATCGCCCGCCCGTTGCGCCAGGCTGCCACGGCAGCCGAGCAACTGGCCGAAGGCAACCTCAGTGCGCATATCGAGCCCGGCGCGAAGGACGAAACCGGCATGGTGCTCAATGCCATGCGCAATATGGTCGGCAAGCTGGCGCATATCATCGGCGAAGTGCGCAACGCCGCCGACAACCTGGCCAGCGCCTCGGAGCAGGTCAGCGCCACTGCGCAGTCGATGAGCCAGGCCACCAGCGAACAGGCGGCCAGCGTCGAGGAAACCAGTGCATCGGTGGAGCAGATGAGCGCCAGCATCAACCAGAACACCGAGAACGCCAAGGTCACCGATGGCATGGCCAGCAAGGCGGCCAGGGAAGCCACCGACGGCGGCGACTCGGTACAGCAGACGGTAGTGGCGATGAAGAAGATCGCCCAGCGCATCAGCATCATCGACGACATCGCCTACCAGACCAACCTGCTTGCCCTCAACGCCGCGATCGAGGCCGCGCGGGCCGGCGAGCACGGCAAGGGCTTCGCGGTGGTGGCCGCCGAGGTGCGCAAGCTCGCCGAGCGCAGCCAAGTGGCCGCCCAGGAAATCGGCGAGCTGTCTTCGAGCAGCGTCGAGATGGCCGAGAAAGCCGGCAAGCTGCTGGACGAGATGGTGCCGTCGATCAACAAGACCTCCGACCTGGTGCAGGAAATCAGCGCAGCGTCCGAGGAACAGGCCGCAGGCGTCGCGCAGATCAACACCGCGATGACCCAGCTCAACCAAGTCACCCAGCAGAACGCGTCGAGCAGCGAAGAGCTGGCCGCCACCGCCGAGGAAATGAGCAGCCAGGCCGAGCAGTTGCAACAGGCCATGAGTTTCTTCGTGCTGGATTCGACCACCAAGGCCGTGGCGCAGGGCAACAATGTCGACAGCAGCGGCAATCTCGCCCGCCCCTCGCCCCGCCCGGTCCAGCAGGCACCGCGCAAGGCCTTCGCCTACAGCATGGCCGGTGTGCCGGACGAGTCGGAGTTCACCCGTTTCTGATCAGGGAATTGGCACGGGCCAACCAGGAGAATCATATGGGCGCAGTCATCGCCACCCGTCAGACCGCCAGTGCGGCGGACGAGGATGGGCAGTACCTGACCTTCATGCTCGGGGGCGAGATGTTCGCCATCGGCATTCTGGGCATCAAGGAGATCATCGAATACGGCAGCCTGACCGTGGTGCCGATGATGCCCGCCTTCGTGCGCGGCGTGATCAACCTGCGCGGCGCGGTGGTGCCGGTGGTGGACCTGTCGGCGCGTTTTGGCCGGCCCAACTCCACCATCACCCGGCGCTCCTGCGTGATCATCATCGAGGCCAGCACCCAGGAGGGGCAGCCCCAGGACCTCGGGCTGCTGGTCGATACCGTCTCGGCCGTGCAGGAAGTATCGGCCGCGCAGATCGAACCGCCGCCCAGCTTCGGCGCGCGGATTCGCGCCGACTTCATCAGCGGCATGGCCAAGGTCGATGGCAAGTTCGTCATCGTCCTGGCCGTCGACAAGGTGCTGTCCATCGATGAGATGTCCAGCCTGGCCGAGGCCGGCCAGTTGCCGGCGCTTGAAGCCGAAGGCCGGTGAGGCGCGACCATGACCGACACTTCATCACTCGACGACCGAGAGTTCGGTCAATTCCAGGCCTGGCTGCACCGCGCAGCCGGCATCAACCTGTCGCCGGCAAAAAAGGCACTGGTGGCCGGGCGCCTGTTCAAGCGCCTCAAGCACTATGAGCTGGACAGCTATGGGGATTATTTCAAGCTGATCATGGGCGACCAGCGCAAGGGCGAGCTGCAGGTGGCCCTGGATTTGCTGACCACCAACGAAACCTATTTTTTCCGCGAGCCCAAGCACTTCGACTTTCTGCGCCAGCAGGTGCTGCCCAAGGCAGCGCCAGGCAAGGTGTTTCGGGTGTGGAGCGCGGCGAGCTCCTCCGGCGAAGAGCCCTACAGCCTGGCGATGACCCTGGCCGAAGGCTTGAACACCACGCCTTGGGAGGTGATCGGTTCGGACATCAGCACCCAGGTGCTGGCCAAGGCGCGCAGCGGGCACTACGCCATGGAGCGTGCCAGTACCCTGCCCCAGCCGCTGCTGAGCAAGTACTGTCTGAAAGGCGTTGGCCGCCAGGAAGGTACATTCCTGATCGACAAGTCGCTGCGCAACCGGGTCAATTTCATCCAGGTCAACCTCAACGAGCCGCTGCCTGGCCTGGGCGAGTTCGATGTGATCTTCCTGCGCAACGTGATGATCTATTTCGATCAACCCACCAAGCGCCAGGTGGTCGCGCGTTTGCTGCCCCAGCTCAAGCCTGGCGGCTACTTCATCATCAGCCACTCGGAAAGCCTGCACGGCGTGAACGACACGTTGAAGCTGGTGGCGCCGTCGATCTATCGCAAACCATGAAAACAGCCACGAAAACCACCGAACTGATCCTGGCGCCCGGTCAAGTCAGCTTCGCCACGCGCCCCCTGCGGTTGCGGACCCTGCTCGGCTCCTGCGTGGCATTCACCTTGTGGCACCCGCAACGCCTGATCGGCGGGATGTGTCATTTCATGCTGCCGGCCCGTACCCGCCGCGACCAGCCGCTGGACGGCAAGTACGCCGACGAGGCCCTCGAGCTGCTGCTGCGCCACGCCAGGGCCCACGGCACGCGGGCGCGTGACTATCAGGTGAAAGTGTTCGGCGGTGGCGAGATGTTCCCTGAGCAGCATCGCCACCTGCCCGATCAGGACGTGGCCAGCCTTAACATCCGTGCGGCCTTGGCCTTGGCCGAACGTCATCACCTGCACCTGGCCGCCCAGGACATGGGCAGCACCGGCTACCGCACCATCCTCTTCGACCTGTGGACCGGCAATGTCTGGGTCCGGCACCAACCAATGGGAACCCTGCGTAAAGATGCCTACCAAAAAAATCAGCGTCCTGCTGGTCGATGATTCGGCTGTAGTGCGCCAGGTGCTGCTGGCGATTCTCAACGAGACGCCGGACATCCGCGTGATGGGCGCCGCTTCCGATCCGATCTTCGCCATGGACAAACTGGCGCGCGAATGGCCGGACGTGATCGTGCTGGATGTGGAAATGCCGCGCATGGACGGCATCACCTTTCTCAGGAAAATCATGGGCGAGCGGCCCACGCCGGTGGTGATCTGCTCGTCACTGACGCAGAAAGGCGCGGAAACCTCCTTGCAGGCGCTCTCGGCCGGGGCGGTGGAGATCATCACCAAACCCACCACGGGGCTGAAGAGCTTTCTGATGGAGTCCGCCGCTGAGTTGGTTGGGGCGATACGTGCAGCGGCGAACTCCAATGTCAAGAACCTGGGCAAGCGTGTGGTGCGCCCTGCGCCGATGGCTGCGCCCGCGAGCAAGCTCAGCGCGGACGCTATCCTGCCCGCCGCGGGCGGCCAGGCCATGGCACAGACCACCGAACGCATCGTCGCCATCGGCACGTCCACCGGTGGCACTCAGGCACTGGAAACGGTGCTCACCGCGCTACCGAGGGTGTGCCCGGGCCTGGTGATCGTGCAGCACATGCCGGAGAAATTCACCGCGTCCTTTGCCGAAAGGCTCAACAGCATCTGTCAGATCGAAGTGCGTGAAGCGCGCAACAATGACCGGGTGTTGCCCGGCCTGGCGCTGATCGCGCCGGGGGGCAAGCACCTGATGGTGACCCGCAGCGGCGCCTACTATCACGCCCAGGTGGTCGAAGGCCCACTGGTGAACCGCCATCGGCCGTCGGTCGACGTGTTGTTTCGCTCCGTGGCCCGCTTCGCCGGCAAGAACGCGACCGGCATCATCATGACCGGCATGGGCGACGACGGTGCACGCGGCCTGAAAGAGATGCTCGACGCCGGCGCCGCCACCGTCGCCCAGGACGAAGCCAGCTGCGTGGTATTCGGCATGCCCAAGGAAGCCATCAAGCTCAACGCCGCCCAACGCATCATGGCGCTGGGCGATATTCATCAGGCGATTGTGCACAAGTGAGCGGCAGCAGCCTCACGCGGCGAGGCTTGACACCGATGCCCAACTTGGCTGCACTACCGGCCGTTTCAAGGACGATGCAAGGATCGCCGTCATGGCCAAGACGCCCCTCGCCTCCCGAGGCAATTTTCTCCGGGCCCTGCTTTTTCTCCCGCTGGGCCTGTGTCTGCTGTACCTCACCTTCTGGCTGGTCGAAGAACGACTGGACTTCATCGCCCACGCGCAACGTGCCGAAGGCCACGTCAGTGCGTTGAACGCCGGCGGCAGCCACCCCCAGATCGACTTCGCCACTGCCTCGGGCGACACCTTCAGCTACCCCGAAAGCGGGCTGATCTTCGGCTACTCGGTGGACAATCCAGTGGCAGTGCTGTACCGCGCAGAATCGCCCGCCGCCACCGCGATCATCGATGATCGTGGTGCACTGTGGGGCGCCAGTCTGCTGAGCGCACTCTTCGCGCTGGTTTCGCTATCAGGGGGCGTCTATCACGCGGTCGCCTGGATTCGGGAACGTCGTCGCGCTCAATCTGCATAAGGACATTCAGATGCACATCCCCTTGCCTGTCACCGTCAATGAATGGCGTTACAAGACCGCCAGAGGATGACCAGCGCATCTCGACTGAGACGATTGCGCTCGCAGTTCCAACCGCCAGCGTCCCAGCCAATCAACACGGTCTGCTGTTCCAAGCCACTACCCTCGGCTGTGCGAGTCAATGCTCCAACGCGTACCGCCTGCAATGCGCCAGATACCCTTGCTCGTGACTGCCCACCAACTGAATCACGTTGCTCCACAACCACGACGGCGCATCCAGCGTCTCGGAACGGTGCAGTTGCAACTCCTCGATCCAGGCGGCGCGCGTGCTCAGGTCCATTTGCCGGGCATGGGCATGACCTACCACACGGGCCAGATACCCTGCGGCCCGGCGTGCTTCCTGCTCGCTGAGCTCATCGAGTTCCAGCTTCATGTCCTGGGGCAGCAACTCACGGACGAAGAAGCCATGATCGAGCATGCGCACCGCCACCATGCGGTTGCCCAGGCCCGGCGAAAGATGCCGAGCACCTTCGACCACGCGCCGGGCATTGTCGCGCGGCATCGAGGCGCGGGCGGTGCGGGGGGCGGCGGCGGCGATGGCTTCCTTGACGTCCAACAGGCAGAACTCCTGGTCGTCGCCCTCCCCAACCGCCATCAGCACGGCGTAGCGCAGCAGGCCCAGTGAGCTGCAGCCCTTGACCCAGTAGGCCGAGTCCAGCAGTTCCACGCGGTCCTCCGGGCTACGGCCCTTGAGCGAGGTCACCAGGGTGTGGATGTCGTCCGAGGCGCAGAGCTTGCGCACCGCCGTCTTTTCCTCGCGCGACAGCGGCCAGAAATGCTTGCCCAGCGGAATGCTCGGACGCACCCGCTCGATGCGCTCGCGGGCCAGGTGTTTCCAGGTGCGGCGCACGGCGGTGCGCATGCCAGCCTTGACCTGCGCCGGCCGCTCGGGCTCTTCGTCATCGCTCTGTTCGAAGGCCTGGGCGTAGCCCTGCATCATCTCCTCGAGCATGCGCGCAGTGACCACGCCCGGCAGGTCCGAGCTGCGTGCGGCGGTGGCCAGCGACAGGCCCAGTCGCACCAGGTCATGGGCTGGATTGCCGATCACGGTCTGGTCGAGATCGCGGATGTGGATGTCGATACGGCCCTTCAGATCCCCGGTCGGACCCAGGTTGCCGGCGTGACAGTCACCGCAGATCCACACCGCCGGCCCGCTGGGCAGGCGGCGCCCGGATTGACTGTGCAGCCAGTCGTAGAACTGCACCGTGCTGCCACGCACATAGGCATGCGCCGACCGGGCCATCTTGAGGTTGCGCAATTGCGTGAGGGTGTCGATACGGTCTGAGGGGCGCGGTAGTTTCATGGACATCTCGGATCCAGGCGATATCAAATTGACTTCAATCTGACACAGTTGTTCCAAAATGTTTCAAGAGGTCTTCAGGCGTGCCCATCGCGTCAGCACTTCGTCCCAGCATCGCGAGATTTCGGCACCGATCCATCCTCTGGCTGGCATACCCGGCGAATAAGGGCGCACCACCAGGTGGGCTTGGAGAAACGCGTCCGTCCATCCGGCCCACTCGCCCGCCATGGACTGCAGATTGCTGTGCAGGACCGGATAAACCTCGTTCCACAAGATGCACTGCACCTGGTCAGGCGTGTAGCCAGTCTGAGCCAGACGCTGCACGAGCCCGTCGGAACTGAGGTCGACATCGGTGTCCAGAAAGAACTCCGACAACGCTTGCCACACCCGCAGTCGATCCGCGTCAACGGTGCTCATGAGGCGCCCCCTGCGCTCGCCAGCGGAATCGACAGGATGGCGGCCAGCCCGCCCTCGGCTCGGTTTTCCAGGCGTACCTGACCGCCCAGGCGCTCGACGATGGCCGCGACGATGGACAGTCCCAGCCCTGCCCCGTTCGGGCTGTTGCGGCTGTAGAAACGTTCGAACACGCGCGTCAGGCTGGCCTCTTCGATACCGGGGCCTTCATCTTCCACACTGAGTTCGAGCTGCCCACCGCGTTGCTGCAGCGAAACGCAGATACGGCCACCCGGTGGCGAGTGCTCCACGGCATTGGCCACCAGATTCTGCAAGGCGATGCCCAGCACGCCGGCATCGACCGTGGCCAGGTGATCGCCCTCATCGAGTTGCAACGACGGTTCCTGGCCACGCTCCAGAATCCAGGGCGTCAATTCGGCCAAGGTCTCGGTGACCACCTCGCCCAGGTCGATCGGCGTGTCCACGCGCTGGCCCAGGCGCGGTTCCAGGCGCGCCAGGGTCAACAGCTGGTTGACCACCCGCGTGAGGCGATCCACGGCACCGATCAGGAAGCCCAGGGCTTTTTGCCGTTCGGCCTCGCTGGTGGCGGCTTCGGCGTTCTGCGCGTGAAGACGCAGAATGGCCAGCGGCGTGCGCATTTCATGGGCCGCATCGGCGATGAAGCGGTGTTCGCGGCGCAGCAAATCGTCGATCTGCGCCAGCAAGCGGTTGATCGCCGCCTGCATCGGCTCCAGCTCCGAGGGCAGCGGCACCAGTTGCAGCGGCTCCAGCGATTGCGCATGCCGTGCGCGAATCACATTGGCCATGTTCTGCAGCGGTTGCAGACCCCAGCCGATGGCGGCCCAGACCAACAGCGCCAGGGCCAGGCTGCCGATGAGGAACGGGAACACGGTATGGCGCACGATGCGGTCGATCAGGTCGAAGCGCACATCCTCGCGCTCGCCGACCCAGATCACCCAGTGACGCGCCGGCACCGGTAGCACAAAGCCGCGCCAGCACTGGCCATCGACCACGATCTCGGAGAAGCCTGGGGTCACCGGCAACGGTGTCAGCACCGGTGCACTTGGGGTATTGACCAGGCGCGTGCCGGCGTCATCCCAGACCTGGAACGCCAGCTTGCTTTCATAGGGATGGCCGACCCGGTGCCGGCCGGCCTGGCTCAGGGCGTCGTTGAAGGCCTGGTACAGCGAGGCCCGGCTGCCCTCCTCCACCGGCAGGCTCATCACGCCCTGCAGAAGCCGCGCGTTCTGCGCCAGGTGGGCGTCGTAGATCTCGGTGATCTCATGGCGGCTGTCATGGTAGTTGTACAACGCCAACAGGCTGGTACCGACCACCAGCAGTAGCATCACCCGCCACAGCGTGCGCTGGCGCAGCGAACTCATGCCTTGCCCTCGACCAGGTAGCCGATGCCGCGCACGGTGCGGATCAAGCCGTTGAACAGCTTCTTGCGTAGCTGGTAGACGTTGACTTCCAGGGTGTTGCTCTCCGGTTCCTCGTCCCAGCCGTAGAGCAACTGGGTGAGCCGCTCGCGGGTGAAGACCTTGCCCGGCTGCGCCAGCAACTCGTGCAGCAGGCGGTACTCCTTGGGCGTGAGCACCACCGGCCGGCCCTCGTAGTGCACCTGCTGGGTGGCCGGGTCGAGGCTCACCCCGGCGTGCTCGATCAGCACCCGTGCTCGTCCGGCACTGCGGCGCAGCAATGCGCGCAGGCGGGCCTTGAGCTCGTTGAGGTCGAAGGGTTTGACCAGATAGTCGTCGGCACCGGCATCCAGCCCAGTGATACGGTCGTCGGTGGCGTCACGGGCAGTGAGCACCAGCACCGGCAGGTTGTCACCGCCCGCCCTCACCCGCCGCAGCACCTCGATGCCATCCAGGCGCGGCAGCCCCAGGTCGAGAATGGCCAGGTCGAAGGTCTCGTGCTGCAAGGCGTGCAGGCCGCTGGCGCCATCGCGCAGCCAGTCGAGGGTATAGCCCTCCTGACGCAAGCCATCGCAGATGCCTTCGCCCAGCGCCGTATCGTCCTCCACCAGCAGCAGCCGCATAGATCAGTCCTGTTTGTCCTTGAGGGTCTTGAGTAACGCGGCGATATCGCTGCGCCGGCCCTGATCGGCCAGCTCGCGCCCCGGACGTGGCGGCGCCTGCAGCGCTTTGTTCAGCGCCGCGCGGGCCTCGTCGTAGCGTTTGCGCCGAACCAGATGATCGGCCCAGAAGTAGTTGCTGTCGATACCGTTGGGGTTGATTTGCAGTGCCTGGCGCAACAAGGTTTCGGCCTTGTCGCTGTCGCCGAAGCCGATCGGCCAGCCCGGCACCTGGTCGTAGAGCGTGCCCAGGCTGGTATAGGCCGAGCCCTGCAAGGCCCCGGCGTCCAGGGCGATGGCCTGCTCCAGGCTGGCCCGCGCCGCCTTCACTTTGCTCAGCGCGCCCAGCCCGCCGGTCGCGCCGGCCCAACTGCTGTTGACGATGCCGTTCCAGATCAGCGGTTCGGCCGCGCCCGGATACTGCCGGACGAAGGTTGCGGCGTCGCCGGCCAGCTTCTCGAAGGCCTCGCTGCGCTGCTCCTTGGGGGTCTGGTACTGGATCTGCGCCCAGCGCTGCTGCAAGTCGGCCAGCCGCTGCGCGCCGCCTGGGTCCAGCGCCCAGGTAGAGGATGAGAACGCCAGCAGCGTGGCGAGTAACAGACGCTTCATTTCAACGACTCCTTCGCGTGTCCGTCGACGTGGCGACGGATCATGGGTAATTGCTTGCGCAGCGCACGGTCGACCACCCCTGGCAGTAGGCTGTTGAGGCGCACGAAGAGCTTCTCCGGCCAGCCCAGGTACAGCTCGCTGCGTTCGCTCTGCACGGCGTCGAGCACGGCCCGTGCGACATCGACGGGGTCGTCCATGCCGACCTTGAGCGCATGATTGAGCGCCATGGCGGCGCTGCTGTTCATCGGTGTGCGGGTGGCCCTGGGCGCGGCGTACAGCACGTTCACCGAGGTGTCGGCCAGCTCCCGGCGCAGCGCCTCGGAGAAGCCGCGCAGGGCGAATTTGCTGGCACAGTAGGTGGCATAGCCCGGATAGCCGATCGAGCCGTAGGTCGAGCCGACATTCACCACCAGCGCCCTGGGCTGGGCGCGCAACAGCGGCAGGCAAGCACGGGTGAGGTGTAGCGGCGCCTTGAGGTTGATGTCCAGCAACTCGTCCAGGGCTTGTTCGTCGAGTTGGTCGAGCAAGGCGAAGCGATTGACCCCGGCGGCATTGATCAGCACGTTGACACCGCCCAGCGCTCGCGCCTGTTGCACCACCTGGTCGCGACCGCTGGGGTTGCGCAGGTCGGCGCTGTGCCAGGTGAGGTGCTGCGGGTAGCGCTTGAGCACCCCGGCCAAATCGCCCAATTGTCGACTGACCGCCAGGACCCGAGCCCCCGCCGCGCATAACTGCTCGGCCAGGGCCAGGCCGATCCCGCCACTGGCACCGGTCAGGATCACCACACAGTCAGGCAGGCGCATGCTGTACGCCCTGCGATTCGCTGAGTGGCAGGCCGCGGAACATTTCGCTGTAGAGGTGGTACACGACCTTGGCCGCATCGAGCACGGCCTGCTGGTCCTCGGGCTGCTCCAGACGGTTCATCAGCGTGCGGTAGGTGACCATGTGCTCCTGATCCAGGGCACCGTGCGAGCTCAGGTAGCTGAATGCCCTGTCAGGCAGTTCCAGGCTGCGCTGCAAGGTACCGGCCGCTTGGGTCGCCAAGGCGATGCTGGTGCCCTCGAGCACGTTGACCATGCCGAACAACCCCACCGGATTGCCGCGTGCGATGAGGTCGTAGAGATAGGCGACCATCAGCTCGATGGGCAATGCCGGTCGGCCGTCTCGCACAGCATCCCAGTCGCCGCCACAGGCCTTGATGTCATCGAGAATCCACTGTTCGTGGCCGTATTCTTCCTCGATGTACTCGCACACCGCGCCGCGCAACCATTCCAGGCGCCGTGGCAGCCGGGCACCGCACGCCATCATCAGCGGTACGGTATGGCGCACGTGATAGTACGCCTGGGTCAGGAAGGCGATGTAGCTGTGGCGGCTGGCCTGCCCAGCCAGTGCCTGGCGGATGACCGGAACGGCGAACAGCGCCTCGCGTTGCGGGGCGGTCTGTAACTGCAGGGTGTCGAAAAAAGCCATGGCGAACCTCACAACGCAATGTCGGATAGCAAACGGTGGTAGCGCGCCAGAATCGCCTCGCGACGCGGGCGACCGTTGGCGGTCAGGGTGTGCTGGTGGCTGTCGAGCGGCTCGGGCAGACGGCGCCAGTGATGAACACGGGCATAGTCCGGCAGGCGCGCATTGCCCTGCCGCACGGCCTGCTCGATATCGGCATCGCTGCTGCCAGGGTCTCGCGGCCAGAGCAAGGCGACGTTGCGCGGCAAACCCTCGCCGTGCACGAACACCTGTGCAAGGGCGCCGCACTGGGTCAGTTCGGCCTCGACCCACTCGGGGCTGACGTTGCGTCCGAAGCTGGTGATGAACTGGTGCTTCTTGCGCCCGTTCACGTACAGGTAGCCCTGCGCGTCCAGGTAGCCGAGGTCGCCGGTGGCCCACCATGACGCGTGCAGCGGTGGCTCGCCCAGATAACCCAGCAGCGTGGAACCTGCGACCAGCACTTCACCGTCCTCGGCGATGCGCACCTGCACGTGCGGCAAGGGCTTGCCGACGCTGCCCAAGCGGTACGCGCCGGGCCTGTTCAGGGCCACCACCGACGCGCACTCGGACAGGCCATAGCCTTCATACACCGGCAGGCCAATCGCCTCGGCGCGCTCCAGTAACGCCTGGGACACCCGCGCGCCGCCCACCGCCACGAACCGCAGCGCGCCCACTGGCATCAACCCGCGCTCGATGGCGGTGACCAGGCCCAACAACAACTGCGGCACCAGGATCAGGCTGTGTGCACCGCTCAGGGCTATCGCGCCGAGCAGTCGCTTGAAGTCGACCTGGGTGGCGCCGCTGATGCCCAATTGCGCCTGCGGGTACAACTGCACGCACGCACCGGCCATGAGCGCGGCATACACGCCCAAATTCTCCAGCAACACCCCCAGCGGCAGCACCGCCAGGTAACGCTGGGCCGAGGCGCTGCGGCTGGCCTCTTCCAGGGTCCGGGCGACGCACAGCATCGCCTCGGCACTCAAGCACACGCCCTTGGGTTGGCCGGTGCTGCCGGAGGTGTAGGTGATCTTTGCCGTGCCTTCGGGCAAGGTCACCGGCCTGGGTTCTGAGCGATGCCAGAACGCAGCGGTACGGCTGAAACCGGCGCCGAGTAGCTGAGCGGTCCACACCTCATCGACCAACGCCAATGTCGCGCCGCTCTGCTGCACGCAATGCGCGAACTGCTGGGGGCTGAAGAACGCTGGAATGACCACGCACGGGCAGCCGGCAAACAGCGCTGCCAAGTCCCAGAGCAACGCCTGCGGGCCGTTGTCCAAGGCCAGGATCAGTGCGGCTGGTGACTGACGCTCCAGCTCGCCTGCACGGCGCTCCACTTCATCGCGCAACTGCGCCCAGGTGACCCGCTCGTTGGCCCCCTGCACAGCCACCTCGTGCGGGCAGTCACGGGCTTGCACGCTCAACCTGTGCCAGAAACGCTCGAGTTCATGCGGCATGCCCGGATTCCTCGACCACCTGCGGCAGTCCCAGGCGTTGGAACAGCCCGATGCGCGCCAGCGCGGCGAAACCTTGGCCAATGTTGCCCACCATCACCTGGGGCCGCTGGTTGTAGTAGCGGCCCCACTGGACGTGTTCCTCACCCAGGCGTCGCGGATCGGCCACGCCGAGCACGCTGGGTTGCAGCCCCAGGCGGCGGAAGCTGTTGACCAGTGACGCCGCCCCGGTGAACGTCACCCACTGCAGCCCGCGCACGGCCAGCAGCCAGGTGATGAGGATGATCATCAGCCGGGCGCTGCCGGCGTCGACCGAGGCCAGGTTGCCCACCTCGACCCATTGCCCGCGCTCCACCACGGCGCCCTGCACATCCGCCAGCGCCAGGTGGACAGGCATGTCCAGGTAGCGCTCGACAAACAGTGCACCGCTGCTGGCTGGACGCACCCCGGCAGCGGCGACCAGGCGCCCGGACGCATCGCGCAGGGCCAGCAACTCGGGCAGGTAGTGCTGCACATCGGCCTGATGGCGGTCGGCGAAGCACTGATGGATGAACTGCTCCAGCTCACTGCGCCCGGCGTCGGCGGCCAGGTGCAGGGTCAGCTGAGCAGAGGCGGCGGCGGGGCCGCCTACAGACAACGGGAGCAAGGTGCTCCATGGCAGATGTGACATGCGACTCCCCCTGGGATCGGCGTGTGGGGGAAGTATCGGCAGCGAATCTGAAAGGAGTCTGAAGTGCCGGCTGACTTTACAAGCCATGGGCAAGCGGCATCATGGCGCCCGCTCGTGCTGTCTTGCATGGATACCCGCCAAGGATTGGAGATGTGAGGAAACCCCGCGTTTACTGCCGATGATTTCGCTGGATTTACTGGGCGCGGCGCATGCTATTGCAGCGGCGCGAAGTGTCGGACTACTGGCTCAGCTCAAGTAGCCGCTCAAGCATGGAGCACTTCATTCCGGTGATTGCCCGTCGTACCAGGCGGCATACGGGGTGTTGCCGACCTTGCGGCGGTTGTAGTCCGGACTGCCATCTGTCCACCACACCGGCCCTCGCTCGCCCAGCGCCACCTTGGCGGCGTCGACCTCGGCGCGGGCGCTGCGCAGCGCAGCAGGGTCATCGGCCAGGCGGGCTTGCCTGACCGCACGCCGCGCGGCCATCAACTGGCTGACCAAGGCCGTACGGCGTGGTTCAGGCAACGCCGGGTCGCTGCAGCGCCATAGACGCCCCTTGACCACGAAATAGCGGCCATCCGGCGTGGTGGGATACTTCACCGATACTGATCGTCTTCGCTGTCGTCTTCGACAAGGTCCGCGTCGTCGGCCTCGTCAGCGTCATTCAATGCCGGCGAGGCTGGCTTGCGTGGGTCGTTGATGAAAGGCACACGGCTCGGGCCTTGTTCTTCGAGACCTTCGGTTTCTGGCTGCATGGTGATTCCTCCGTTGCTGCGAGTTTGGAGTCGCCGCCGGGCCCGTCGTTCAGTCGCGCGCGCGCACCACGGCGAGCAGCGTCTGCGCGTCGCTGACCTCGAACTTGCCCGGCGCCTCGACCGCCAAGTGCCGGACCACACCGTTGTCCACCAGCAGCGCGTAGCGTTGCGAGCGATAGCCCATGCCCCGTGCGGACAGGTCCTGGCCGAGGCCCAGGGCCTCGGTGAATTGGCCATTGCCGTCGGCGATCATCTGCACGGCAGTGCCCACCTGCAGGCTCTTGCCCCAGGCCTGCATGACGAAGGCATCGTTGACCGAGACGCAAAGGATCTCGTCGATACCGGCGGCGAACAGTTCCGGCGCGGCCGCGACATACCCCGGCACATGACGCTCCGAACAGGTCGGGGTGAACGCGCCCGGCAGCGCGAAGATCAGCAACTTGCGCTGGTCGCAGCGCTCGCGCAGCGAAAAGGCGTTCGGGCCGATGGCACAGGCGCCCTCGCCTTCGCTGTATTGATAAAGGGTGACATCAGGGAGCATGGCGCCACGTTCGATCATCGCTGAGATTCCTGGGAAGAGAATTGAGGCAGGTGCGTTTGTATCAGGTTTGACGCACCTGGGCTTTGTAAAAAATCTTTCATGCACCGGACCCGCAAATAGCCCACCGCGCTAGTCATCTATATGAATGGCTGCGTTATAGTTTTCGGAGCTCGTAACAAGACATTACAAGAAGAGGTTTGCCTTGGATCTTTCACACGCCGCGTGGCTCGCCCACGACACCCGCCTGCTGATCTGCTGCGGGGCTGCCATCGCCTGCATCGTGGTACTGATCAGTCTCACCAAGCTGCCGCCGTTTCTCTCCATCCTCATCGGCACCTTCGTCGCCGGCCTGGGCGCTGCCCTGCCGCCGGAAGCCGTGGCCAAGGCGTTCGCCAAGGGTGCAGGCAGCCTGCTGGGCGAGGCCGGCATGATCATCGCCCTGGGCGCCATGCTCGGCGCGCTGATGGCCGAGTCCGGTGCCGCCGACCGCATCGCCTCGACGCTGTTGCGCCATGCCCGTGGTAAAGCGCTGCCCTGGGTCATGGCCGTGGTGGCCATGGTGATCGGCCTGCCGCTGTTCTTCGAAGTGGGCCTGGTGCTGATGGTGCCCGTGATCTTCGTCATCGCCCGGCAGTCCGGGCAACCGCTGCTGAAGGTGGCGATCCCGGCATTGGCCGGCATGACCACGCTGCACGCCCTCATGCCGCCTCACCCCGGCCCGCTGATCGCGGTCAGCGCGCTGCACGCCGACCTGGGCACGACCATGCTGCTGGGCCTGTGCATCGCGGTACCGGCGGTGATCCTCGCCGGTCCCCTGTACGGCATCTGGCTGTCACGGCGTATGCAGGTCGAGGAGCCTGCGGAACTGGGCGAGTTGTTCACCGCCAAGGTGCAGACTCGGCGCAAGCCAAGCTTTGCCATGTCGCTGCTGATCATCCTGCTGCCGGTGCTGCTGATGCTGGGCAGCACCTTGGCCAAAGTCGCCATGGCGCCCGAGAGCAGCCTGGCACTGACCTTGAAGTTCCTCGGCGAGCCGCTGATCGCACTGGGGTTGGCGGTGATCGCGGCGGTGATCTGCCTGGGCTGGTCGATCGGCATGGCGCGCGATCAGGTCGGTGGCGTGCTGCGCAAGAGCCTGGCACCGATCGCCGTGTTGCTGCTGACCATCGGGGCCGGTGGTGGACTCAAACAGACGCTGCTCGAAGCGGGCGTGAGCGACACCATCAGCAAGGTCGCCAGTGGCGCCCACCTGTCGTACGTGCTGTTGGCGTGGCTGATCGCTGTGGCCCTGCGTCAGGCCACGGGCTCGGCCACCGTCGCCACGACCACCACGGCGGGTATTCTGGCGCCGCTGATGACGGGGCTGGCGAGCACCCAGAGTTCGCTGGTGGCGTTGGCCATCGGCGCAGGCTCGGTGTTCTTCTGCCACGTCAATGACGCCGGGTTCTGGATGGTGCGCGAGTACTTCGGCTTGCAGCTCAAGCAGACGCTATGGGTGTGGTCGGTGTTGCAGACCATCGTTTCGGTGGTGGGGCTGGTCGGCACGCTGCTGTTGTGGCAATGGCTGCAGTAAGATCGATCGGCGAGGAGTACATCCGTACTCCACTCCCTTCGCCTGCTAAGTTAAATATTCTTCACATGCGCTAATGATTCTCATTGAGGTAGATTCGCCGGCGACCTATTCATTCGCGCCAGCGGTCATCCCGGGAGAATCATGCTCGTTCCTTTCCTCATCATGCTCCGCGAGGGCATCGAAGCGGCGCTGATCGTCGGCATCATCGCTAGCTACTTGCGCCAGACAAGTCGCGGCCAGTGGATGCCGGCTGTGTGGATCGGCGTATTCCTGGCCATCGCGCTTTCGCTGCTGGTCGGTGCCGGCCTGGAGCTGATGAGCAGCGAATTTCCGCAGAAGCAGCAGGAGCTGTTCGAGGCCGTGGTCGGTCTGGCGGCGGTGGTGATGCTCAGTGCCATGGTGCTGTGGATGCGTAAGGTGGCGCGGTCGATCAAGCAGGCCCTGCACGTCTCGCTCGACGCCGCGCTGGCCGGCTCCCGGCACCAGGCCTGGGCGCTGATCGGCATGGTCTTCTTCGCCGTGGCCCGCGAAGGCCTGGAAACGGTGTTCTTCCTGCTGGCCGTGTTCCAGCAGAGCAGCGGCCCTGCGGCGCCCCTGGGCGCCTTGCTGGGTCTGTTGGTTGCGGTTCTGATAGGCGTGGCGCTGTATTCGGGCAGCCTGCGCCTGAACCTGTCGCAGTTCTTCCGCTGGACCGGCCTGTTCATCCTGGTGGTCGCCGCCGGCATCCTGGCCAATGCCGTGCAAGCGCTGCACGAGGCCGGTGTGTGGAACGGGCTGCAAGCGGTGGTCTTCGACAGCAGCGCTGTGCTGCCGCAGGACGGGCCGACCGGCTCGGTGCTGGCCGGCATGTTTGGCTACCAGGACACCCCGACCATCAGCACGCTGGGCGCCTATCTGCTCTACCTGATCGGTGCGCTGCTGCTGTTCTTCTGGCCGGTCAAGGCCGCGCCGTCCTCCTCCTCGAACGCACAAGGCCCCGCATGAGCCGTGATCAAGGCGGCACGCCCGCCACGCCCCCCTCCCCGCGCCTGCTGCGCCTGGCCCTGCTCGGCAGCGTGCTGCTGATGGCCGGCGCTGGCGTGGTGTTCTACTACGCCGCCCAGCAAGCCCAAGCCAAGCGTTCGACTGGCGCCGGGCTGGAAACCCTGGTCACGCTGCGTGACCACGCCTGCGAGCCGAACGACCTGAGCGTTGCAGCCGGAGTCAACCGTTTTCGCATCGTCAACCAGTCCCAGCGTGCCGTGGAGTGGGAGATCCTCGACGGCGTGCTGGTGATCGAGGAGCGCGAGAACATCGCGCCGGGCTTGTCGCAAGTGATCACCGCCAACCTGCAGCCGGGCCGCTACGCGATCACCTGCGGCCTGCTGAGCAACCCGCGCGGCAGCTTGACCGTCACCCCGACCGCCGCGTCCGAGGCCGCTGCCCAGGCGCGCCCGACCCTGACCGCCTTCATCGGGCCGCTGTCGGAATACCGCGTCTACCTGAGCAGCCAGGGCTCGGCGCTAGTACGCGCGGGGGCGGCGCTGCAGCAGGCGATCGAAGCGGGTGACCTGCAACAGGCGCAGACCGCCTATGCGCAGGCGCGACTGATCTATCAGCGCATCGCAGGGGCCAGCCAGCGCCTGGGCGAGCTGGACAACCGTATCAACGCGCGCGCCGACTACTTCGAGCAGCGCGAGCAGGACCCGGCGTTCGGCGGCTTTCACCGCCTCGAATACGGCCTGTTCCAGCAGCGCAGCAGCGCCGGCCTGGAGCCGGTCGCACAAGCCCTGACCCACGACCTGAGCGAACTCAAGACGCAACTGCTGGCCCAGTCCATCGCGCCAGCGCAATTCACCGGCGCGGTGGTGCGCAACCTGCAGAGCCTGGCGCAGAGCCGCAGCAGCGGTGAAGAAGAACGCTACAGCCACCTCGATCTGCCCGGCTTCGCGGCCAACCTAGAAGGCGCGCGCAAGGTGATCGACCTGCTGCGTCCGTTGCTGGCCCGAAACGCCTCCGCCCCCCTGGCAGCCGTCGACGCCGCCATGGCCCAGTTCGACCAGCAACTGAAGGCGCTGCGCAGCGACGACCAGTTCTTGCCTTACGACCAGGTAACGCCCACGCAAAGGCAGCAGATTGCCGAAGGCGCCCAGCACCTGGCCAATGCCATCACGGCCCTGAATCCCGCACTGGGACTGGACGATTTGCCGACACAAGCGAGCCCCCGATGACCGACCGCGACACCGCCAACGCCCCGCTCTGCCCACAACGTCGACGCCTCCTGGCAGGCCTGGGTGCCGCCGGGGTGGCCATCGCCGGCGCCGGGCTGAGCGGCACTGCCCTGGCCGCGCCCTCCCCGGCCAAGGTCACCGAGGCCCCGCACAGCGACCGCACCCAGGAACGCAAGACCTGGCTCGGTGCCCACCAGCCGGGCATCGTCACGCCGCGCCCGACGGCGGGCATGTTCGTTGCCTTCGATGTGCTGGCGCAGAACGCCGAGGACCTCGAACGGCTGTTCCGCACGCTGGAGCAGCGCATCCGTTTCCTGATGGCCGGAGGCCCGGTGCCGCAGGTGGACCCCAAGCTGCCACCGGTCGACTCCGGCATCCTGGGTCCAGTGGTCACGCCCGACAACTTGACCATCACCGTGTCGGTCGGCGAATCGCTGTTCGACGACCGCTATGGCCTGACCGCTGCCAAACCGGTGCGTTTGAGCCGTATGAGCGGCTTTCCCAACGACGCCCTGGAGGCCGAGCGCTGCCACGGCGACCTGGGCCTGCAGTTCTGCTCCAACTCGCCGGACACCAACATCCACGCCTTGCGCGACATCATCAAGACCTTGCCGGACCTGCTCTACGTGCGCTGGAAGCAGGAAGGCTCGGTGCCGCCCCAGGCACCGCACAAGGCCGGCGACCCCGAACAGAGTGCACGCAACTTCCTGGGCTTTCGTGACGGCTCGGCCAACCCGGACTCCAGCGACGCGGGCCTGATGGATCGTGTGGTCTGGGTCGGCGTGGGTCAGGAGCCGGCCTGGGCCGCGCATGGCAGCTATCAAGTGGTGCGCATCATCCGCAACCTGGTCGAGCGCTGGGACCGTACGCCGCTGCAAGAGCAGGAATCGATCTTCGGCCGCAAGAAGACCAGTGGTGCACCCATGGACGGTCAGCGCGAAACCGACGTACCGAACTACCCGAAAGATCCGCACGGCAAGCTGACGCGACTCGACTCCCACATTCGCTTGGCCAACCCACGCGATGCCGGCAGCCAGGCCAACCTGATCCTGCGCCGCCCGTTCAACTATTCCTCAGGCGTCGGCAAGAACGGTCAGTTGGACATGGGCTTGCTGTTCATCTGCTACCAGGCCGACCTGGAGAAAGGCTTCATCACGGTGCAGAACCGCCTCAACGGCGAGCCGCTGGAGGAGTACATCAAGCCGGTGGGCGGTGGCTATTTCTTCGTCCTGCCGGGCGTGACGCACGCGCAGGACTTCATCGGCCGTTCGCTGCTCGGCGCGGCCGCCTCTTCCAAACCCGTATGACCTGGACCAGGACGCACACCATGAACAACACCCGTCTCGCCCTGCTGCTTGCTGTTGCCCCGCTGCTGGCCAATGCCGCCACGGTGGATCCGCTGACCCTGGTCCAGCCAGTGTCGGACTACAAGATCTACGTCACCGAGAAAGTCGATCAACTGGTCAGCGACACCCAGCTGTTCACCCAGGCGGTGAAGCAGGGAGATCTGGCCAAGGCCCAGGCGTTGTATGCCACCACCCGCGTCAACTACGAAACGATCGAACCGATCGCCGAGTTGTTCAGCGACCTCGACGCGGCCATCGACTCACGGGTGGATGATCACGAAAAAGGCGTGGCTGCCGAGGATTTCACCGGGTTTCATCGCCTGGAATATGCGTTGTTCGACCAGCATACGACCCAGGGCCAGGGGCCAATTGCCGATAAACTCATCGCCGATGTCAAAGACCTGCAGAACCGCATCGCCACCTTGACCTTCCCGCCGGAGAAAGTGGTGGGTGGCGCGGCGGCGCTGCTCGAGGAAGTGGCGGCGACCAAGGTTTCGGGGGAGGAAGATCGCTACAGCCATACCGATCTTTACGACTTCCAGGGCAATATCGACGGCGCGCAGAAGATTTTCGAGCTGTTCCGGACGCATTTGGCGGCGCAAGATCAGGGGTTTGTCGCCAAAGTTGACAAGAACTTTGCGACGGTCAATGGATTGCTGGCCAAGTACAAGACGGCTGACGGCGGGTTCCAGGCTTATGACAAAGTTGCTGAGCGGGATCGCAAGGCCATGATTGGGCCGGTCAATACCTTGGCTGAGGATCTTTCGACGTTGCGGGGGAAGTTGGGGTTGAACTGAGCTCGGTGGTTCAGGTTGGCTTGGGTGGCGTGATTATCCATTGGCTTTGGTGAGGCTGGGTCACCTTTTCGCCTTTACGGCGACCCCCTTTTTTTCTTGGAAAAAAGGGGGCAAAAACCGCTTGCTCCTGCATACGGCCCCTTCGCTGCGCTGCGGGGTTCCCTCGCGCCGGTGGCACTCCGGGGGTACCGCGCTTAGGGGCCATCCATGGCCCCAAGCGCTTGACGGGCATCCCTGCCCGTCAACCCCCTCCGTGCCACCTCTGCTCGGCCTCC
>NZ_JAUTXS020000026.1:0-55716 GCF_030658255.1 Pseudomonas sp. RAC1
ACTGCCGGAAGGCGTTGAAATGGTAATGCCAGGTGACAACATTCAGATGACTGTCACTCTGATCAAGACCATCGCAATGGAAGACGGTCTGCGCTTCGCCATCCGTGAAGGCGGTCGTACCGTCGGCGCCGGCGTCGTAGCAAAAATCATCGAGTAATCACTCGACCGATTGAAAAAGCCCCCGCTCAGCGGGGGCTTTTTTTATTGGGTTGACACTAAATGGGGGCGTCTATAGAATCACGCCTCCTTTTAGCGGGCGTAGTGCGTCCGTTGGGAACAGCCTGGAGTCTGAAATCCAATGCAAAATCAGCAAATCCGTATCAGGTTGAAGGCTTTCGACCATCGCCTGATCGACCAATCCACCCAGGAAATCGTGGAAACCGCGAAACGTACTGGTGCACAAGTGCGTGGTCCAATTCCACTGCCTACTCGCAAAGAGCGTTTCACCGTTCTGGTCTCCCCGCACGTCAACAAAGACGCGCGTGACCAGTACGAGATTCGCACTCATAAGCGCGTTCTGGACATCGTCCAGCCGACGGATAAAACCGTTGATGCGCTGATGAAGCTTGATCTTGCGGCAGGTGTGGAAGTGCAGATCAGCCTCGGCTAAGACTTCGGTCCTAGTCGTGTAACGCTCTGAAATGGGCGGCCATAGCGGGTGAAAGCCCCGTACACTCATGAGGTTTACAACATGACTATTGGTGTAGTCGGTCGCAAATGCGGTATGACCCGCGTTTTCACCGAAGAAGGTGTCTCCATTCCGGTCACGGTCATTGAGATCGAGCCGAATCGCGTCACCCAGTTCAAAACTGAAGAATCCGATGGCTACCGTGCAGTGCAAGTCACTGTCGGCGAGCGTCGTGCTTCGCGCGTGACTGCCGCTCAGGCAGGTCACTTCGCCAAGGCTAACGTTGCCGCTGGTCGCGGTGTCTGGGAGTTCCGTCTTGAAGAAGGCGATTTCCAGGCTGGCGATCTGATCAAAGCTGAACTCTTCACTGCAGGCCAGCTGGTAGACGTAACCGGTCAGTCCAAAGGTAAAGGCTTCGCCGGTACCATCAAGCGTTGGAACTTCCGTGGTCAGGACAACACCCACGGTAACTCCGTATCGCACCGTGTCCCTGGCTCCATCGGCCAGTGCCAGACTCCTGGTCGTGTATTCAAGGGCAAGAAGATGTCCGGTCACATGGGCGCCGAGCGCGTGACTGTTCAGTCCCTGGAAGTAGTACGCGTAGACGCTGAACGCAACCTCCTGCTGATCAAGGGTGCCGTTCCAGGCGCTACTGGCGGCGACGTGGTTGTGCGTCCAGCTGTCAAGGCTCGCGGTTAAGGGGAAACTGACATGCAACTTAATGTAAATGACGCTCAGGCGATCGAAGTTTCCGAACTGACTTTCGGTGGCGAATTCAACGAGACGCTGGTACACCAAGCAGTCGTGGCCTACATGGCCGGCGGCCGTCAGGGCACCAAGCAGCAAAAGACCCGTTCCGACGTGGCCGGTGGCGGTAAGCGCCCATGGCGTCAGAAGGGTACTGGCCGTGCTCGTGCCGGTACCACTCGTGGTCCGATCTGGCGTGGCGGTGGTGTCACCTTCGCAGCTCGCCCTCAAGATCACTCGCAGAAGCTCAACAAGAAGATGTACCGCGCAGCTCTGCGCTCCATCCTCTCCGAGCTGGTGCGTAGCGATCGTCTGGTCGTGGTTCAGGACTTCGCTGTCGAAGCGCCGAAAACCAAAGACTTGCTGAACAAGCTGAACGGCATGGGCCTGAACGATGTTCTGATCGTTTCGGACGCAGTTGATCAGAATCTGTACCTGGCTGCTCGTAACCTGCCGCACGTCGACGTACGTGACGTACAAGGTTCCGACCCGGTAAGCCTGATCGCCTACGAGAAAGTGTTGATCACTGTCTCCGCCGTGAAGAAATTCGAGGAGCTGCTGGGATGAACCAGGAACGCGTATTCAAAGTCCTCCTTGGCCCGCACGTTTCCGAGAAGGCTACCGTTCTGGCTGAGAAAAAAGGCCAGTTCGTATTCAAGGTTGCTACCGATGCAACCAAGCTGGAAATCAAGAAAGCTGTCGAAGGCCTGTTCAACGTAAAAGTTGAAAACGTGTCGACTGTCAACGTGATGGGTAAAACCAAGCGTACCGCACGTGGTCTGGGCAAGCGCAATGACTGGAAGAAGGCGATCGTATCCCTTCAGCCAGGCCAAGATCTCGATTTCAGCAGCAGTGCTGAGTAAGGAAGGGGTGCATCATGGCAATCGTTAAATGCAAACCGACTTCCCCTGGCCGCCGTTTCGTGGTCAAGGTGGTCAACAAGGAGCTGCACAAAGGCGCTCCTCACGCACCGCTGCTCGAGAAGAAATCGAAGTCTGGTGGTCGTAACAACAATGGCCGCATTACTACCCGTCATGTGGGTGGTGGTCACAAGCAGCACTACCGTCTGGTCGACTTCCGTCGCAACGACAAAGATGGCATCCCTGCCACTGTCGAGCGCGTCGAATATGACCCGAACCGTACTGCTCACATCGCACTGCTGTGCTACGCAGACGGCGAGCGTCGCTACATCATCGCCCCTAAAGGCGTGAGCGCTGGCGACCAGCTGATCGCAGGTGCACTGGCCCCAATCAAGGCTGGTAACTCCCTGCAGCTGCGCAACATCCCAGTAGGTAGCACCATTCACGGCATCGAGCTGAAGCCGGGTAAAGGTGCACAGATCGCTCGTTCCGCTGGCGCTTCGGCTCAGCTGATCGCTCGTGAAGGTGCCTATGTGACTCTGCGTCTGCGCTCCGGTGAGATGCGCAAAGTACTGGCTGAATGCCGTGCGACCCTGGGTGAAGTCTCGAACTCCGAGCACAGCCTGCGTTCGCTGGGTAAAGCAGGTGCTAAACGCTGGCGCGGCGTTCGCCCAACCGTTCGTGGTGTTGCCATGAACCCGGTTGACCACCCACATGGTGGTGGTGAAGGTCGTACCTCCGGTGGTCGTCATCCGGTATCGCCATGGGGCTTCCCAACCAAGGGTGCGAAGACCCGCGGTAATAAGCGTACCGACAACATGATCGTCCGTCGTCGCAAGTAACTAGAGGGATACGACAGTGCCACGTTCTCTGAAAAAAGGTCCTTTTATCGATCTTCACCTGCTGAAGAAGATCGAAGTGGCGGTGGAAAAGAACGATCGCAAGCCGGTGAAAACCTGGTCGCGCCGTTCGATGATCCTGCCACAAATGGTCGGTCTGACCATCGCGGTACACAACGGTCGCCAACACGTCCCCGTTCTCGTGAACGAAGACATGGTCGGCCACAAACTGGGCGAGTTCGCCGGTACCCGCACCTATCGCGGGCACGTGGCTGACAAGAAAGCCAAGCGTTAAGGGGTAAGGAAATGGAAGTAGCCGCTAAGTTGTCGGGCGCTCGAATCTCCGCCCAGAAAGCCCGCTTGGTCGCCGACCAGATCCGCGGGAAGAAGGTGGGCGAAGCGCTCAACCTGTTGGCCTTCAGCAGCAAAAAAGCCGCTGAAATCATGAAGAAAGTCCTCGAGTCGGCCGTTGCCAACGCCGAACACAACGAAGGCGCAGACGTTGATGACCTGAAGGTCTCCACCGTTTTCGTCAACGAAGGGCGTTCGCTTAAGCGTATCATGCCGCGTGCCAAAGGCCGCGCTGATCGCATCGTCAAGCGGTCTTGCCATATCACTGTCAAGGTTGCGGACAAGTAACGGAGTCGATCAGATGGGTCAGAAAGTACATCCCACTGGCATTCGCCTGGGAATCGTCAAGGAGCACACCTCCGTCTGGTACGCAGACGGTGCTACTTACGCAGATTACCTGTTGAAGGATCTGAAAACGCGTGAGTACCTCCAAGACAAACTAAAAAGCGCGTCCGTAAGCCGTATCGATATTCATCGTCCGGCTCAAACTGCACGCATCACCATTCACACTGCTCGTCCCGGTATCGTTATCGGCAAGAAAGGTGAGGATGTCGAGAAGCTGCGTCAGGACCTGACCAAGCAGATGGGTGTGCCTGTGCACATCAACATCGAAGAGATCCGCAAGCCGGAGCTCGACGCCATGCTGGTTGCTCAAAGCGTTGCCCAGCAGCTGGAGCGCCGCGTTATGTTCCGTCGCGCCATGAAGCGCGCAGTACAGAACGCCATGCGTATTGGTGCCAAGGGCATCAAGATCCAGGTGAGCGGTCGTCTCGGCGGTGCCGAGATCGCCCGTACTGAGTGGTATCGGGAAGGTCGTGTGCCACTGCACACCCTGCGTGCCGATATCGACTACAACACCTACGAAGCTCACACCACCTACGGTGTGATCGGTGTGAAGGTTTGGATCTTCAAAGGCGAAGTGATTGGTGGTCGCCAGGAAGAGCTGAAGCCGCAAGCACCAGCGCCTCGTAAAAAAGCTGCTAAGTAAGGGGTACGCCAAATGTTGCAACCAAAGCGTACAAAATTCCGCAAGCAGATGACTGGCCACAACCGTGGTCTGGCACTGCGCGGTAGCAAGGTCAGCTTCGGCGAGTTCGCCCTGAAAGCTGTTGCTCGCGGTCGCCTCACCGCCCGTCAGATCGAGTCGGCACGTCGTGCACTGACCCGTCACGTTAAGCGTGGCGGCAAGATCTGGATCCGCGTCTTCCCGGACAAGCCAGTTACCAAGAAGCCTCTTGAAGTGCGGATGGGTAAAGGTAAGGGTTCCGTGGAGTACTGGGTTGCCCAGATCCAGCCAGGCAAAGTCCTGTACGAGATCGAGGGTGTTTCTGAAGAGCTGGCGCGCGAAGCTTTCGCTCTGGCCGCTGCAAAGCTGCCTCTCGCCACCTCCTTTGTTAAGCGGACGGTGATGTGATGAAAGCGAATGAACTTCGTGAAAAATCGGCACAGCAACTGAACGAGCAACTGCTCGGCTTGCTGCGCGACCAGTTCAATCTGCGTATGCAGAAAGCAACTGGCCAGTTGGGGCAGTCGCACCTGCTCTCGCAAGTTAAGCGTGACATCGCTCGCGTGAAAACTGTGCTCAACCAGCAGGCAGGTAAGTGATCATGGCTGAAGCTGAAAAAACCGTCCGTACGCTGACTGGCCGTGTCGTCAGCGACAAAATGGACAAGACCATCACCGTTCTGATCGAGCGTCGCGTCAAGCACCCGATCTACGGTAAATACGTTAAGCGTTCGACTAAGCTGCACGCGCACGACGAAACCAACCAGTGCAAAATCGGCGACAAGGTTTCCATCACCGAAACCCGTCCGCTGGCCAAGACCAAGTCCTGGGCACTGGTTGAAGTCCTCGAACGCGCTGTTGAAGTCTAAGGGCTAGGGGTCGGAGAAATTTTATGATTCAGACTCAATCCATGCTCGATGTGGCCGATAACAGCGGCGCTCGTCGCGTCATGTGCATCAAGGTGCTCGGCGGTTCGCACCGCCGTTACGCTGGCATCGGTGACATCATCAAAGTAACCGTCAAGGAAGCGATTCCTCGCGGTAAGGTCAAAAAAGGCCAGGTGATGACCGCTGTTGTCGTCCGTACCCGTCACGGTGTACGTCGCGCTGACGGTTCCATCATTCGTTTCGACGGCAACGCTGCTGTTCTGCTGAACAACAAGCAAGAGCCGATCGGTACTCGCATCTTCGGGCCAGTGACCCGTGAGCTTCGTAACGAGAAGTTCATGAAGATCGTCTCGCTCGCCCCTGAAGTGCTGTAAGGAGATCCGACATGCAAAAGATTCGTCGTGACGACGAGATCATCGTGATCGCCGGCAAAGACAAGGGCAAGCGCGGTAAGGTGCTGAAGGTGCTCGCTGACGACCGTCTGGTCGTTGGTGGTGTCAACCTGGTCAAGCGTCATACCAAGCCGAACCCGATGGCAGGCGTTCAGGGCGGTATCGTCGAGAAAGAAGCGCCTCTGCACGCTTCCAACGTGGCCATCTTCAATGGCGAAACCAACAAGGCTGACCGTGTTGGTTTCAAAGTAGAAGACGGTAAGAAAATTCGTGTCTTCAAGTCGACCCAAAAAGCGGTTGATGCTTGAACACTGCTAGGTAGAAGACCATGGCACGACTGAAAGAGATTTACCGGAACGAAATCGCTCCCAAGCTTAAGGAAGAACTTAAGCTGTCGAACGTAATGGAAGTTCCGCGCGTTACCAAGATCACCCTGAACATGGGTCTGGGCGAAGCGATCGGTGACAAGAAAGTCATCGAGCACGCTGTTGCCGATCTCGAAAAGATCACCGGCCAAAAGCCGGTCGTGACCTTCGCTCGTAAATCCATCGCGGGCTTCAAAGTCCGTGAGGGCTGGCCGATCGGTGTCAAGGTGACCCTGCGTCGCGAAAAAATGTACGAGTTCCTGGACCGCCTGCTGGCGATCTCCCTGCCTCGGGTTCGCGACTTCCGCGGCCTGAATGCCAAGTCCTTCGACGGTCGTGGCAACTACAGCATGGGCGTGAAAGAGCAGATCATCTTCCCGGAAATCGACTACGACAAGATCGATGCTCTGCGCGGTTTGGACATCACCCTGACCACCACTGCTCGTTCGGACGACGAAGGCCGCGCTCTGCTGCGTGCTTTCAAGTTCCCGTTCCGCAACTGATTGGAGTAGGAAAATGGCCAAGAAGAGCATGAAAAACCGCGAGCTGAAGCGTCAGCTCACGGTAGCCAAGTACGCAAAAAAGCGTGCCGAGCTGAAAGCGACCATCGTCAACCTGAACGCCTCTCCTGAAGAGCGTTTCGCTGCCGTTGTCGCGCTGCAGAAGCAACCGCGTGATGCCAGCGCCGCACGTCTGCGCAACCGTTGCCGCCTGACCGGTCGTCCTCACGGTGTTTACCGTAAGTTCGGCCTGGGCCGTAACATGCTGCGCCAGGCTGCAATGCGCGGCGACGTACCAGGTCTGGTCAAGGCCAGCTGGTAAGTGCTGCTGGTGTGATCTCCGGTGGAAGGAGAGAAATCTCCGACCACCGGTGGCCTCGCCAACGAACAAGCCCCTTCATGGGGCTTGTTTCGTTTCTGTCTTGTGTCTAGAATGACCGGCTCACCTGGGCCTGGGTATTTTGCCCTGCCTGCTTAGGTGGTTGTGATAGCCGCAAGGCTAATAATTCTTGTATCAGGAGCATCTAGCCCATGAGTATGCAGGACCCGTTAGCGGACATGCTAACTCGCATCCGTAATGCCCAGATGGCTGAAAAGTCCGTCGTAAGCATGCCTTCCTCCACCCTGAAGGTCGCGGTTGCCAAAGTTCTGAAAGATGAAGGTTACATCGCCGGCTACCAGGTAACTGGTGAGGCCAAGCCTTCCCTGTCGATCGAACTGAAGTACTTCGAAGGCCGTCCGGTCATCGAGGAACTGAAGCGCTCCAGCCGTCCAGGCCTGCGCCAGTACAAGTCCGTCACCGATCTGCCGAAAGTACGTGGCGGTCTGGGCGTGTCTATCGTCTCCACCAACAAAGGTGTGATGACTGATCGCGCTGCGCGCGCTGCCGGTGTCGGTGGCGAAGTTCTGTGCACAGTGTTCTAAGGGGAGATAGGCATGTCTCGCGTTGCTAAGAACCCCGTTAAGCTGCCCGCCGGTGTCGAAGTCAAATTCGCCGGCCAGCAGCTTTCGGTGAAGGGTGCCAAGGGCACTCTCGAACTGAACGTTCACTCGTCTGTTGAAGTTACCGAAGAGTCCGGCGAACTGCGCTTCGTCGCTCGCAACGGTGACCAGCAAGCTCGCGCCATGGCCGGTACCACCCGTGCTCTGGTGAACAACATGGTCCAGGGCGTAAGCCAAGGCTTCGAGCGCAAGCTCCAGCTGGTCGGTGTTGGTTACAAGGCACAGGCCAAGGGCACTGTCCTGAACCTGGCTCTGGGCTTCTCGCATCCAGTGGACTACGAACTGCCAGCCGGTATCACCGCAGAAACCCCAAGCCAGACCGACATCCTGATCAAGGGTATCGACAAGCAGCTGGTGGGTCAGGTGGCCGCTGAAATCCGCGACTTCCGTCCGCCAGAGCCTTACAAAGGCAAGGGTGTGCGTTACGCGGACGAAGTAGTCCGTCGTAAAGAAGCCAAGAAGAAGTAGGGCCTAGCAAATGACCGACAAAAAAGTTACTCGACTGCGTCGCGCTCGCAAAGCACGCCTGAAAATGCACGAGCTCGAAGCCGTGCGTCTGTGCGTGTTCCGCTCCTCGCAGCACATCTATGCCCAGGTCATTTCGGCCGACGGCAGCAAGGTTCTGGCAAGCGCCTCGACCTTGGACAAAGACCTGCGTGATGGCGCCACCGGCAACATCGACGCGGCCACTAAGGTTGGCAAGCTGGTTGCTGAGCGTGCGAAAGCCGCCGGTGTATCTCAAGTTGCCTTTGACCGTTCCGGCTTCAAGTACCATGGCCGCGTCAAAGCGCTGGCCGATGCTGCTCGTGAAGGCGGGCTGGAGTTCTAAGTTATGGCAAATAACGATCAAAAGCGCGACGAAGGCTACATCGAGAAGCTGGTTCAAGTTAACCGCGTTGCTAAAACCGTCAAAGGCGGCCGTATCTTCACCTTCACCGCGTTGACCGTGGTAGGTGATGGTAAAGGTCGCGTCGGCTTCGGCCGTGGCAAGTCGCGCGAAGTACCTGCTGCGATTCAGAAAGCCATGGAAGCTGCACGTCGCAACATGATCCAGGTCGACCTGAAGGGCACTACCCTGCAGTACGCCACCAAGGCTGCCCACGGCGCCTCGAAGGTTTACATGCAGCCTGCTTCGGAAGGTACCGGTATCATCGCCGGCGGCGCAATGCGTGCTGTCCTGGAAGTTGCTGGTGTCCAGAACGTTCTGGCCAAGTGCTACGGTTCGACCAACCCAGTGAACGTGGTCTACGCCACCTTCAAGGGTCTGAAAGCCATGCAATCTCCTGAATCCATTGCTGCCAAGCGCGGCAAGAGCGTCGAGGAGATCTTCTGATCATGGCAACCGTAAAAGTAACGCTGATCAAGAGCACCGCTGGCCGTCTGCCTAACCACATTCTGTGCGTTAAAGGCCTGGGTCTGCGTCGCATCGGTCACACTGTAGAAGTCCAGGATACTCCCGAGAATCGCGGGATGATCAACAAGGCTTACTACATGCTGCGCGTCGAGGGTTAATCGATGAAACTCAATGATCTGAGTCCAGCGCCGGGTTCCCGTCGCGAGAAGCATCGTCCGGGTCGTGGTATCGGTAGCGGTTTGGGCAAGACTGGTGGCCGCGGCCACAAAGGTCAGACCTCCCGTTCCGGTGGCACCATCGCTCCGGGCTTCGAAGGCGGTCAACAACCGCTGCACCGTCGTCTGCCGAAGTTCGGCTTCGTCTCCCTGAAGGCTATGGATCGCGCCGAAGTGCGTCTGTCCGAGCTGGCCAAGGTGGAAGGTGACGTGGTTACCGTACAGTCCCTGAAGGACGCCAACGTGATTGGCCAGAACGTTCAGCGTGTGAAAATCATGCTGTCGGGCGAAGTCACTCGCGCTGTCACCATCAAGGGCATCGCAGCCACCAAAGGTGCGCGTGCGGCTATCGAAGCAGCTGGCGGCAAGTTCGAGGAATAAATGGCTAAGCAAGGTGCTCTCTCTTCGCTCGGTAAGGGCGGGATGTCGGAACTCTGGGCTCGTCTGCGCTTTCTGTTCATGGCGATCATCGTCTACCGGATCGGCGCGCACATCCCGGTGCCCGGCATCAATCCAGACCGTCTGGCGGATCTGTTTCGGCAGAATGAGGGGACCATTCTTAGCTTGTTCAACATGTTTTCCGGTGGTGCGCTGGAGCGCATGAGTATTTTCGCATTGGGGATCATGCCGTACATTTCGGCATCGATCATCATGCAGCTCATGACCGCGGTCAGCCCACAACTGGAGCAGTTGAAGAAGGAAGGTGAAGCTGGCCGTCGCAAGATCAGCCAGTACACCCGCTACGGCACCGTTATCCTGGCGCTGGTTCAAGCCATTGGCATGTCCATTGGCCTGGCCAACCAGGGCGTGGCGTTTTCTGTAGGCTTGGGCTTCCATGTCGTTGCCGTCTCCACTTTCGTGGCCGGCGCAATGTTCATGATGTGGCTCGGCGAGCAGATCACCGAGCGCGGTGTAGGCAACGGTATCTCGATGTTGATTTTCGCAGGTATCGTTGCCGGTCTTCCGAGAGCAATCGGGCAGTCTTTCGAGTCTGCGCGCACAGGCGATATCAATATTTTCGCCCTGGTCGCTATCGGTTTGCTTGCAGTAGCGATCATCGGTTTCGTGGTGTTCATCGAGCGTGGTCAGCGTCGTATCGCCGTTCACTACGCCAAGCGTCAGCAGGGCCGCAAGGTCTTCGCCGCGCAGACCAGCCACTTGCCGTTGAAGGTAAACATGGCGGGCGTCATTCCCGCCATTTTTGCCAGCAGCATCCTGCTGTTCCCGGCTTCGTTGGGTGCCTGGTTCGGTCAGTCTGAAGGTATGGGCTGGCTGCAGGACATCTCGCAGTCGATCGCTCCTGGTCAGCCGTTGAACATTCTGCTGTTTAGTGCAGGGATCATCTTCTTCTGCTTCTTCTATACAGCGTTGATGTTCAACCCGAAAGACGTAGCGGAAAACCTGAAGAAGTCCGGTGCCTTTATTCCGGGTATCCGTCCTGGTGAGCAATCGGCGCGCTACATTGATGGCGTTCTGACTCGTCTGACCATGTTCGGTGCTCTTTACATGATGGCCGTCTGCCTTCTGCCCCAGTTCCTGGTGGTGGCTGCAAACGTGCCGTTCTACCTTGGCGGGACCTCGTTGCTGATTGTGGTGGTGGTTGTGATGGACTTCATGTCCCAAGTACAATCGCACCTCGTTTCGCACCAGTACGAATCCCTGATGAAGAAAGCCAACCTGAAAGGCTACGGTGGCAGCGGTCTGCTGCGCTGATAGACCCCCTAAGGTTCGAGGAGTCGGTAATGAAAGTTCGTGCATCGGTGAAAAAGCTGTGCCGCAACTGCAAGATCATTCGTCGCGAAGGTATCGTGCGCGTGATCTGCAGCGCGGAACCGCGTCACAAGCAGCGCCAAGGCTGAGTGTGATCTGCGCTTCAAACCCAGCAGCTAGTGCGCTGCTGGGTTGATTATTCGTTTCTACAGCGATATTATCTCGCGCCCTATTTCTTGGCTTCCGGGGCGTAGGTAGCTGTCAATTGGAGTCCCACTGAATGGCCCGTATTGCAGGCGTCAACATTCCAGATAACAAGCATACTGTTATCTCGCTGACCTACATCTATGGTGTCGGTCGCACTACTGCACAGAAAATCTGTGCAGACGCTGGTGTAAATCCAGCCGCTAAGATCAAGGATCTGAGCGACGAGCAAATCGAAACCCTGCGTGGCGAAGTTGCGAAGTTCACCACCGAAGGTGACCTGCGTCGTGACATCAACATGAAGATCAAGCGCTTGATGGACCTGGGTTGCTATCGCGGCCTGCGCCATCGTAAAGGTCTGCCGGTTCGCGGTCAGCGCACCAAGACCAACGCACGCACCCGTAAGGGCCCGCGTAAGCCGATCCGCAAGTAATCGCCCAGGAATATAGACATGGCAAAACCTGCTGCTCGTCCTCGTAAGAAAGTCAAAAAGACAGTGGTTGATGGCATCGCCCACATCCACGCTTCTTTCAACAACACCATCGTGACCATCACCGATCGTCAGGGCAACGCATTGTCCTGGGCGACTTCCGGTGGTTCGGGTTTCCGTGGTTCGCGCAAATCCACCCCGTTCGCAGCTCAGATCGCTGCTGAGCGTGCTGGTCAAGCTGCGCTGGAATACGGTCTGAAGAACCTCGACGTGAACGTCAAGGGTCCAGGTCCAGGTCGTGAGTCCGCCGTTCGTGCATTGAACAGCTGCGGCTACAAGATCGCCAGCATCACCGACGTGACGCCTATCCCGCATAACGGGTGCCGTCCGCCGAAGAAGCGTCGCGTGTAATCAGGAGACAGAAGAATGGCACGTTACATTGGTCCAAAATGCAAACTGTCTCGTCGTGAAGGCACCGATCTGTTCCTGAAGAGCGGCGTTCGCGCTCTGGAATCGAAGTGCAACATCGAAGCAGCCCCAGGTATCCACGGCCAGCGCCGTGGCCGTCAGTCCGACTACGGTACCCAGCTGCGCGAGAAACAAAAAGTCCGTCGTATCTACGGTGTTCTGGAGCGTCAGTTCCGCGGTTACTACCAAGCTGCTGCCTCGAAAAAAGGCGCAACCGGTGAGAACCTGCTGCAACTGCTCGAGTGCCGTCTGGATAACGTCGTCTACCGTATGGGCTTCGGCTCGACTCGTTCCGAGTCCCGTCAGCTGGTTTCGCACAAAGCGATCAGCGTCAACGGTAAGACCGTAAACATTCCATCCTACCAAGTTCGTCCGGGTGACGTGGTCGCAGTTCGCGAGAAGTCGCTGAACCAGCTGCGCATTGTTCAGGCCCTTGAACTGTGCTCTCAGCGTGGCCGCGTTGAGTGGGTAGACGTTGATTCCGCTAAAAAGTCGGGCGTTTTCAAGAACGTTCCTGCTCGCAGCGACCTGTCCGCCGACATCAACGAAAACCTGATTGTCGAGCTCTACTCCAAGTAAGGGCTAGAAAATAGGTGCATCCATGCAGATTTCGGTAAATGAGTTCCTGACGCCCCGTCACATCGACGTTCAGGTGGTCAGTCCAACCCGCGCCAAGATCACGCTCGAGCCTCTCGAGCGTGGTTTCGGCCATACCCTGGGCAACGCGCTGCGCCGCATCCTGTTGTCCTCCATGCCTGGCTGTGCAGTAGTCGAGGCCGAGATCGATGGCGTACTCCATGAGTACTCCGCGATCGAAGGTGTACAGGAAGACGTCATTGAAATCCTGTTGAACCTCAAAGGTCTGGCTATCAAGCTGCACGGTCGTGACGAAGTTACGCTGACCTTGTCGAAAAAGGGTTCGGGGGTGGTTACCGCTGCCGATATTCAGCTGGATCACGATGTCGAGATCGTCAACCCCGATCACGTAATCGCGAACCTGGCGTCCAACGGCGCCCTGAACATGAAGCTCACCGTAGCTCGTGGTCGTGGTTACGAGCCGGCCGACTCCCGTCAAACCGACGAAGATGAAAGCCGCAGCATTGGCCGTCTTCAGCTGGACGCTTCGTTCAGCCCGGTGCGTCGTATCGCCTACGTGGTCGAGAACGCCCGTGTTGAACAGCGTACCAACCTGGACAAGCTGGTCATCGATCTGGAAACCAACGGCACCCTGGATCCTGAAGAGGCCATCCGTCGGGCCGCGACCATCCTGCAACAGCAGCTGGCCGCGTTCGTCGACCTCAAAGGTGACAGCGAGCCGGTCGTGGTCGAGCAGGAAGACGAGATCGATCCGATCCTGCTGCGCCCGGTTGACGACCTGGAACTGACTGTACGTTCGGCCAACTGCCTCAAGGCGGAGAACATCTACTACATCGGCGACCTGATTCAGCGTACCGAAGTAGAGCTGTTGAAGACTCCTAACCTGGGCAAGAAGTCCCTGACCGAAATCAAGGACGTCCTGGCCTCTCGTGGTCTGTCTCTCGGCATGCGCCTCGACAACTGGCCGCCTGCAAGTCTTAAGAAAGACGACAAGGCGACTGCCTGATCGTCGTAATCACCGAACGTAGTGTTTGGTAAGGAATGAATCATGCGTCATCGTAAAAGTGGACGTCACCTGAGCCGTACCAGCTCTCACCGCAAGGCTATGTTCCAGAACATGGCAGTGTCGTTGATCGAGCACGAGCTGATCAAAACCACCCTGCCGAAAGCCAAGGAACTGCGCCGCGTTGCCGAGCCGCTGATCACCCTGGCCAAGGAAGACAGCGTTGCCAATCGTCGTCTGGCCTTCGACCGTACCCGTTCGAAGTCTGCCGTTGGCAAACTGTTCAACGATCTGGGCAAGCGCTACGCCACCCGTCAGGGCGGCTACCTGCGTATCCTGAAGTGCGGTTTCCGCGCTGGCGACAACGCGCCTATGGCGTACGTCGAGCTGGTTGATCGTCCAGTCGGTGGTGCTGTAGAAGCTGCCGAGTAAGACGTTCCGTCTGCTACAGAGAACCGGGCCTAGTGCCCGGTTTTTTGTATTCGAATAAATTGTAAAAATCTATCGAACATAAAATATCAATGCATTAGATCTTTGTATCTGTGCTCGCCATACTGCTCCCAAAGCCGATCAAGCCGACATTTGCGTCTGATAAGGAGAGCCCATGAGCAAGATCCTCACCACCGCCAGCGGTGCACCCGTTGCCGACAACCAGAATTCCCGCTCCGCCGGTCCGCGCGGTCCATTGCTGCTTGACGATTTCCACCTGATCGAAAAGCTTGCCCATTTCAACCGCGAAAACATCCCTGAGCGCCGTGTGCATGCAAAAGGCTCGGGTGCCTATGGCACCTTCACCGTGACTCGCGATGTCACTGAGTACACCAATGCTCGGCTTTTCGATGGCATCGGCAAGCAGACCGAAACCTTCGTGCGGTTCTCTACCGTAGGTGGCGAGCGCGGCTCTGCCGACACCGAACGCGATCCACGTGGCTTCGCCGTCAAGTTCTATACCGAAGAGGGCAACTGGGACATCGTGGGTAACAACACGCCCGTGTTCTTCATTCGCGATCCACTCAAGTTCCCCGACTTCATCCACACGCAGAAGCGCAACCCTCAGACCAACCTGAAAAGTGCGCAGATGATGTGGGACTTCTGGTCGCATTCGCCTGAGGCGCTGCACCAGGTCACCATCCTGTTCTCTGATCGTGGCATTCCGGATGGCTACCGCCACATGCACGGCTTCGGCAGCCACACCTACAGCCTGATAAACGCCGAGGGACAGCGCACCTGGGTCAAATGGCACTTCAAGACGCAGCAGGGCATCAAGAACCTGACGCCGGCCGATGCTGCGCGTATCGCAGGTACTGACCCTGACTACGCCCAGCGTGACTTGTTCGAGGCCATCGAGCAGGGCAACTATCCGCGTTGGACAGTATGCATTCAGGTCATGAGCGAGGAGGAGGCTGCCAACCGAGCCGAAAACCCGTTCGACGTCACCAAGACCTGGTCGCAGAAAGAATATCCACTGATCGAAGTTGGCGTGCTTGAGCTCAACCGCAATCCGCTCAACTACTTCGCCGAAGTCGAGCAGGCTGCATTCGGGCCGAGCAACATGGTGCCGGGCGTGGGCTTGTCGCCCGATCGTATGCTGCAGGGTCGCGTGTTCGCTTACGCTGACGCCCATCGTTACCGCGTCGGTACCAATCACCAACACTTGCCGGTGAATGCGCCGCGCTGCGCGGTAAACAGCTATCAGCGCGACGGTGCCATGAGCATGGGTAGCTATGGCAGTGCTCCTAACTACGAGCCAAACAGCTTCGCCGACGCGCCCAAGCAGTCCCCGCGCCACGCGGAACCCGCCTTGGCGCTCAATGGCGCAGCCGATCGTCACGATCATCGTGAGGACGACGACTACTACAGCCATGCCGGTGCACTGTTCCGGTTGATGAGTCCTGATCAACAAGCGCTGTTGATCGACAACATCGCAGGCACTATGGCGGGTGTGACGGAAGAAGTGGTTCGACGCCAGTTGCAGCACTTCCATAAAGCCGATCCGGCTTATGGTGGCGGGGTTGCCAAAGCGCTGGGCATCAATCTGTTCTGAGTCGAAGTGATAAGGAGAACCGCCCGCATTTGGGCGGTTTTTCAATGAAAATCACTACTGTTTGTCGAGTTTTTTCGCATAAATTGCGCGGTATCGAGTGACCTTGGGAGAATCATGGTTCACACTATGAGCCTATCAAGCGTTATTCAGGAGTATCAGGGCGATGCAAGGTCACCCGGACGTCATCGATTACCTCAACACGTTGCTCACGGGCGAACTGGCGGCACGCGATCAGTATTTCATCCACTCGCGCATGTACGAAGACTGGGGCCTTTCGAAGCTCTACGAGCGTATCAATCACGAGATGGAAGAAGAGGCGCAGCACGCCGATGCTCTGATGCGTCGTATCCTCATGCTTGAAGGCACGCCGCGCATGCGGCCGGACGACCTCGATATCGGCACCACAGTGCCTGAGATGATCGCCGCCGACTTGCGCCTGGAGTACAAAGTGCGTGCTGCCCTGTGCAAGGGCATCGAGTTGTGCGAGTCGCACAAGGATTACATCAGCCGTGACATCCTGCGCGCGCAGTTGGCTGATACCGAGGAAGATCACACGTACTGGCTGGAAAAGCAGCAGGGGTTGATCAAATCCATCGGGCTGCAGAACTACCTGCAATCGCAGATGTGACACCAGCAGGGCTGTTTAGCCCTCTCGGCACATGAGGCCGCACTTACAAGACTGTGCAGATCATCGGATCTGCACAATTTTATAGGCGCGGCCTTTTGCGTTATGCCCGGTCCCGTTCCAATAGCGGTTTCAGATAGTGGCCGGTGTAGGATTGCTTCATCTTGCTGAGCTCTTCCGGTGTGCCGCAGGCGATGATCTGCCCGCCGCGTGAGCCCCCTTCTGGACCCAGGTCCACCAGCCAGTCCGCGGTTTTGATCACATCCAGGTTGTGCTCGATCACCACCACGGTGTTGCCGTGGTCGCGCAAACGGTGAAGGACGTCCAGGAGTTGCTGGATATCGGCAAAGTGCAAGCCTGTAGTGGGCTCGTCAAGGATGTACAGGGTCTTGCCCGTATCGCGCTTGGACAGCTCGCGCGACAGTTTCACTCGCTGCGCTTCACCGCCCGACAACGTCGTCGCCGATTGTCCCAGCTTGATATAAGACAAACCCACATCCATCAGCGTCTGCAGTTTGCGCGCCAGTGCCGGAACCGCATCGAAGAACTCGCGGGCGTCCTCGATGGTCATTTCCAGCACTTCGTGGATGTTCTTGCCCTTGTACTTGACCTCCAGCGTTTCGCGGTTGTAGCGCTTGCTCTTGCACACATCGCACGGCACGTAGATATCTGGCAGGAAGTGCATCTCCACTTTGATCAGGCCATCGCCCTGGCACGCCTCGCAGCGTCCGCCCTTGACGTTGAAAGAAAACCGTCCTGGACCGTAGCCGCGTGAGCGTGACTCTGGCACGCCCGCGAAGAGCTCGCGAATCGGCGTGAAAATGCCGGTGTAAGTCGCCGGGTTGGAGCGTGGGGTACGACCGATTGGGCTCTGGTCGATGTCGACCACTTTGTCCAGGTGCTGCAGGCCGTCAATGCTGCCGTGGGCGGCCGGCTCCAGGCTGCTGGCACCGTTCAGGGCGGTGGCGGCCAGGGGGAACAGGGTGTTGTTGATCAGTGTCGATTTCCCTGACCCCGAAACCCCGGTGACGCACGTCAGCAAGCCAATGGGGACTTCCAGATCGACATTCTGCAGGTTGTTGCCGCGCGCGCCTTTCAGCTTGAGTTGCAGCTTCTTGTTGCGGGGTGTGCGCTTGGCCGGGACGACGATCTTCTTGCGACCGGACAGGTACATGCCGGTCACCGAGTCTGGATGGGCCATGACCTCGTCCGGCGTACCTTCGGCGACGATCTGCCCGCCATGCACACCAGCGCCTGGGCCAATGTCCACGACATAGTCGGCCAGGCGAATGGCGTCCTCATCGTGCTCCACCACGATCACCGTGTTGCCCAGGTCGCGCAGGTGGTTGAGGGTGGCCAGCAGGCGATCGTTGTCACGCTGGTGCAGGCCGATCGATGGCTCGTCGAGGATGTACATGACCCCCACCAGGCCCGCACCGATCTGGCTGGCCAGGCGGATGCGCTGCGCTTCGCCCCCGGAGAGCGTTTCGGCGCTGCGGTCGAGGGTGAGGTAGTCCAGGCCCACGTTGACCAGAAACTGCAGCCGCTCGCAGATTTCCTTCAAGATCTTCGCCGCGATCTCGCCACGTCGGCCGGTCAGGGTTAGCGCAGCGAAGTATTCGCTGGCGTCGCCGATCGGCAGGTTGGTGACCGCCGGCAGCGTCTTCTCACCGACCCAGACATGCCGTGCCTCGCGGCGCAAGCGAGTGCCGCGGCAGTCTGGACAGGGCTGGGTGCCGAGGAACTTGGCCAGTTCCTCGCGGACGGTGGCCGACTCGGTTTCGCGGTAGCGCCGCTCCAGATTCGGCACGATGCCTTCGAAGGGGTGCGAGCGTTTGACGATGTCGCCGCGGTCGTTGAGGTACTTGAAGTCGACGCTGTGCTTGCCACTGCCCTGCAGGATGACCTTCTGGTGCTCGGCCGCCAGTTCGCCGAAAGGCTGGTCGAGACTGAAGCCATAGTGCGCGGCCAATGAGCCGAGCATCTGGAAGTAATACACATTGCGCCGGTCCCAGCCGCGGATCGCGCCTTCGGCCAGGGTCAGCTCGGCGTTGACCAGGCGCTTGGTGTCGAAGAACTGCTTGACCCCCAGGCCGTCGCAGGTCGGACAGGCACCGGCCGGGTTGTTGAAGGAAAACAACTTGGGTTCCAGCTCGCTGATCGCATGGCCGCACACGGGGCAGGCGAAGCGCGCCGAGAAGATCATGTCTTCACCGCTGTCGTCGTCCATCGGCGCCACCAGGGCGATGCCGTCGGCCAGTTTCAAGGCCGTCTCGAACGACTCGGCCAGACGCTGCTGCAGGTCTTCGCGGACTTTGAAGCGGTCGACCACCACGTCGATGCTGTGCTTTTTCTGCTTGTCGAGCTTAGGCAGTTCATCCAGCTCGTAGAGCTTGCCGTTGACCCGGGCGCGGACGAAGCCTTGGGCGCGCATCTCGTCGAACACCGCCAAGTGCTCGCCCTTGCGCTCGCGCACCACCGGTGCCAGCAGCATCAGCTTGCTGCCCTCGGGTTGTTCCAGCACCAGGTCGACCATCTGGCTGACGGTCTGCGCCTCCAGCGGGATGTCGTGATCCGGGCAGCGCGGTGTGCCCACGCGCGCGTACAGCAGGCGCAGGTAGTCGTAGATTTCGGTGATGGTGCCCACGGTCGAGCGCGGGTTGTGCGATGTGGACTTCTGCTCGATGGAAATCGCCGGCGACAAGCCTTCGATGGTGTCGACGTCGGGCTTTTCCATCATCGACAGGAACTGTCGGGCATAGGCCGACAGCGACTCCACGTAGCGACGTTGGCCCTCGGCGTAGAGGGTGTCGAAGGCCAGGGAAGACTTGCCGGAACCGGACAGACCGGTGATGACGATCAGTTTGTCCCGTGGCAGGGTCAGGTCGATGTTCTTCAGGTTGTGGGTGCGTGCCCCACGGATCAGGATCGTGTCCAAAGCAGCCTCGCTCGGCGGGCGTAAACGAAGAAGTATACGGCGCGCTGCCACTACGCGGCAAAGCGTCGCGCAGATGCCGTCTGGTCGTGGGACTGATAGAATCGCCGCCGGTTCAGACGAGGTTCATCCATGCACGACATCCATCAAGAACGCATGAGCGGCAGCGAAACCCGCGCCGCAGGCGGCCTTGCCCTGGTCTTTGCCTTTCGTATGCTGGGTATGTTCATGGTCTTGCCCGTGCTGGCCACCTACGGCATGGACCTGGCCGGCGCCACACCCGCGCTGATCGGTCTGGCCATCGGTGCCTATGGCCTGACCCAGGCGGTCCTGCAGATTCCGTTCGGGATGATTTCCGACCGGATTGGCCGACGCCCGGTGATCTACCTGGGGCTGGTGGTGTTCGCCCTGGGCAGCGTACTGGCGGCGCAGGCCGATTCGATCTGGGGCGTGATCGCCGGCCGTATTCTGCAGGGGGCGGGTGCCATTTCCGCAGCCGTCATGGCCCTGCTTTCCGACCTGACCCGCGAGCAACACCGCACCAAGGCCATGGCCATGATCGGCATGAGCATCGGCGTGTCGTTCGCCGTTGCCATGGTGGTTGGCCCGTTGCTGACAAGTGCCTTCGGTTTGTCAGGATTGTTCCTCGCCACCGCAGGACTGGCGGTAGTGGGTATCGCCTTGATCGCCTTCGTCGTGCCCAGCACGCACAGCGTGTTGCAGCATCGAGAATCGGGCGTGGCACGTCAGGCCCTCGGTCCGACCCTACGCAATCCGGACCTTCTACGCCTGGACCTGAGCATTTTCGTGCTGCACGCGATCCTCATGGCCAGCTTCGTGGCCCTGCCACTGGCCTTCGTAGAGCGGGCCGGGTTACCCAAGGAACAGCACTGGTGGGTATACCTAACCGCATTGCTGATCTCATTTTTTGCAATGGTGCCCTTCATCATCTACGGCGAAAAGAAGCGCAAGATGAAGCGCGTGTTGGTGGGTGCAGTCACCGTGCTGCTGCTCACCGAGGTGTTCTTCTGGCGCTGGGCTGACGACCTGCGGGCATTGGTGACCGGCACCGTGATATTCTTCACGGCCTTCAACCTGTTGGAGGCATCCTTGCCTTCGCTGGTCAGCAAGGTGTCGCCCGCTGGCGGCAAGGGGACGGCCATGGGAGTCTATTCCACGAGCCAGTTCCTCGGCGCGGCGCTGGGAGGCATCATCGGTGGCTGGTTGTTCCAGCACGGTGGTCTGGGCACGGTGTTCCTCGGATGTGCTGTACTGTGTGGTATCTGGCTGGTATCTGCCTTGGGCATGAACGAACCGCCTTATGTCACCAGCCTGCGTATGCCGCTGACGCCGGAGGCGGTTCGGGAAGCCGGACTGGCCGAACGTCTGATGGCCGTGACGGGTGTGACCGACGCCGTGGTGGTGGCAGAAGAAGCCGCCATCTATATCAAACTGGATACGAAAATTTTGGACCGTGCGACCCTAGAGCGTCTGGTGAACCCAGCCCCGACGGCGTGCGAAGCCTAGGAGAACGTTATGGCCCGTGGGGTTAACAAAGTCATTCTGGTCGGTACCTGCGGCCAGGATCCCGAAGTCCGCTACCTGCCCAACGGTAACGCCGTGACCAACCTGAGCCTGGCCACCAGCGAACAGTGGACCGACAAGCAGTCGGGACAGAAGGTCGAACGCACCGAGTGGCACCGCGTCTCGCTGTTCGGCAAAGTGGCCGAGATCGCTGGCGAGTACCTGCGCAAGGGTTCGCAGTGCTACATCGAAGGCAAGCTGCAGACCCGTGAGTGGGAGAAGGACGGCATCAAGCGTTACACCACCGAAATCATCGTCGACATGCAGGGCACCATGCAGCTGCTCGGCGGCCGTCCGCAGAACCAGCAAGGCGGCGATCAGTACAACCAGGGTGGTGGCAACAACTACAACCAGGGCGGTGGTCAGCAGCAATACAACCAAGCCCCACCACGTCAGCAGGCGCCGCGTCCGCAGCAGGCACAGCAGCGTCCCGCGCCACAGCAGCAGGCACCCCAGCCCGCCGCTGACTTCGACAGCTTCGATGACGATATTCCGTTCTGAGAAACCGTCCTCGACGCGGTAAACACCCAAAGCGAAGCCAGAAACCTGGCTTCGCTTTTTTTCTGCCCGCCAATATCCATTCCACCGAATGTGACGACTGATCGTTGGGCCGCTTAGCTTTTTCTTAATGATTGCGTTGGAACACGCGCGTTTTGCCTGGACTCAGACCTTGAACTCACCGTCATTCAAGGACCCTCCCATGGCCACCGCTGCTGATTTCATGGTCAACACCCTCAAACAAGCCGGCGTCAAACGTGTTTACGGGGTTGTCGGCGATTCATTGAACGGGTTCACCGACTCCATGCGCCGCCTGGGTGGACTGGACTGGATTCACATGCGCAACGAAGAAGCCGGTGCCTTCGCCGCCGGCGGCGAGGCCCATCTCACTGGCGAGCTGGCGGTGTGCGCCGGGAGCTGTGGACCGGGCAACCTGCACCTGATCAATGGCCTGTTCGATTGCCATCGCAGCGGTGTGCCGGTGCTGGCGATCGCCGCGCACATCCCCAGCAGCGAGATCGGCATCGACTACTTCCAGGCCACTCACCCCGAATCGCTGTTCAAAGAGTGCAGTCACTACGTCGAACTGGTGTCGCGGCCCGAGCAGTTGCCGCAGATTCTCGAGCGCGCCATGCGTGTGGCGGTCAGCCGGCGCGGGGTGGCGGTGGTGGTGATTCCCGGCGACGTGGCGCTGGCCCCGCTCGATGCCAAGGTCGGCCGGTGGTTGACGCCTACACCGCCGGTGGTGGTGCCTGAACCTGGCAAACTCGATGAGCTGGCGCAGTTCCTGAGCGCCGGCAAACGCATCACGCTGCTGTGCGGGGCAGGCTGCGCCGGCGCCCACGCTGAAGTGGTCGCCCTGGCCAGGCAGTTGAAGGCACCCATCGTGCATGCGCTGCGGGGCAAGGAGCACCTGGAGTATGACAATCCCTACGACGTCGGCATGACGGGGCTCATCGGCTTCGCGTCGGGTTTCAATGCCATGAAGGATTGCGACACACTGCTGATGCTGGGTAGCAACTTCCCTTACCGGCAATTCTTCCCCGAGAAAGCACGTATTGCCCAAATCGATTTGAAGCCCGAGGCGCTGGGCAATCGCTGCGCGCTGGAGATTGGCCTGATCGGCGACATCAAGCACACGCTCGAGCAACTGCTGCCCCGTCTGCCGGAGCGCACCGACACTGCTCACCTGGACAAGGCCTTGGCCGACTATCGCGACGCCCGCAAGAGCCTTGATGGGCTTGCCGAAAGCAGCCCCAACAGCGCGATCATCCATCCGCAATACCTCAATCGACTGGTGAGCGAGATGGCCGACGAGGACGCCATCTTCACCTGTGATGTCGGTACGCCCACCGCCTGGGCGGCGCGTTACCTGAAGATGAACGGTCAGCGCAGGCTGATTGGCTCGTTCAACCATGGCTCGATGGCCAATGCCATGCTGCAGGCCATCGGCGCCCAGGCGAGCTGTCCGGGGCGGCAAGTGGTGTCGATGTCGGGTGATGGAGGTTTCAGCATGATGATGGGCGATTTCCTCACCCTGAGTCAGGCCAATCTGCCGGTCAAGGTGATCGTGCTGAACAACGGCACTTTGGGCTTCGTGGAAATGGAGATGAAAGCCAGCGGCCTGTTGGATACCGGCTGCGAGCTCAAGAACCCCAACTTCGCCACGTTCGCTCAAAGCATGGGCATCAAGGGCATTCGAGTGGAGCAACCGCAGGAACTCGAAGCGGCGCTGCGCGAGGCCTTCGCCCACGATGGGCCGGTGTTGGTCGATGTGGTGAGTGAGCGACAGGAATTGATCATGCCGCCGGAAATCACCGCCGAGAACGTCAAAGGCTTCGGCCTGTTCATGCTGCGTGCGGTCATGGATGGTCGGGCCAAGGAGTTGGTGAATCTGGCGAAGAACAATTTGCTGCGTTGAGGGTGGGCTTTTGGCGGACTGGCCGGCCACTGCACAGCCTGCTGCCCTTGAGCGGGGAGGTGGTGCCAGTCCGTTGGTCAGGTCCTACTACAGATTCCTACGGCTTTTACTGATCCATGTCACCGCACTTTCAGTGTTATCGGCTAGTCTTAGCGTTGGCGACCTCTGTATGTCGCCGCCGTGATTTCCGAGAGGCGCCGGCCATGACCGTGCGTCCAAACCTGATCAGGAGTGCACGATGGATCTCAACCGTCGGCAATTCTTCAAGGTCGCCGCTGTCGGCCTTGGAGGCTCTAGCCTCGCGGCGTTGGGCATGGCCCCGACGCCCGCGTTCGCCGAGCAGGTGCGCCACTTCAAGCTGACGCACACCAAAGAAACCCGCAACACCTGTCCCTACTGCTCGGTCGGCTGCGGCCTGATCCTGTACAGCCAGGGCGATGCGGGCAAGAACGTCAAACAGAACATCATCCACATCGAAGGCGATGCCGATCACCCGGTCAACCGCGGCACCCTGTGCCCCAAAGGTGCCGGCCTGCTCGACTTCATCCACAGCCCGAGCCGCCTGCAGTACCCCGAAGTGCGCAAACCCGGCAGCAATGAGTGGGTGCGGGTCAGCTGGGACGAGGCGCTGGATCGCGTCGCCGCGCTGATGAAGCAGGACCGCGATGCCAACTTCATCGAGAAGAACGCCCAAGGGCAGACGGTCAATCGCTGGTTGACCACCGGCTTCCTCGCGGCGTCGGCAGCGTCCAGCGAAGCAGGCTACCTGACCCATAAGGTCATCCGTTCTCTCGGCATGCTGGGGTTCGATAACCAGGCGCGTGTCTGACACGGCCCGACGGTGGCAAGTCTTGCCCCGACGTACGGCCGTGGCGCGATGACCAATCACTGGTCCGATATCGCCAACGCAAACCTGGTGCTGGTCATGGGCGGCAACGCAGCCGAGGCCCATCCCTGCGGATTCAAATGGGTCACCGAGGCCAAGGCGCACAACAAGGCGCGCTTGATCGTGGTCGATCCGCGCTTCACCCGTACCGCTTCGGTGGCGGACTACTACGCGCCGATTCGTACCGGCAGCGACATCGCCTTCATGGGCGGCCTGATCAACTACCTGCTGAGCACTGATCAGATCCAGCACGAGTACGTGCGCAACTACACCGACGTGTCGTTCATCGTCAAAGAAGGCTATGGCTTCGAAGATGGCCTGTTCAGTGGCTACGACGCGGCCAAGCGGATCTATGCCGACAAGTCTGGTTGGGGTTACGAGCTCGGCGAGGACGGCTACGCCAAGGTCGACCCGACGCTGCAGCATCCACGCTGCGTGTTCCAGTTGATGAAGCAGCACTACAGCCGCTACACGCCGGAAATCGCCAGCATGACCTGCGGCATGCCCCTCGATCAGATGATGAAGGTGTGGAAAGAGATCGCCACGTGCTCGGCGCCGGGCAAGACCATGACGATCCTCTATGCCCTGGGCTGGACCCAGCATTCGATCGGCGCGCAGATCATTCGCAGCGCGGCCATGGTCCAGTTGCTGCTGGGCAACGTCGGCATGCCTGGCGGTGGCGTCAACGCCCTGCGCGGGCACTCCAACATCCAGGGACTGACCGACCTCGGGCTGCTGTCGAACTCGCTGCCGGGCTACCTGACCTTGGCAGGCGACGCCGAGCAGGACTACGCCGCCTACATCGACAAGCGCGCCTCCAAGCCGCTGCGTCCGGGGCAGTTGTCGTACTGGCAGAACTACGGCAAGTTCCACGTCAGCCTGATGAAGGCCTGGTATGGCGACAACGCCACCGCCGAGAACAACTGGGGCTACGATTGGCTGCCCAAGCTCGACGTGGCCGCCTACGACGTGCTGCGCATGTTCGAGATGATGAGCCAGGGCAAGGTCAACGGCTATATGTGCCAGGGCTTCAACCCCATTGCCGCGCTGCCGGATAAAAACCGCGTCACCGCCGCGCTGGGCAAGCTCAAGTGGCTGGTCGTCATGGACCCGCTGGCCACCGAAACGTCCGAGTTCTGGCGCAATGTCGGCCCGTACAACGATGTCGACACATCCAGCATCCAGACCGAAGTGATTCGCCTGCCCACCACGTGCTTCGCCGAGGAAGATGGCTCGCTGGTCAACAGCAGCCGCTGGCTGCAGTGGCACTGGAAGGGCGCCGATGGTCCGGGCGAGACCCGCACCGACGTGCAGATCATGAGTGAGCTGTTCCTGCGCCTGCGCCAGCGCTACAAGACCGAAGGCGGCAGCTACGCAGACCCGCTGCTCAACATCAGTTGGCCGTACAAGATCCCCGACGAACCCTCGCCGGAAGAGTTGGCCAAGGAGATGAACGGTTACGCCGTCACCGACATGACCGACGCCACCGGCCTGACGGTCAAGGGCGGCCAGCAGTTGTCCGGGTTCGGTCAGCTCAAGGACGACGGCAGCACGGCGTCCGGCTGCTGGATCTTCGCCGGCTGCTGGACCGAGCAGGGCAACCAGATGGCCCGGCGCGACAACAGCGACCCGTACGGCATGCACCAGGCGCAGAACTGGGCCTGGGCCTGGCCGGCCAACCGCCGCATTCTCTACAACCGTGCGTCGAGCGACCCGCAAGGCAAGCCGTGGGATGCGCAGAAGAAGCGTCTGGTGTGGTGGAACGGCAAGTCCTGGGGCGGCACCGATGTGCCGGACTTCAAGGTCGATTCGCCGCCTGAAGCGGGGATGAACCCGTTCATCATGAACCCCGAGGGCGTGGCGCGCTTCTTCGCCATCGACAAGATGGCCGAAGGGCCGTTCCCCGAGCACTACGAGCCGTTCGAAACGCCGATCGGGATCAACCCGCTGCACCCGAACAACAAGAAGGTCATCAGCAATCCGGCCGGACGGATCTTCGATTCGGTGTGGGAAACCCTCGGCACACGTGATGAGTTCCCTTACGCGGCGACCACCTACCGGCTGACCGAGCACTTCCACTTCTGGAGCAAGCACGCTCGGCTCAACGCCATCATCCAGCCCGAGCAGTTCGTGGAAATTGGCGAGGTGCTGGCGGGCGAGAAGGGCATCAAGGCCGGTGATCGGGTGCGGGTGTCGTGCAAGCGCGGGCACATCGAGGCGGTGGCGGTGGTGACCAAGCGGATCCGTCCGCTGCAGGTCAACAACCAGACCGTGCACCAGATCGGCATCCCGCTGCACTGGGGCTTCACCGGTTCGACCCGGCATGGCTACCTGACCAACACCCTGGTGCCGTTCCTCGGTGATGGCAATACCCAGACGCCGGAGTCCAAGTCGTTCCTCGTCAACGTGGAGAAAATCTGATGGCCCAGCAAGATATCATCGCCCGCTCGGCCACCACGACCGTTCCGTCCTCGGTCCGTCAGCAAGAGCAAGTCGCCAAGCTGATCGACACCACCAAGTGCATCGGCTGCAAGGCCTGCCAGGTGGCGTGCTCGGAATGGAACGAACTGCGTGACGAGGTTGGCCACAACCACGGCACCTACGACAACCCGCAGGACCTGACCGCCGACACCTGGACCCTGATGCGCTTCACCGAGCACGAGCGTGACGATGGCAACCTGGAGTGGCTGATCCGCAAGGACGGCTGCATGCACTGCGCCGAGCCCGGCTGCCTGAAGGCCTGCCCAAGCCCGGGTGCGATCATCAAGCACGCCAACGGCATCGTCGACTTCAACCAGGACCACTGCATCGGTTGCGGCTACTGCATCACCGGCTGCCCGTTCAACATTCCGCGGATCTCGCAGAAAGACCACAAGGCCTACAAGTGCAGCCTGTGTTCCGACCGCGTGGCCGTGGGGCTGGAGCCGGCGTGCGTGAAGACCTGCCCGACCGGGGCGATCGTCTTCGGCAGCAAGGACGAGATGAAGGTACATGCCGACGAACGCATCGTCGATCTCAAGTCGCGCGGCTACGAGAACGCTGGCCTGTACGACCCGGATGGGGTGGGCGGCACCCATGTGATGTATGTGCTGCACCATGCCGACACGCCGAGGCTGTACGCCGGGTTGCCGGATCAGCCGGTGATCAGCCCGCTGGTGGGGCTGTGGAAGGGCATCAGCAAGCCGCTGTCGCTGCTGGCGATGGGCGCGGCGGTGCTGGCCGGCTTCTTCCACTACGTGCGCGTCGGTCCACAGCGGGTGGAAGAGGACGAGCGCCCTGAGCCTGCCGATACGGGCGTGCATCAGGTGGACCCGGCAGTGCATGTCTATGATCCGGGCAAGCCCGGCGGGGAAGGGGAGCAGCGGCCATGAACGACAACAAGCCTATCCTGCGCTACAACGCCAACGAGCGGACCAACCACTGGATCGTCGCGATCCTGTTCTTCATGGCCGGGCTGTCCGGGCTGGCGCTGTTCCATCCGGCGTTGTTCTGGCTGAGCAACTTGTTCGGCGGTGGGCCGTGGACGCGGATCCTGCATCCGTTTCTCGGCGTGGCGATGTTCGTGTTCTTCCTCGGCCTGGTGGTGCGCTTCTGGCGCGCCAACTTCATCACCGCCAACGACCGTTTATGGCTGCGCCGCGTCGACCGGGTGATGCGCAACCAGGAAGAGGGCGTGCCGCCAATTGGCAAGTACAACGCCGGGCAGAAGCTGCTGTTCTGGACCTTGCTGGCGTGCATGCTGATCCTGCTGGTCAGCGGTGTGGTGATCTGGCGCGCCTACTTCAGCGCGTTCTTCGGTATCGGCGCGATCCGCCTGGCCACCTTGATGCATGCCCTGGCGGCGTTCGTGCTGGTGCTGAGCATCATCGTGCACATCTATGCCGGCATCTGGATCAAGGGCTCGATCGGCGCCATGCTGCATGGTTGGGTCAGCCGCGCCTGGGCACGCAAGCATCATGAACTGTGGTACCGCGATGTGACCGGCGACAAGACGCCACATAATCACGGTGGAAAGAAAGGATGAGCGCGTGAGCACGATTCTCGAACCTGGGCAGATCGAAGCGTCGGCGGTGATGCCGCCGTTTCTGCACCTGCCCGCCGACAACCTGTTCGAACTGCGGGCGCTGCGCCTCGAGCATTTGGCGCAGGGCCATGCGCTGGGCGAGTACCTGCGGCTGATCGCCCGGCTGTGCCGGGTGCAGCAACAGTTGCTGGATGATCCGCCTTCCGACGTGCCGGTGGCCGAGGCACGTCAGCGGTTGTGCATCAGCCATGGTCTGCCGCCGCTGGCGGCCGACAGTCTGGTGCGCGAGGGCCCCTGGCTGATCTGGCTGCAGGCGCTGCTTGATCGCTTCGATGCGCCTGCGCCGGGTGCGCTGGCCGATGCGTTGCAGACCTTGCGCGACAGCGATGACGTGCAGCGCAAGGGCTGGGGCATCGCCTTGCTCGGAGGCCAATACGATGCGCTGCCGGCGGCCTTGGTGCCGTTCATCGGGGCGGCATTGCAGGCGGCCTGGGCCAGTTGGCGACGGGCCTTGCCCAGTGATGAGCTCAAGCCGGGCGGCAGCCTGGCGCAGTGCCCCTGCTGCGGCTCGCCGGCCATGGCCGGGTTGGTGCGCAACCGCGGCAAGCACAATGGGCTGCGCTACCTGGCCTGTTCGCTGTGCGCCTGCGAGTGGCATGTGGTGCGGGTCAAGTGCGTGTACTGCGAGTCGAGCAAGGACTTGCGCTACACCAGTCTGGAGGATGACCGCCACGGGCCGGGCAAGGCGCCGTTGCGGGCCGAATGCTGTCCGGGCTGCAACACCTACCTCAAGCACTGCTATCTGGAAAACGACGCGGCCGCCGAGGCCTTGGCCGACGATCTGGCCAGTCTGGCGCTGGACATGCGTCTGAACGAGGAGGGCTTCCAGCGGATGGCGCCCAACCTGATGCTGGCGCCAGGGGGCGGGTAACGGGCTACACTGCTGGATCTCGTCGTGCTCGTTGCGCGTGAGCCCGCTCCTGCCAGGAGCGGGTTCATTGGCGATGAGCGCGAATCAGACACCGGATCAGTCAAGGTCGTACCCGCATGTCGTCAAGCAATGCCACCCCCGCTCCACGTCTGCCATCCATCGACACCCTGCTGCGTCACCCCACCTGCGCCCCTCTGCTCGAGCGCCATGGCCGCGATGCTACCCTGGCCACGCTGCGCCAGTTGCTCGACGACCTGCGCGAGCCGGCTCGCCTGGGTCAACTGAGTGCCGTGGAACTGGCCGCCGAGGTGCTGCTCGGGCGCGCCGGTGAGCGCCTGACGCTTCAGCAGCGCAGCCAGGTGCGGCGCGTGTTCAACCTGACCGGCACGGTGCTGCACACCAACCTGGGGCGTGCGTTGTTGCCCGAAGCGGCCGTCGAAGCCATGCAGACCGCTGCGCGCTACCCCCTGAACCTGGAGTTCGACCTGGCCACCGGCAAGCGCGGTGACCGCGACGACTTGATCGAGGGCCTGATCCGCGAGTTGACCGGCGCCGAGGCGGTCACGGTGGTCAACAACAACGCCGCCGCCGTGCTGCTGGCGCTCAACAGCCTGGGCGCACGCCGCGAAGGCATCATCTCCCGGGGCGAACTGATCGAGATCGGCGGCGCGTTCCGCATTCCCGATATCATGGCCCGGGCCGGCGTGCGACTGCATGAGATCGGCACCACCAACCGTACCCACGCCCGCGACTACGAGGCGGCGATCAATCCGCGCACCGGGCTGCTGATGCGTGTGCATTGCAGCAACTACAGCATCCAGGGCTTCACCACCCAGGTGCCGACCGCCGAACTGGCACGCATCGCCCATGCCCATCAACTGCCGTTGCTCGAAGACCTGGGCAGCGGCAGCCTGCTCGACCTCACCCGCTGGGGCCTGCCGGCCGAGCCGACGGTGCGCCAGGCCCTGCTCGACGGTGCCGATATCGTCACCTTCAGCGGCGACAAGCTGCTCGGCGGCCCGCAGGCGGGCATCATCGTCGGCCGCAAGGAACTGATCGCGCGGATCAAGAAGAACCCGCTCAAGCGCGCCCTGCGCGTCGACAAGATCACCCTGGCGGCGCTGGAGGCGGTGCTGGCGTTGTACCGCGACCCGGACCGGCTGGCCGAGCGTCTGCCGAGCCTGCGTCTACTGACGCGCCCACACGCTGACATCGCCGCCCAGGCCGAGCGCCTGGCGCCGGAACTGGCCGCGCGCCTGGGCGAGCCTTGGACAGTCAGCGTCGAGCCGACCCTGGGCATGATCGGCAGCGGCAGCCAGCCGGTGGCGCGGCTGCCCAGTGCAGCCCTGTGCCTGCGCGCGCACGTGTCGAAGAAACTGCGTGGACGTAGCTTGCGAGTGCTGGAGCAGGCGCTGCGTGGCCTGCCGGTGCCGGTGCTCGGTCGCATCGACGACGACGCCCTGTGGCTCGACCTGCGGCAGTTGGACGATGAGGCGCAGTGGCTGGCGCAACTGCCGGCGCTGCACCTGGGGCCTGTGCAGTGATCGTCGGCACCGCCGGGCACATCGACCACGGCAAGACCGCGTTGCTCGAAGCGCTCACCGGGCAGGTCGGCGACCGCCGTCAGGAAGAGCGTGCCCGGGGCATGACCATCGACCTGGGTTACCGCTACGCGGCCCTGGCCGACGGCGAGCCCTTGACCGGCTTCATCGATGTGCCGGGGCACGAGCGGTTCATTCACAACATGCTGGCCGGGGCCCAGGGTATCGACCTGGTCCTGCTGGTGATCGCAGCGGACGACGGGGTGATGCCGCAGACCCGCGAGCACCTGGCGATCATCGAGCTGTTGGGCATTCCCCAGGCGCTGGTGGCGATCAGCAAGTGCGACCGGGTGGAACCGGCGCGCGTGGCCGAGGTGCAGCAGCAGGTCGAGGCGTTGCTGGCGCCAGGCCCCTATGCCGGGGCGTTGCAGTTTCCGCTGTCCAGCGTGACCGGGGCCGGTGTCGAGGCCCTGCGCCAGGCGCTGCTGGCGGCCGCGTCCCAGGTTCGCAGACGCTCCACTCAGGGCGGTTTTCGCCTGGCCATCGACCGCGCCTTCGCCGTGTCCGGTGCGGGTGTGGTGGTCACCGGCACGGCGCTGGCCGGCCGGGTGAGCACGGGCGACACGCTGCTGTTGGGCAAGCTCGGCAAGCCAGTGCGCGTGCGCGGTTTGCATGCGCAGAACCAGGCGGCGCTGGTGGCCGAAGCCGGGCAGCGGGTGGCGCTGAACATCAGTGCCGAGCGCTTGGCTGTGGAGCAGGTACACCGCGGCGACTGGCTGGTGCCAGCGTGGTTGCACGCGCCCAGTTCGCGCATCGACATCGAGCTGACGCTGCTGGCGAGCGAGCCCCGCGCCTTCGAACACTTCAGCGCGGTGCACGTGCATCTCGGGACGCAAGATGTCACGGCGCGGGTGGCGCTGCTGGAGGGCCAGACCCTGGCCGCCGGGCAGCGCATGTTCGCCCAGTTACTGCTCAATGCGCCGCTGCAGGCCGTGCATGGCGACCGCCTGGTGCTGCGTGACCAGCGCGCTCAGCGCACCCTGGGCGGCGGCCGGGTGCTCGACCCGTTCGCGCCCAGTCGCCACCGTCGCAGCGACGCACGGCTGCGGCAATTGCAGGTGCTGCGCGAGGCTACCGACCTGGAGCAGGCACTGCCGGCCTTGCTCGCCAGCGCGCCGGCCGGGCTCGATCCGCAGCGTCTGGAGCGCCAGTTCAATCGGCTGCGCGACAGCTGGCAATTGCCCGAGAGCGTCGAGGTGATCGCCACGCGCCAAGGCAGTGTGCTGTTCGACCGCCAACAGTGGCAGGCGCTGCGCGGCGACGTCCTGGCGCAGTTGGCCCGTTTTCATGCTCAGGAACCGGACCAGCTCGGCCCTGACCGCGACCGTCTGCGCCGCTTCTGCGCGCTGGCGCTGGAGCGGCCGACCTTCGTCAGTCTGGTGGACGAATTGCTCAGCGACGGTTTCATCGCCAGCAGTGGTCCGTGGCTTCATCTGCCGGATCACAAGGTGCAGTTGAGCGAGGCCGACACCGCCTTGTGGGCGCGCTTGCAGCCGCACCTGCTCGAAGCCGCGTTCGATCCGCCGTGGGTCAGGACCTTGGCCGCTGCCGAGCAGGTGGAGGAAGCGCAGGTGCGATTGCTGATGCGCAAGCTGGCGCGCCTGGGTGTGCTGCACCAGGTGGTGCGCGATCTGTTCTATCCGCAGCAGACGCTTCAGCGCATGGTCGAGTTGCTGTTGAGCCAGGCCGAGGACTCACCGGTAGTGCAGGTGGCGGCGTTTCGCGATATGTTGTGCATCGGTCGCAAGCGCAGTGTGCAAATACTGGAGTACTTCGACCGTGTTGGCCTGACCCGCAGGGTAGGCGATCAACGCTACATCCGCGCGGACAGCGCCCTGGCCCGGCAACAGCCCAGGCCCTGAATTCAAGGAAGGCAATCGCGCCCGGTGGCGCGGCCGGGCTTCAAACCCGGTTGGGGACGGCATCCGTTCCCGGGCAGGTTCGACTCCCGCTGCCTTCCGCCATTTTCCCGATACACGCACCGGCAGCTCGCCCCGTTCTCAGCAGCCCACAGTCTTTTCACCTATCACCGACCAGTGGTCTTGCTCAACTTTTGGGGGCTGCACGCTCTCGCGGCCTTGCGTCGCGATTGGAGCGCGCAGCGGTCCCCGGTTTTCAGCTTCGCCGCTGCCATTGCCGGGACCGCTGTGCGGTCCAATCGCGACACAAGGCCGCTCCCACAAAAAGACGCGCTGGATTCTGGAAATCATGCGCTGTAGATGAACAACAAACGCATGATTACCCGGTTCCGAATGCCGCGCCGAGGATATAAAGCGAGCGCAATCCCGGTAGGGGCCAACTGTCTTTCACCTACCACCGACCCTTGGTCTTGCTCAACTTCTTGGAGTCTGCACGCCCGCGTGGGCCTTGCGTCGCGATTGGGCCGCACAGCGGCCCCACGATCCCGAGCGCGACACACCTACAGGACGCCAAACGGCGACCCCAACACGCCAGCCCCCGCCGCCCTCACCACTGCCAAAGCTCAGGCACAAGACAGTCGCGGCCCCCTGCCGTAAACTTCAGCCTCCCTCACCGCAAGGCCCTGCCCATATGGAAATGCAATGGTGGATCTGGCTCGTCTTCGGCATCGCGCTGATCCTGCTGGAACTGGTGCTGCCGACCTTCTTCATTCTCTGGTTCGGCATCGGCGCCGTGCTGGTGGCGTTGATCGCCCTGGTCGCGCCGGCCCTGCAACTGGACATGCAAGTGCTGCTGTGGGTGGCGTTGTCCTCCGTCACCACGCTGCTGTGGTTCAAGGTGTTTCGCAACAAGAAGCCTGACCTGCGCTGGACCGCCGACAGCGTGATCGGCGAAGTCGGCCTGCTCACCGCCAGCGTGTCGCAGTTCCAGAAAGGCCGTGTGCGTTTTCAGAAGCCCGTGCTGGGCAACGAAGAATGGACCTGCATCGCCGACAGCGACATCGCCGCTGGCGAGCGTGTGCGCCTGAGCGCCATCGAAGGCAACATCGTGCGGGTGACCCGCCCCTGAATTTCTACTGAAAGGAAGCTAGCAATGACCAGCCTCATCGTCGTCGGCGCCATCGCGCTGTTCGTGTTGATCACCGTGTTCAAGGGCGTGCGCATCGTCCCCCAGGGCGAGGAGTGGATCGTCGAGCGTCTGGGTCGCTACCACAGCACCCTCAAGCCCGGCTTGAACATCCTCGTGCCATACATGGACGTGGTCGCCTATCGCCTGCCGACCAAGGACATCATCCTCGACGTGCAGCAGCAGGAAATCATCACCCGCGACAACGCGGTGATCGTCGCCAATGCCCTGTGCTTCGCCAAAGTGGTGGACCCGCAGAAAGCCTCCTATGGCGTGCAGAATTTCTCCTTCGCCGTCACCAGCCTGACCATGACCTCGCTGCGCGCCATCGTCGGCGCCATGGACCTGGACGAAGCGCTGTCCAGCCGCGAGCAGATCAAGGCACGCCTGCGCGAGGCGATGTCCGAGCAGACCGAAGACTGGGGCGTGACCGTGCGCTCGGTGGAGATCCAGGACATCAAGCCCTCGGAGAACATGCAGAAGGCCATGGAACGCCAGGCCGCCGCCGAGCGTGAGCGCAAGGCCGACGTGACCCGCGCCGAAGGTGCCAAACAGGCGGCGATCCTCGAAGCCGAGGCACGCCTGCAGGCCGCCCGCCTCGATGCCGAAGCCCAGATCAGCCTGGCCGAAGCCTCGGCGCGGGCGATCTCGCTGGTGCGCGACGCGGTGGGTAACGAAACCACCCCCGCCATGTACCTGCTGGGCGAGCGCTACATCGACGCCATGGATAACCTGGCCGGCAGCGACAATTCGAAGATCGTGGTGCTACCGGCGGACCTGCAGGAAACCGTGCGCGGGCTGCTGGGGCGCGGCAAGGTTTGACGGGGCGACTCGCCTCTGCGGCAGATCACCGCACCGGGGCGTTTTTCCCTATACTGCGCCGTACAATAGCCACCTGATTCCTGACCGGATCTTTCCATGACCCCACGTCGGCACATTGCCTGGATAGCCTGCCTTGCAGTGCTGTTCAACCTGCTGGCCATGCCGCTGTCTTCGGCCGCGCCCAAGGGTGCGGCCGAGCAGTTGCTGTGGGGTGCCTTCTGCTCCAGCGGGGCGAGCAAGGCCACGTTCGACGTACAGTCCCTGGCCAAGATCGATCTCGGCCAGCAGGACCAACACGCCGGCATGCAACACTGCTGGTGCTGTTCCGGCAGCGCTCCGGCGCTCGCCCTCACCGGCCACGCGCCGCACCCGCACAGCCCGCCCGGGCGCAGCTTCGCCCAGTCACCGCCACTGCCCGCGCACCAGCCGACGCCGCGCCAACTGTGGCCGGCGCTCAATCCGCGCGCCTCTCCCCTGGTCTGAGTTCACGACGCCGTCCCTGAACCTCGACAGACCGGAGAACATTCAATGCTCAAGCATGCCCTCGTCCTGGCCGCCCTGCTGCTGCCCGGCGCCTTCGCCAACGCCCACGAATACAGCGTGGGCGACCTGCATATCGCCCATCCCTGGTCACTGCAACTACCGCCCAATGCCCCTAACGTCGCCGCCTACTTCGTCGTGCACAACAACGGCGCCAGCGACGATCGCCTGCTCGGCGCCGACAGCCCGATCAGCGACGACACCCAGTTGCACGAGCATGTGCAAACCACCACCGGCGCCATGAAGATGCAGCAGGTCAAGGGCGTCGAGGTGCCTGCGGGCAAGGACTTGGTGTTCGCCCCCAGCGCCTACCACGTCATGCTGATGCAGCCCAAGGACCGTAGCCTGCTCGACGACGGCAAGCGCTTCCCGCTGACCCTGCACTTCGAGAAGGCCGGCGACGTCACCGTCCAGGTGGTGGTGCAGAAGCAGCCACCCGCCGAACAGGCCGGACACGCCCACGCGCACTGACCGCTGATCGGCGCTGGCCATGAGCCTGTCGCGCACACGCACAGCCCGCAACACCCGCCCTGATCGCAGGCGCGTCGGTGGCGGCTGGCTGAGCCTGTTCGCCATGTGGATGATCTTCATCGGGCCGCTGGTTTCCCAGTCGCTGCCGATGGATCACCACGCCGGCATGGCGATGGACATGAGCATGCCCATGGACATGCCCATGGCGCACGCCGAGCCGGCCGCGCAGGACCACTGCAACGACGGCCAGTTGCACGCCGACTGGGAACGCTGCGGCTATTGCAGCCTGCTGTTCAACTGCCCTGCCCTGCCCCAGACCCTCAGCCCGCTCAGTGCTGGCCGCCTGGCGCCGCCCACCCTGGGCGCCATTCCCACCCACCAGGGCCATGCCCTGCATGCCGTGTTTCCCGGCGCGCGCAGCCGTGCGCCGCCCCTGTCGATCGTCGTCTGAACCCCCTTCATGCCCAAGGCCAGGTGGCCTTGCGCGTCCTCACGACTGATCGACTGGAATCATTATGTCCGGCTGCACCCGTACCCCTGCGCTACCGCGCACCCTCGCCCTGTTCTGCGGCTCGCTGCTCAGCCCTCTCGCGCTGGCCGTCGCCGCCGACCACTCGCACCCTGACGCCCCCGAGCTGAGCCCGACGGTGATCACTGCCGTGGCCCCCAGCTCGCCGCTGACCGTGGTCACCAACCCCAAGGATCCCCGCCAGCCAGTGCCGGCCAGCGACGGCGCCGACTACCTCAAGACCATCCCCGGCTTCTCCGCCATCCGCTCCGGCGGCACCAACGGCGACCCGGTGCTGCGCGGCATGTTCGGCTCGCGCCTGAACATTCTCACCAACGGCGGCGTGGTGCTCGGCGCCTGCCCCAACCGCATGGACGCGCCGACCTCCTACATCTCCCCGGAAACCTACGACCGCCTGACCGTGATCAAAGGCCCGCAGAGCGTGATCTGGGGGCCTGGCGGCTCGGCCGGGACCATCCTCTTCGAGCGCGAGCCCGAAAAGTTCGGCACCCTCGGCAGCCGCGTCAATGCCAGCCTGCTGACCGGCTCCAACGGGCGCTTCGACAAAGTGCTCGACGCCGCCGCCGGCAACGATCAGGGCTACGCCCGATTCGTCGGCAACCAGTCGCGCGCCGACGACTACCACGATGGCCACGGCGACACGGTGCCGTCGCGCTGGGACAAGTGGAATGGCGACGTCACCCTGGGCTGGACCCCGGACGCCGATACCCTGCTCGAACTCACGGCTGGCAAGGGCGATGGCGAGGCGCGCTATGCCGGCCGCGGTATGGACGGCTCGCAATTCAAGCGCGAAAGCCTGGGCCTGCGTTTCGAGAAGTCCAACCTGGGCGAGGTGCTGGACAAGGTCGAGGCGCAGGTCTACTACAACTACGCCGACCACGTGATGGACAACTACAGCCTGCGTACCCCGTCCGGGCGCGGCATGATGGGCATGCCCATGGTCAGCAACGTCGACCGCCGCACCCTCGGCGCGCGCCTCAAGGCCACCTGGCGCTGGGCCGACGTGCAATTGATCAGCGGCCTCGACGCGCAGACCAACGAGCACCGCAAGCGCGGCGGCATGGGCGTCGACGCCCACAAGGGCCAGCCCTGGACCAAGGACGCCGACTTCCACAACTATGGGGCGTTCAGCGAGCTGACCTGGTACGCCAGCGGCGAAGACCGGCTGATCGCCGGCGCCCGCCTGGACCGTGCTTCGGCCCGTGATTTCCGCCAGACCAGCGCCACCGTCGGCGACACCCGCGCCGACACCCTGCCCAGCGGCTTCGTGCGCTACGAGCATGACCTCGCGGCAATCCCGGCCACCGCCTACATCGGCCTGGGCCACGCCCAGCGCTTCCCCGACTACTGGGAGCTGTTCTCGCCCAAGCAGGGGCCCAACGGCGCGGTGAACGCCTTCGACGCCATCAAGCCGGAGAAGACCACCCAGCTCGACGTCGGCATCCAGTACAAGGATGAGCGCCTGGAGGCCTGGGCATCGGGTTATGTCGGGCAGATCCGCGACTACATCCTGTTCGACTACCGCACCGGCATGATGGGCATGAGCAGCACCCAGGCGCAGAACATCGATGCGCGCATCATGGGCGGCGAGTTGGGCGCGGCCTATGCGCTGACCGACAACTGGAAGGCCGACGCCACCCTGGCCTACGCCTGGGGCAAAAACAGCAGCGACGGCAAGGCGCTGCCGCAGATGCCACCGCTGGAAAGTCGCCTGGGCCTGACCTACAGTCGCGACGCCTGGAGCGTCGGCGGGCTGTGGCGGCTGGTGGCGGCGCAGAACCGCATCGCCCAGAACCAGGGCAACGTGGTCGGCAAGGACTACGAGAAGAGCGGCGGATTCGGCGTGTTCTCGCTTAACGGAGCCTACAAGGTCAACCGTAACCTCAAGCTCAGCGCCGGTGTCGACAACCTGTTCGACAAGACCTACGCCGAGCACCTGAACCTGGCCGGCAACGCCGGGTTCGGCTATCCGGCCGCCGATCCGCAGCCGGTCAACGAGCCGGGCAGAACCTTCTGGACCAAGGTCGATTTCAGCTTCTGACATAACAACAACGACATCGACCCAGCGGACGCGGCCAACACCGCGCCCGCTGGGGCGAACGGGAGATACCGTGAAACAACCGCAGCCTTCCTTCTACAACCTGGCCTGGCGTTGGCACTTCTACGCCGGGCTGTTCGTCGCACCGTTCATGATCCTGCTGGCGCTCACCGGGATCGTCTACCTGTTCAAGCCGCAGCTCGACCCCTGGATGTACCGCGACCTGATGGTGGTCGAGGCCAGCGCGCAGCGCCAGAGCGCCGACACGCTGCTGGCCAAGGTGCGGCAGGCCTATCCCCAGGGCCACATCGGCCAGTACCTGCCGCCGCTGAACGTCGAGCGCAGTGCGCAGTTCGTGGTGCACGACGGCGGCCGTGAGCTGAACGTGTTCGTCGACCCCTACCGCGCCGAAGTGCTGGGCGTCCAGGACGGCAAGCGCAACCTGCAAGCCATCGCCCGCGCCCTGCACGGCGAACTGATGATCGGCACCCTGGGCGACCGTCTGGTGGAACTGGCGGCGGGTTGGGGCATCGTGCTGGTGGTGTCCGGGCTGTACTTGTGGTGGCCGCGTGGACGCAGCGGCGCCGGCGTGCTGTGGCCACGCCTGACGGCGCGTGGGCGCCTGCTGTGGCGCGACCTGCATGCGGTCGTCGGCTTCTGGGGCTCGGCACTGCTGCTGTTCATGCTGCTCAGCGGCATGACCTGGACCGGCTTCTGGGGCAAGCAATACGCCGAGCTGTGGAACCGCTTTCCGGCGGCCATGTGGACTACGGTGCCCACCTCGGACCAACAGGCCGGTGCGCTCAACGACGCTCACCGCCAAACCGTGCCCTGGGCCCTGGAAAATACGCCGATGCCGGTGTCCGGTGCGCACGCCGAGCATAGGGGCCATCACACCGGCCACAGTGCTCCCGCGGCGCCGCAAATCGGTTTGCAGCAAGTCCAGGACCTGGCCGACGCGCGTGGCGTGACGCCCGGCTACAGCATCACTGCGCCGACCACCGCCGACGGCGTCTTCACCATCGCCGTGTTCGCCGACGACCCGCGCCACGACGCCACCCTGCATGTGGACCAGTACACCGGCCAGGTGCTGGCCGACGTGCGCTGGCAGGACTACGGCACGGCGGCGCGCGCCACTGAGCTGGGGGTGATGCTGCATGAGGGGCGGATGTTCGGCCCGGTGCACCAGGCGATCATCCTGCTGGTGTGTTTGATGATTCTGTTGGGCGCGGTCAGCGGGCTGGTCATGTGGTGGAAACGCAAACCCAGCGGCAGCCTGGGCGTACCACCGCTGCGCCATGACCTGCCTCGCTGGAAGACCGCCGTGGCGGTGATGGCGCTGCTGGGCGTGCTGTTTCCGCTGGTGGGGTTGTCGATGCTGGTGGTCGGTTTGGCCGACCGCCTGTGGTTACGCCGCCGCAGACCGCTGCCACGTTGAGTGCCGGCCACGCCTGACAAATCTGCTAGTTGTCGGGGTGCTGGGGCCGCTGCGAAGCTCCTACCGAGCACGACGCCGTACCTGGGTGTCGCCATAACCGAGGCAGGAGGGGACGATGAGCGATCACAATGACTGGGTCCAGGCCGGCGACGCCAGCCTCAGCTCGGCAGGGCATGCAAAAATCGGCGAAACCCTGACGGCGTTTCTGCTGGACCCGAACTCCGGGCAGATGCTGGCGCGCGTTCCCTACAAAGTCCCCAACGAGAAAGAATCCTATCAGCATAGTTGGACTCACTATTTCGCCGAAGCCATCAACAAAGCCAATACCCCCCTGCGAGCGGGCGAAAAAAACGCCTCTGGTGGGTTCGATACCCCGTGGAGCAGCTACCGCAATCGACTGTGGAAACCGCGCAATTCAAATGGCGTGGCGTTCTCGACCCATCCGGGCCTGAGCAACTGGGTGGACCTCGGCGCGGTGGACACTCAATTGCCGGTCGCCCCTGGCCTGTCCGTACGCGTGGTGGTGAGCAGCCCCAAAGGCCCTGTGCACGAAACCATCGACCTGCCCCTGGACAAGAGCAGCAGCGATCCCGCGATCTGGCCGGCGAAACTCGCCACTTTGTTGGACGAGCGCGGCAGCCTGGTACGCATCGGCCTGGGCAACGCGACCACTCAGCGCATCGAGCCTCAGCCGCCTGGCAGCCTGAACCGCTTGTGGCTGCCACGCGGCGCGGACCTGCGCGTCCAGTTGAGTGTGCAGGTCTCCTCGAGCTGGCAGCAGGACGCCGAGCAGGTTTACCAACGCCTGTGCGAGGTCATGCGCCTGCAACCCGATGAGGCAGAAACCGCCCAATGGCTGGCTGACTTCAAGAACGGACGCTTCGCCGACATCCGTTATCCGACCTCGGCCCGCCAAGCCGATGTCGATCCACTGTACCTGCATCTGGAGCGGACTCGGCTGTTGGCCAGTTGCTCTGATGCGGCCTGCACGAAGGCCGCCGCCGATGCCCTGGTGTTCTATGCCAGCAGCAACTACCAGACAACCAACTGGTGGCATCGTCAGATCGGCTTGGCCAGGGCGGCGTCTGCCGGGTTGGTGCTGCTCGCCGATGGCCCCCAGCGCAGCCGCCTGGGCGGGGTGGTCGACTATCTGCAGGCCGCCGCCAACACGGGCCTGGGCTACACAGGCGCCAACCAGGCCGACTTCGCCTACATCCAATTGCACTGGGCCATTGCTGGCTGGAAGATCAAGCAGGACGACAGTTACCTGAGCCAAGTGGCCGAGGCGGTGCAGACCGTTTCGCGGTTGTGCCTGCCGGTCAGCCTTGCGGGCGCCGAGCAGGGCGAGGGCATACGCGTCGACCGCTCGTTCAGCCAGCACAACCCGGCGCCCAAGGGCGCGCTCTATTCGCAACTGTACGCAGCCACCTACGGCTTCGTCCTGCTCAACACGCTGTTCGCCTTCAAGGTGCTGCTGACCGGCGTCTTCTCGCTGGAGCGCGAGTCCGTGCGCAACATCGAGCGCTTCATGGTGCAGGGCCTGGGCTGGTTCGCCCAGTCCGGTTTCTACGACTTCCATGTGTGCGGTCGGGCGATCAGTCGTGGCATGGAAGGTCATCGCTCATGGGCCCGGTGGTGTGACGTGCTGCTGGCTGATGCACCGCAGCATCCGGAGTTGCTGCGCACGATGAAAGCCCGCGCGCTGGGCCAGCCCTTCGATGGCAGCGCCTTCAAAGGCAACCGCGCCTATTGGACCAACGACTACATGAGCCACCTCGCTGCTGGCTTCGCGCTGTTCGCCAAGCTGGTGTCGACCCGTACCGTGGGTACCGAGAGCGGCAACGGCGAGAATCTCAAAGGGTATTACCTGGGCTGCGGCAGCTACTTCGCGGTGGCGAGCGGCGAGGAATACAAGAACATTCAGCCGCTGTGGGACTGGCAGAAATTGCCGGGCACCACCGTGGAGCAGGTGCCGAACTTCGCCTTCCCGCTGATCGACTGGGGCTATGGCGCCTGGGGCAGCCATGATGCCACTGGCGTGGTCAGCAACGGCGCTGCAGGCGTGGCCTCGATGCAACTGACCCGCGGTAACATCAGCGACGCGCGCAAGTCGGTGATGGCGGTGGGGGAACAGGTCTATTGCCTGGGCAACGCGGGAAACCTGAACAGGACCCGGCACCCGGTGTGCACCACCGTCAACCAGAGCTGGCTGCGCGCAAAGGTGCAGGTGCGCTTGCGCGATGGCCGTCAACAGACACTCGACCAGGGGCGTCTGAGCAGCGAGGACATCGCCGAAGTGATCCACGACGGCTTCGTCTACCGTTTCCTGCACGTCACCCAACGCGTCACCGTGGACATCAGTGCGCGCACCGGTGCCTGGAGCGACATCAACCGGAACGGGTCTGCCAAGCGCGTGCGTGGGACGGTGTTCTCGCTGTGGGTCGAACACGAGAAATCCGGTCTGGGCGACTACTGCTACAGCATCAGCCGGTCCGATCAGCCAGCCCCACCCAGCGGCCAATGCACCCTCGGCAACGCGGCCCATGTCCTCACCGGGCACGGCCTGCAAGGCGCGATGGGCACCCTGTTCACCGGTGCCGAGGTGCCGGTGCAACTTGAACAGGTGCAACTGACGCTCAGCGGGCCGCTGGCGTTCATCGCCGAGCACAGCGACGCGAGCACCCTGCGGCTGACGTTGGCCGACCTCACGCAAAAGCGCCAGTCCATCGTCGTGCACCTGAACTGGGCCGGAAAACACACCACCCACACGGTCGACCTGCCTACCAATGAAGCGCAGCGTGGCAAGAGTCTGACGCTGACACTGACCGCCAGCGGCCTGCAGTCGCGCACCTGAGCACCTGGGAAGCTGTACCCCAAAGACTCGGTCAATCTGACGCGCCCCCACGTGGGGGCGCCCGTGATAGCCTACTCGGCTTGCACAAGAAGACTGACCCTCTCAATGGAATGCAGCCTATGACCCAAACCTCTCCCTCCCCGACAGATGACCAGCATCTGCAACGCAACCTGACCAACCGCCACATTCAGCTCATCGCCATCGGCGGCGCCATCGGCACCGGCCTGTTCATGGGCTCGGGCAAGACCATCAGCCTGGCCGGCCCGTCGATCATCTTCGTCTACATGATCATCGGCTTCATGCTGTTCTTCGTCATGCGCGCCATGGGTGAGCTGCTGCTGTCGAACCTGAACTACAAATCGTTCATCGACTTTTCCGCCGACCTGCTCGGCCCCTGGGCCGGTTACTTCACTGGCTGGACCTACTGGTTCTGCTGGGTGGTCACCGGCATCGCCGACGTGGTCGCCATCGCCGCCTACACGCAATTCTGGTTCCCGGAGCTTCCCCAGTGGATACCGGCACTGACCTGCGTGGCGGTGCTGCTGTCGCTGAACCTGGTCACGGTCAAGCTGTTCGGCGAGATGGAGTTCTGGTTCGCCCTGATCAAGATCATCGCCATCCTCGGCCTGGTCGCCACCGGCCTGTACATGGTGGTCACCGGTTTCACCTCGCCGAGCGGGCGCACTGCGCAACTGGCCAACCTGTGGAACGACGCCGGCATGTTCCCGCATGGGGTCATGGGCTTCTTCGCCGGCTTCCAGATCGCCGTGTTCGCCTTCGTCGGCATCGAGCTGGTGGGCACCACCGCCGCCGAAGCGAAGAACCCCGAGCGCACCTTGCCCCGGGCGATCAACTCCATCCCAATCCGCATCATCGTGTTCTACGTGCTGGCACTGATCGCGATCATGGCCGTGACCCCGTGGCGCGACGTGGTGCCGGGCAAGAGCCCGTTCGTCGAGCTGTTCGTGCTGGCCGGCCTGCCGGCAGCGGCGAGCATCATCAACTTCGTGGTGCTGACCTCGGCGGCGTCCTCGGCCAACAGCGGCGTGTTCTCCACCAGCCGCATGCTCTTTGGTCTGGCCCAGGAAGGTGACGCGCCGAAGGCGTTCGAGAAACTGTCGCGCCGCGCCGTCCCGGCCAACGGCCTGTACTTCTCCTGCACCTGCCTGCTGCTGGGCGCGGTGCTGATCTACCTGGTGCCGAACGTGATCGAAGCCTTCACCCTGGTGACCACGGTGTCGGCGGTGCTCTTCATGTTCGTCTGGACGCTGATCCTGCTGTCGTACCTGAGCTACCGCAAGCACCGTGAGCCCCTGCACCAGGCCTCGAAGTACAAGATGCCGGGCGGACGCTTCATGTGCTGCGTGTGCCTGGCGTTCTTCGCCTTCATCCTGGTGCTGCTGAGCCTGGAGGCCGATACCCGCTCGGCGCTGGTGGTCACGCCGCTGTGGTTCCTGATTCTGGCGGTGACTTACCAGTTCGTGCGCAGCAAGCGCCAGGCGCGCGGCACCGTGCGTCGCGATTGACTGACGCGGGGCCGCCGTGCGGCCCCGATCACCCCGCCCCGGCCCCAACTCGGTGCAGCCCTCACCAGCGAGCACCAACCTCGCCCCCGCCTACGCCCCGCCCCGAAGCACAGCCCGTCTGCCGCGTGCCTTTGCGCACCACGGCACAGCCTTTGCAGTCTCCCCTGCGCCAACACCACAACAACGCAGCGGAGAGAGCACATGAAGCGTCGCAGTCTGATCAAGGCCTTTACCCTCAGCGCATCGCTCGCGGCCATGGGCCTGAGCTGGAGCCTCCAGGCCGCCGAGACCATCAAGGTCGGCATCCTGCATTCGCTGTCCGGCACCATGGCCATCTCCGAGACGTCGCTCAAGGACATGGCGCTGATGACCATCGACGAGATCAACGCCAAGGGCGGGGTCAACGGCAAGATGCTCGAACCTGTGGTGGTAGACCCTGCGTCCAACTGGCCGCTGTTCGCCGAGAAGAGCCGCCAGTTGCTGACCCAGGACAAGGTCGCGGTGGTGTTCGGCTGCTGGACGTCGGTGTCGCGCAAGTCCGTGCTGCCGGTGTTCGAGGAACTCAACGGGCTGCTGTTCTACCCGGTGCAGTACGAGGGTGAAGAGATGTCGCCAAACGTCTTCTACACCGGTGCGGCGCCTAACCAGCAAGCGATCCCAGCGGTTGAATACGTGATGAGCGAAGACGGCGGCAGCGCCAAGCGCTTCTTCCTGCTGGGCACCGACTACGTGTATCCGCGCACCACCAACAAGATCCTGCGCGCCTTCCTGCACAGCAAAGGCGTGGCCGACAAGGACATCGAAGAGGTGTACACCCCGTTCGGCCACGCCGACTACCAGACCATCGTCGCCAACATCAAGAAGTTCTCCGCTGGCGGCAAGACGGCCGTGATCTCCACGGTCAATGGCGACTCCAACGTGCCCTTCTACAAGGAACTGGCCAACCAGGGCCTGAAGGCCACCGATGTACCGGTGGTGGCGTTCTCGGTGGGTGAAGAAGAGCTACGCGGCATCGACACCAAGCCGCTGGTCGGTCACCTGGCGGCCTGGAACTACTTCGAGTCGGTGGATAACCCGGTCAACCAGAAGTTCGTGGCTGACTGGAAGGCCTATGCCAAGGCCAAAGGCCTGCCCGGCGCCGACAAGGCGGTGACCAACGACCCGATGGAAGCCACCTACGTGGGCATCCACATGTGGGCGCAGGCAGCGGAAAAAGCCAAGTCCACCGATGTGGACAAGGTGCGCGAAGCGCTGGCCGGGCAGACCTTCCAGGCGCCATCGGGCTTCACCCTGACCATGGACAAGACCAACCACCACCTGCACAAGCCGGTGATGATCGGCGAGATCCAGGACGACGGGCAGTTCAGCGTGGTCTGGGAGACCGAACAGCCACTGCGCGCGCAGCCTTGGAGCCCGTTCATTCCGGGCAACGACAAGCGGCCTGACTATGCGGTGAAAGGCAACTGAGTGCAGGGGCCGCGCGGCGGCCCAATCGCGCGACGAGCCCGCCCCCACAACAGCCGCGTGCCCCCATCAACATGGGGTTACACAGCCCCTGTGGGAGCGGGCTTGCCCCGCGATGAATCCACCTCCGATTTCCAGGACTGCCCACATGCTCAGACTGCTGCTGACGCTGTTACTGCTCCTGCCGCTGGCAGCCGAGGCCAGCGAGGGCGAATTCTTCCTCGCGGCCAAGCCTGCCGAGCAGGCCAATTTGCTCGAACGCTGGGCCGCGCAACCGGACCCTGCGCGCCTGGCGCTGCTGGAGAACCTGCGCGAAGGCCGCATCGCCGCCGATGACACGCGCAAGGTGCGCCTGAACAACCGCTTGCGCGGCCTGATCGACAACGCCCTGGCCAGCCACCAATTGTCCGCAGGCGACAGCCGTGTGCGCCTGGGCGCGGCCCAGCAGTTGCAGAAAAGCGCGCAACCGGCGCAGATGGCAACGCTCGACCGCGCTTTCGCCCAGGAGTCCGACCCGGCGGTGCACGCCGCGCTGGGCCTGGCCTTGGCCAACCTGCAACTGGGCGCCAGCGAACCGCAGGTACGTCTGGCCGCCGTGCGCCTGCTTGGCGAGACGGGCGACCCGCTGGCCCGCACCCGCCTCGAAGCACTGCTGCAACCCGGTGCGGAAAGCGATTCGGGCGTGCGTACCGCCGCCGAGACCAGCCTGGCCCAGGTGCAACGCAAGCTGTTGATCGGCGAACTGCTCGGTCAGGCCTTCAGCGGCCTGTCGCTGGGCTCGATCCTGCTGCTGGCGGCGCTGGGCCTGGCCATCACCTTCGGCCTGCTCGGGGTGATCAACATGGCCCACGGCGAAATGCTCATGCTCGGCGCCTACAGCACCTACATGGTTCAGGTGCTGGTGCAGCGCTACGCCCCCGGCGCCCTGGAGTTCTATCCGCTGATCGCCCTGCCGGTGGCCTTTGCCATCAGCGCCGGGGTCGGCATGGCGCTGGAGCGCACGGTCATCCGCCACCTCTATGGCCGCCCCCTGGAAACCCTGCTGGCCACCTGGGGCATCAGCCTGATCCTGATCCAGGCGGTACGCCTGCTGTTCGGCGCGCAGAACGTCGAAGTGAGCAATCCGGCCTGGCTGTCCGGCGGCGTGCAGGTGCTGCCGAACCTGGTGCTGCCGTACAACCGCCTGGTGATCATCGGCTTCGCCCTGGCCGTGGTGCTGCTCACCTGGCTGCTGCTCAACCGCACGCGGCTGGGGCTGAACGTGCGTGCCGTCACTCAGAACCGCAACATGGCGGCGTGCTGCGGGGTGTCCACCGGCCGCGTGGACATGCTCGCCTTCGGCCTCGGTTCGGGCATCGCCGGCCTCGGTGGCGTGGCCCTGAGCCAGGTCGGCAACGTCGGCCCGGACCTGGGCCAGAGCTACATCATCGACTCCTTCCTGGTGGTGGTGCTCGGTGGCGTCGGGCAACTGGCCGGCAGCCTCTGGGCGGCCTTCGGTCTGGGCATCGCCAACAAGCTGCTGGAACCGCAGATCGGTGCGGTGCTCGGCAAGATCCTCATCCTTGCGCTGATCATTCTGTTCATCCAGAAGCGCCCGCAAGGTCTGTTCGCCCTCAAGGGACGGGTAATCGACTGATGAACCAGCCACTGCTTGTCACCGCCGCGCACAAGACCGGGCCCCGGCTGTCGTTGGCCCTCGGCGCCCTGCTGACCCTGGTGCTGATCGCCCTGCCGCTGTTGTCGCTGTTGCCCGAGGGGCACCCCCTGCAGGTCTCGGCCTACACCCTGACGCTGGTCGGCAAGATCCTCTGTTACGCCATCGTCGCCCTGGCCCTGGACCTGGTCTGGGGCTACGCCGGGTTGCTGTCGTTGGGCCACGGCCTGTTCTTCGCCCTGGGCGGCTACGCCATGGGCATGTACCTGATGCGCCAGGCCGCCGGCGACGGCCTGCCTGGCTTCATGACCTTCCTGTCGTGGAGCGAGCTGCCGTGGTACTGGGCCGGCACCCAGCATTTCGCCTGGGCGCTGTGCCTGGTGGTGCTGGCGCCGGGGCTGCTGGCCCTGGTGTTCGGCTGGTTCGCGTTCCGCTCGCGGATCAAGGGCGTGTACTTCTCGATCATGACCCAGGCCCTGACCTTCGCCGGCATGCTGTTGTTCTTCCGCAACGAGACCGGCTTTGGCGGCAACAACGGCTTTACCAACTTCCGCACCATCGTCGGCTTCGACGTGGCCGCGCCCGGCACGCGGGCGGTGTTGTTCCTGCTGACCGTGGCCTTGCTGCTAAGCAGCCTGTACCTGTGCTGGCGGCTGACCCGCAGCAAGTTCGGCCGCCTGCTCACCGCCCTGCGCGACGCCGAGAACCGCCTGATGTTCTGCGGCTACGACCCGCGCGGCTTCAAGCTGCTGGTGTGGGTGCTCAGCGCCGTGCTGTGTGGCCTGGCCGGTGCCCTGTACGTGCCGCAGGTGGGCATCATCAATCCCAGCGAGATGTCGCCGACCAACTCCATCGAGGCCGCGGTGTGGGTGGCCTTGGGCGGACGCGGCACGCTGATCGGCCCACTGCTCGGCGCGGGTCTGGTCAACGGGATGAAAAGCTGGTTCACCGTGGCCTTTCCGGAGTTCTGGCTGTTCTTCCTCGGCGCACTGTTCATTCTGGTCACCCTGTACCTGCCCAAGGGCGTGGTCGGGCTGCTGAAGAAAAGGAGCCAGCCATGAGAGGCCTGCCTGCGGTACACCCGGAGTTCATGCTCGAACCGGTGTTCGATCAGCTCGGCAACGGTCGCGATGCCATCGGCCTGGGCCAGCCCCGCAAGGCCGGACTCGACACCCGCCACGGCACCGTGTTGAGCCTGGAGGACATCAGCGTCAGCTTCGACGGTTTCAAGGCGCTCAACGCCTTGACCCTGTACATCGGCGTCGGTGAACTGCGCTGCATCATCGGCCCGAACGGCGCCGGCAAGACCACGCTGATGGACGTGATCACCGGCAAGACCCGGCCGGACAGCGGCAGCGCCTTCTTCGGCGACACCCTCGACCTGACCCGCCTGAGCGAATACCAGATCGCCCAGGCCGGCATTGGTCGCAAATTCCAGAAGCCGACGGTGTTCGAGGCGCTGACGGTGTTCGAGAACCTCGAGCTGGCGCTCAAGACCGACAAATCGGTGTGGGCCAGCCTGACCGCGCGGCTGACCGACGCGCAGCGCGCGCGTATCGACCAGGTGCTGAGCACCGTGCGCCTGCACAGCCAGGCCTCGCGCCAGGCCGGGCTGTTGTCGCACGGCCAGAAGCAGTTCCTGGAGATCGCCATGCTGCTGGTGCAGGAGCCACAGTTGCTGCTGCTCGACGAGCCGGTGGCGGGCATGACCGACGCCGAGACCGAGTTCACCGCCGAGCTGTTCAAGGGGCTGGCGGGCAAGCACTCGCTGATGGTGGTGGAGCACGACATGGGCTTCGTCGGCAGCATCGCCGATCATGTCACCGTGCTGCACCACGGCAGCGTACTGGCGCAAGGATCGCTGGAGCAGGTGCAGGCGGATGAGCGGGTGGTCGAGGTGTACCTCGGTCGCTAGGGAGAGGCTGAATCGGCGTGGGAGCGGGCATGCCCCGCGTCTAGACCTGCCCGGCCAACATCATTTGCAGGTCTGGCGCTAGCGCGGGGCGAGCCCGCGCCCACGACCTGAATTATCGGATGGCAGAACATGCTGAAAATCGACGCACTGCACCAATACTACGGCGGCAGCCACATCCTGCGAGGCCTGTCGTTCGAGGCCAAAGTCGGCGAAGTGACCTGCCTGCTGGGCCGCAACGGCGTGGGCAAGACCACCCTGCTGCGCTGCCTGATGGGCCTGGTGCCCGCCCGCGAGGGCCGCATCGAATGGGAAGGCAAGCCGATCACCGCGCTCAAGCCCCAGCAGCGGGTGCACGCGGGCATCGCCTACGTGCCCCAAGGCCGGGAAATCTTCCCGCGCCTGACGGTGGAGGAGAATCTGCTGATGGGCCTGTCGCGTTTCAGCGCCCGCGAGGCGCGGCAGGTGCCGGCGTTCATCTATGAACTGTTCCCGGTGCTCGAACAGATGAAGCAGCGCCGAGGTGGCGATCTGTCCGGCGGCCAGCAGCAGCAACTGGCGATCGGCCGTGCCCTGGCCAGCCGCCCGCGCCTGCTGATTCTCGACGAGCCCACCGAAGGCATCCAGCCCTCGGTGATCAAGGAAATCGGCGCGGTGATCCGCCGCCTGGCGCAGCGCGGCGACATGGCGATCCTGCTGGTGGAACAGTTCTACGACTTCGCCGAGGCGTTGGCCGACCAGTACCTGGTGATGGCCCGTGGCGAGATCGTGCAGCGCGGCCGTGGCGAAAACATGCAGGCCGAGGGTGTGCGCGGGCTGGTAACCATTTAATCTGCGGCCTCGACTTCGCGAGACACTGCCATGAGCCACTGCATCCGCGATGCCCGCCCCGACGACCTGGCCGGCATCCTCGACATCTACAACGACGCCGTGTGCAACACCACGGCGATCTGGAATGAAACCCCGGTGGGCCTGGCCAACCGTCAGGCCTGGTTCGCCGCCCGGGCCGAGCAGGGCTACCCGATTCTGGTGGCGACCGACGACAGCGGCGTGCTCGGCTACGCCTCGTTCGGCGACTGGCGCCCCTTCGAAGGTTTCCGCCACACGGTGGAGCACTCGGTGTACGTGCGCGGCGACCAGCGTGGCAAAGGCCTGGGACCGCTGCTGATGCAGGCGCTGATCGAACGTGCCCGCCGCGGCGGCAAGCACGTCATGGTGGCGGCCATCGAAAGCGGCAATGCCGCCTCGATCCGCCTGCATGAGCGCCTGGGCTTCGCCGTGACCGGGCAGATGCCGCAGGTGGGGGTGAAGTTCGGCCGGTGGTTGGATCTGACCTTCATGCAACTGCTGCTCAACCCAGGTGCCGAGCCCCGCTGAAGCTGACGTTGAGCACCGGCAGGATCACATCTGGGTGAACCGCCCCAGACGCTGGCGCAACATGCTGTTCTCGCTGCGCAACTGCTGCACTTCCTCCAGCAGTTCCAGCGCCAGCGCCACCCCTTCCCATTCCAGCTCCAGCTCCTGGTGCAGCTTCACCGCGCGCTTGACGGTGACCGGCGCGTGGTCGTCGAACACCCAGTCGTCAGGCGTTCGCCCTGAGGGTTCAACGATGCCGTGCTCGACGATCTCGATCACGCAGTCGGCCGTGAGGTTGGCTTCCTGGCAGAGGGTTCGCATGTCCAGTTGAACGATCAGGGTGCTGCTCATGATCACTTACTCCATTGTGTCCTCGGGTTGAACGCGGCCTGCTCGGAGAGCTTGGTCCACAGTTCGCGGGTGGTCGCATCGGAGGTGCTGGGCATGACCACCTTGAGCTGGGCGTAGAGGTCGCCGCGCTCGCCCTGCTTGGTGGCCAGGCCCATGCCCTTGACCCGCAGGCGCTGGCCGCTCTGGCTATCGGGGCGGATGGTCAGGTTGATCTTGCCGGTGAGCGTCGGCACCGCCACCTTGGTGCCCAGGGCGGCTTCCCACGGTGCCAGCGGCACGGTGATGATCAGGTCGTGGCCCTCGACGTCGAACAGCGGATGCGGCGCCATGCGGATGGTCAGGAACAAGTCGCCGTTGGCGCCGCCGCCCGCGCCCGGTGCGCCCTGGCCCTTGAGGCGGATGCGCTCGCCGTCGGTGACCCCGGCCGGGATCTTCACGTTCAGGGTCTTGGTGGTGAAGCCGGTGCGTTGCCCGGCGGCATTGGTCTGCGGCACCTGGAAGCTGATCTGCTTGGATTCCTTGCTCAAGGTCTCTTCGAGAAACACCGCCAGTTCCAGTTCCACGTCCTGCCCTCGCCTGCCGGCACTGCGCTGCTGTTGCTGGCCGCGCGCGCCGCCAAAGGGATTGCCGCCACGGGCACCGAAGATCGAGCTGAAGAAGTCGGAGAAATCGCCGCCCTCGAAACCACCGCCACCACCGCCACGGCTTTCCCAGCCCGGCGGTGCCTGGAACGGCCGGCCGTGCTGGCCACCGTACTTGCGGATCTCGTCGTATTCGGCGCGCTTGGTGGCGTCGCCCAATACTTCGTAGGCCTCGTTGGCCTCCTTGAATTTGTCCTCGGCGTCGCGCTCTTTGCTGACGTCAGGGTGATACTTGCGCGCCAGCTTGCGGTAGGCCGCCTTGATCGCCTTCTCGTCCGCGCTGGGGTCAACGCCGAGTACCTTGTAATAGTCTTTGAAGTCCATCTAAGGATCACCAGTAGGAAATATCGTGCTGCTTGTGAAGATAGGGGTGAAGCATAGCCTTTCAAGGGCCGTTTGGCGTTGCGCCATGACAGACGATCGGTCTTGATTCTGTCGGCCACTGGCATAAACTGCGCGGCCGTTTTGCCTCCGGAAGCTTTCCCCCATGTCTGACGTATCCCCGGCCCGCGCCCTCGGCATCGACTTCGGCACCTCCAACTCCACCGTGGGTTGGCACCGCCCGGGCGTCGAATCGCTGATCGCCCTGGAAGAGGGCAAGATCACCTTGCCGTCGGTGGTGTTCTTCAACATCGAGGAGCGTCGCCCGGTGTACGGCCGCCTGGCCCTGCACGAGTACCTCGAAGGCTACGAAGGCCGCTTGATGCGCTCGCTCAAGAGCCTGCTGGGCTCCAAGCTGATCAAGCACGACACCAGCGTGCTGGGCAGCGCGTTGCCGTTCAAGGACCTGCTGGGACTGTTCATCGGCGAACTGAAAAAACGCGCCGAAGCCAGTGCCGGGCGCAGTTTCGAGCAGGTGGTGCTGGGCCGCCCGGTGTTCTTCGTCGACGACGATCCGGCCGCCGACCAGGAGGCCGAGGATACCCTGGCCGAGGTGGCGCGCAAGATCGGCTTCAAGGACGTGTCGTTCCAGTACGAACCCATCGCCGCCGCCTTCGACTACGAGTCGGGCATCGCCGCTGAAGAGCTGGTGCTGATCGTCGATATCGGCGGCGGTACCTCGGACTTCACCCTGATCCGCCTGTCACCCGAGCGTCATCGGCTGGACGCGCGCCAGGACGACATCCTCGCCACCGGCGGCGTACACATCGGCGGTACCGACTTCGACAAGCAGCTCAGCCTGCAAGGCGTGATGCCGCTGTTCGGCTATGGCAGCCGAATGAAAAGCGGCGCGCTGATGCCCACCAGTTATCACCTGAACCTGGCCACCTGGCACACCATCAACGCCTTGTATGGCCAGAAATCGCAACTGGCCCTGGGCAACATGCGCTATGACATCGAGGACACCCTGGGCATCGACCGGCTGTTCAACTTGATCGAACAGCGCGCCGGGCACTGGCTGGCGATGGAAGTGGAGGCCAGCAAGATCGAGCTGACCGACCGCGACAGCCGCAGCATCGACCTGGGCCGGGTCGAGTCGGGGTTGGTGGCGCAGTTGAGCCGGGCCTTGTTCGAAGACGCCATCGACGGTTTGCTGCAACGGGTACGCGGCAGTGTCGACGAGCTGCTGGTCAAGGCCGGGGTAACGGCGGCGCAGGTCGACACGGTGTTCTTTACCGGCGGCTCCAGCGGCATCCCGGCGCTGCGCAATAGCGTCGCGGCGATGCTGCCCAACGCCCGGCACGTGGAAGGGAACATCTTCGGCAGCATCGGCAGCGGGCTGGCGATCGAAGCGCGCAAGCGCTACGGGGCGGTCTGAGATCGCGCGGGGCTCTAGCGCGGGCAACCTGCGCTAGAGCCCCGATGGCCTTCAGACCAGTTCCATACGCCGCAACTCACTCTTCAGGTAGGCGTAGTAGATCGGCCCCGCCACCACCCCCGGCAACCCGAACGCCGCCTCGAACACCAGCATCGCCAGCAGCAGTTCCCAGGACTTGGCGCGGATCTGCCCGCCGACGATACGCGCGTTGAGGAAATACTCGACCTTGTGGATCACGATCAGGTATCCCAGCGCGGCAGCCGCCACCCAGATCGACAGCGACAGCCCGACGATGGTGATCAGCGTGTTGGAGATCAGGTTGCCGATCACCGGCAGCAGACCCAGCAGGAAGGTCAGCACGATCAGGGTCTTGGTCAACGGCAGGTGCACGCCGAACAGCGGCAGCACCACGGCCAGGAAGATGCCGGTGAAGGTGGTGTTGAGCAGGGAAATCTTGATCTGCGCGAAGACGATGTTGCGAAACGCCTGCGCCAGCAGGCTCAGCCGCTCGAACAGCGCGGCCGCCAGCGGCTTGCGCCGGGACAGGTCGGGGATACGCTGCAAGGCGATGATGGCGCCGAGAATCATGCCGATCAGCAGGGTCACGAACATGTGTGCCATGCCCTTGCCCACCAGTTGCAGATCGCTCAGGTGACTGCGTATCCAGTCGCCGATGGCCACCTTGAACTCGGCGGCGCTGGCGGGCAGATAACCCTCGATGAACGGCGGCAGCTGACCTCGCGCGCGCTCCACCAGGCCCATGAACTTGTCCAGCGAAGCGCCGGGGTTCTCGGCCTCGTGCAGCAGGAAGCTGAAGGCGCCGGCGATCAGCAACGCCAGGCTGGTGACCACCAAGGTGCCCAACAGCGCCACCGCCAGCCAACGGGCGCGCTGGCCGGCGATCAGCGGTTGCAGGCGCGGGGTGAGCATGTTCACCAGTTCGAACACCAGCAGGCCGGCCAGCAGGCTGGGCAACAACTTCAGGGGCAACGCCAGGAGCAGGCCGGCAACCACGATGATGCAACTGGCCAGGGTGATCTGGCGGGGAGTGAAGGTCATACAGCCTCGGCGGCAGACAGCGGGAAGATCCGCAGTCTGCCAGCCTTCAGGCGACAGGCATAGGCACCGGTCACTTCTTCTTCAGACAGTCGCTCATGAACGCTTTTCGTGCGTCGCCCTTGAGCGACTGGCCGCTGGCGTCAGCGTTGCAGGTCTTCATTTTCTCCTGCTGGGTGGGGCGCGACTTCTTCAGGCAGGTGCTCATGAACGCCTTGCGCGCATCGCCCTTGAGCGACTGGCCCGTGGCTTCGGCGTTGCAGGTCTTCATCTTTTCCTGTTGCGCCGTGGCGGCGAATCCCTGCCCAGCGATCGACATGCCCAACACCAGCAATGATACGTGCAGCAGCTTCATGGAGTGGTCTCCTTGTCTGCGCGCTGGATGCGCGCTCGTCCCGCTGAGTGTAGACAAGAATTTTTACATCCTCGGCCAGCCTCCGTATCCCGGGCTTTTGCCGGTTCGCTTGATGAATCGAACTCCTGACGCGCCGTGCGGTTCCAAGCTTAACAGCCACCCGTAACGGACCTTTTGCAAGGAGCGTAATCATGAGCAAAGCGACCCTGGCCGTCCTGATCGCCAGCGCAGCCCTCGCCGCCTGCAGCAGCAACAGCCGCCCGGAAAATCCGGTCGACTACGTCACCTTCCGCAACGAGCCGCTGGTCAAGCAGGTCGAGAACGGCATGACCACGCAGAAGGTCATCGCCATCGGCGGCAGCCCGTCGAACATGAGCGACCTGCCCAACGGGGGCATCTGCAACGACTACATCCTCAACAAGGATGGCAAGCAGCAGCCTTACTACGTGCGCTTCGACGCCAGCGGGCATGTCGACGCCAAAGGTTTCAAGACCTGCAAGCAACGAGAAGAGGACCGCAAGGCCGTGCCTGGCGCGTAAAACCTCTCGAGACTCTGACCTGAAAAGCTGATTCGACTGGAGAATCCCATGAGCAACTCTGTACTGACCGATATCGAAACCCTGCGCCATCGTGCCCGTGAGCACGTCGAGAACGGCGCCATCACCGAAGGCTACAAGGCCGACCGTGAAGAGATCATCCGCCTGCTCAACGAGTCGCTGGCCACCGAGCTGGTCTGCACCCTGCGCTACAAGCGCCACTACTTCATGGCCAGCGGCATCAAGGCCAGCGTCGCCGCCGAGGAATTCCTCGAGCACGCCAACCAGGAATCCGAGCACGCCGACAAGCTGGCCGAGCGTATCGTGCAGCTCGGCGGTGAGCCGGACTTCAACCCGGACAACCTGAGCAAGAACTCCCACGCCCAGTACGTGGCCGGTTCCAACCTGAAGGAAATGGTCCTCGAAGACTTGGTGGCCGAGCGCATCGCCATCGACAGCTACCGCGAGATCATCCAGTACATCGGCGACAAAGACCCAACCACTCGCCGCATCTTCGAAGACATCCTGGCCCAGGAAGAAGAGCACGCCGACGACATGTCGGACCTGCTCGAAGGCCTGTAAGTCAGGTATCGTCGGGGCCGCTTTGCGGCCCTTTCGCGGCACAAGGCCGCTTGTATGGTGATACTCGAAGGGGTGGTGGGACGAAAAGGCCGAATCTGACTGTCCACAAACAGTACAGACCGTGGGAGACCTCGCCCCACCCCTTCACCAAAGCGCCGATAAAGAATGCATCGTTTGCAAG
>NZ_JAUTXS020000027.1:0-225964 GCF_030658255.1 Pseudomonas sp. RAC1
AAATGACTATGTGATTTCTCGCATGGCCACTTGTGATGCTGATAATCTAGGCGACGATCAGTCCGTACTCACAAGCACCCACACGAATTGCTTGATTCGATTTGTTAAAGAGCGTTTGGCTAAGAGCGTTTCGTCTCAACCGAGGCCGCGCATTCTACAGCAGCCTTACTTCGTGTCAAGCGTTTATTTTGAAGTTTTTTTGAAACGCTTTCATTCGAAAGCTTTCAACCTCAACAACTAACCGCCTGTCTCGCTGCGTGCATCGCTGCGAGGAGGCGAATAATACGCGCTTTGAAATCAGAGTCAACACCTTGATCCAAAAAAGTTTTATCGGCCTCCATCAGGCTTCCAGCAACTAATTGCGGCGCAGTCGATCTGTAGAGAAACATCCTTGGAGCAGGCGCATCATGAGCGAGGCGGAAAACGAGAAGACCCCAGGACTGTCGGCAGACGAAGAACAGGAGGTCAGCCACAACCAGCCCCCCAGGCCTGCGGTATTGCACGAAATCATCCGCTTCCAGGGCGATCATGAATTGGAGCGTACCTTGGCGGCGCTCTGGTGGTCGGCCTTGGCAGCGGGCTTGACCATGGGCTTGTCGCTAATGGCGATGGGCTTACTCTATTCACGCTTGCCCGACAGTGAAAGCAGCCAGGTGATTGCCAGTCTCGGTTACAGCGCGGGCTTTCTGGCCGTGATCCTGGCACGCCAGCAACTGTTCACTGAAAACACACTCACCGCAGTGCTGCCGGTAATGACCGCCCCTACCCTGGGAAACTTCGGCCGTTTGTTGCGCCTGTGGTCGGTGGTGCTGCTCGGCAACCTGGCTGGCACCTTGCTGGTAGCCTGGGTGATGCTCGAGCTGCCGATCTTCGACACCAAGACCGACATGGCCTTCCTGGAAGTCGGGCGCAAGGTCATGCACAACGACCTGGGTCAGATGTTCGCCAAGGGCATCGTCTCAGGCTGGATGATCGCCACCATGGTGTGGATGATTCCCTCGATGGAACACGCCAAGATCTGGATCATCCTGATGATCACCTATCTGATGGCCCTGGGGGACTTCACCCACATCGTCGTCGGCTCCGTGGAAGTGTCCTACTTGGTATGGGCCGGCGAAGAAAGCTGGCGCACGTTCTGGCTGGACTTCGCACTGCCGACACTGGCCGGCAACATCATCGGTGGCAGTTTCATCTTTGCTCTGATCAGCCACGCGCAGGTGCGTAGCGACAGTGGTAAAGCCCCCTCGAAGTTGCTGAAGGACGAAGAACAGGAAGAGGCCAAGCAACGTAGCCACGATTGACGTTTAACGGGCAGGCGTAGTCCGTTGCCACCACGCCTGCCCGTGGTGCGGGCTGTCGAGGCAGACCCGCTCGCCCATCTGCGGTGTACTCAGGTCGACCCCGGCAGCGGCTGCCAGCGCGACGATACGCTCGAAAGGCTCCTGCCAACTGTGCATGGCGAGGTCGAAGGTGCCATTGTGGATCGGCAGCATCCAGCGTCCACGCACATCCAGATGAGCCTGCAGGCTCTGTTCAGGCTGCATGTGCACATTCGGCCACGCCACGTTATAGGCGCCGGTCTCCATCAACGTCAGGTCGAATGGACCATAGCGCTCGCCGATAGCGCGAAAGCCTTCGAAATAACCTGTGTCTCCACTGAAGAACACACGGCGCTCGCCATCGATCATGACCCACGAAGCCCACAGGGTGCTGTTGCTGTCGAACAGACCGCGACCTGAAAAATGCTGAGCAGGGGTAGCGATGAAACGCACGCCGTCTACCTCAGCCTCTTGCCACCAGCCAAGCTCACACACCTTGTTGTGCGGCACGCCCCAGTGGATGAGGCGCTGACCGACACCCAACGGCGCCAGAAACCGTCCGGTGCGCGGCGCCAGCCGGCGCACAGCAGACTCGTCCAAATGATCGAAATGGTCATGGGAAAGAATCACGGCTGCCAGCGGCGGCACTTGCTCCAGTGGCAGCGGCGCGGGATGAAAGCGCAGCGGCCCCGCCCATTGCACCGGTGAAGCACGCTCAGCGAAGACCGGATCGGTGATGAAGTAGCGTCCGCGCAGCTTGAGCAATACGGTGGAGTGACCAAGCCGCCACAGGCTGCGGTCGGGGGCATCCAGCACCTGCTGGCGAGTCATCGGTCGCAGGTCGGGCATGACCGCCGGACGCGTGTGCGCCGGCTTGCGTCGCAGCAGATACTTCAAGCCGATGCGCAACTTCTTGCCCATGCCGTCCTTGGGCAACTCGGCACCATTATGGAAACGCCCCTCGCTGAAGCGTGCCGGCGGACCTGGCGGAGGATCGATCGCACTCATGAAAACAGACCCTCTAAAAAGAAACACAAGGGAGTCATCCTAACTCACGGTGATCCGCGTAACCGTGAATTGGCTTGTAAGGTCATTTTTCATGAATGAATCATTGTCCGACAATCTTCATGCAACTTATGCGATAAACGCCGCCTGTATAAAAGAACGACAGACATGATAGACAACAGAAGTGGCAAAGGACTCTCCTTCGTCAGGCGCATCTACGTGCCACGCATCATCGGCATGGGTATTGGCCTGTTCAGTGTCATGGCGGCGATGGCACCGCTGCATCCAGCGCCTTGGGTATGGCTGCTGATGCTGTTCAACGGCCTGGTGTGGCCACACCTGGCGTATCAGTGGGCCATACGCTCGCCTGCTCCGTATCGCGCCGAGCAGCGCAACCTGCTGCTCGACTCGCTGGGAGGAGGCTTCTGGGCAGCAGCCTTTCACTTCAATCCGCTGCCCACCGTGACCATCCTATCGATGATGACCATGAACAACGTCTCGGCCGGAGGCAAGCGGCTACTGCTGCGAGGTGTACTTGCGCAAGTGGTCGGCATGCTGCTCGCCTTGGCACTGTTCGGCCCAGGCCTGCAATTGCAGGCGACCTCGCTGCAGGTCTACGCCTGCCTGCCGATGTTGACCTTGTACCCGGTCGCGCTGGGTTGGGTCTGCTACCGTCTGGCGATCAAGCTGGCCGAGCACAAGGGACGGCTCAGCGCACTGAGCCGCACCGACAGTCTTACTGGACTGCTCAACCATGGGTCATGGAAGGACCTGCTGCTGCTCAGGTTCCAGATGTGCCAGCAGCAACGGACGCCTGCGGTCATCGCACTGATCGACATCGATCATTTCAAGGCCATCAACGACACATTCGGTCATGTGGTGGGCGACTGCGTGCTGCGCCAGCTGAGTCTGGAGATTCGTCACCTGCTGCGCGCCGACGACCTGGCTGGACGCTACGGCGGCGACGAATTCTGTCTGATCCTGCCCGATACCGACCAGCATCAGGCCGGCCTGGCCATGGAGCGTCTGCGCCAGCAAGTCAGTGCCTATCGCAACCCGCAGCTACCGGAACTGCGTATCAGCCTGAGCATCGGCCTCTCGGTCTATCACGAAAGCTTGAAAACGCCGGAGCAGTGGCTGGAGGATGCCGACAAGGCGCTTTATGCAGCCAAGCACCAAGGCCGCAATCAGGTGAACTTCGCCCACCGCGAGGTGGTGCCGCTCAGGCTGGCCTGACGCGCCCCTTACTGCGCCAGGCTGCGTTCGGCGACAATTTCCGGTAGATCGGTGCGACGCAGGTAAATACGCAATGGCTCGCCGATGTTCAATCGATCGTCCACATGCTGCGCCAACAGCAGCGCCAGACGCTCTCGACACAGCGCCATGCGCTGACCCGATGCCGGTTGCCAGACGAATTCGGCGCACGGGACGATACTGTCGTCGGCGACGTCCATCCCAAAGGCATCTTCGCTGAAACGCACGATATACGCCCCTCGCTTGCGGTGAAAGCCGACAAAACCCTTGAGTTGATCAGCAGCGCTGCAAATATCTTGTGAAGTGATAGCCATGACGTTACCTCGCAAAGGAATTGGAAGGAACGCACGCAGGCAGACGGTTGCCTCTGACGGGCAACGCGCAGGTGGTTTCCTGCGCAGCCTACCGCAACCCGCGCTACCCGTACCAAGGTTTTACATCGCGCCCCCAAAGGCGCGCTAGACTGATGATCGCCAGCTTGCAAGACCACTCCAGAGGACATCAGCAAAGCACTATGACCGACGTGACTTCCGACCTTGCCACTATTGCGCGGATCAATGCTGTGCCCGCGATTCTTCAGGTGATCTGCGAGACCAGTGGGCTGCGATTCGCGGCTGTGGCACGGGTAACGGACGACAGCTGGACGGCCTGCGCCGTCCTCGACAACCTGGGCTTCGGCCTCAAGGTCGGGGGTGAGTTGGACGTCGCCAGCACCCTCTGCCATGAAATCCATAACACCCGGCAGACGATCGTCATCGACAAGGCCAGCGAAGACTCCGTTTACTGCAACCATCCGACCCGGCGCAAATACCGTTTTGAAAGCTACATCTCGGTACCGGTCATTCGGGCCGATGGCAGCTTCTTCGGCACCATCTGTGCACTCGACCCCAAGCCGGCCCGCCTGAAGGGCACGGCCATAGAACCGATGATGGCGTCTTTCGCGCGCCTGTTGTCGATACAGATCGAAAGCGAGGAAAGCGTCCAGCGCACCGAACTTGCCTTGCGTGAGGAGCGCGCCATGGCCGAGGTGCGCGAGCAGTTCATTGCCGTGCTCGGGCATGACCTGCGCAATCCGCTGTTCGCCATCACCGCAGGCGCCGAACTGCTTGCCCAGCGCCTGAGCGACGAGAAAAGCCGGGCCATTGCCCGGCACATTCTGACCTGCGGCCGACGGGCCGCGCACTTGGTGCGCGATGTGCTGGACTTCGCCCGTGGACGCCTCGGCGCTGGCATACCCTTGAATCTGCAATCTTGCCCAGACCTTGCTCAAGCCCTGAGTCATGTAGCGTCTGAGCTGCAGCGAGTGCACCCGCAGCGCCGGATCCTGCTGGATATCGGACCGATCGAAGGCCTGCGCTGCGACCGCGAACGGGTGACCCAGCTACTCTCCAACCTGATCGCCAATGCCCTGGAGCATGGCGACCCCGACGGGCCGGTGTGGGTCTGCGCCAGCCTTCAGCCCGATGCCTTCGTGCTGAGCGTGCGCAATACCGGAGAGCCCATCGCGCCGCAGGCCATGGGACAACTGTTCCAGCCCTTCACCCGTCAGGTCAGTACGGCCCCTCAGCAAGGACTCGGTCTAGGCCTGTACATCGCCAACCAGATCGCCCTGGCCCACGGGGGTTCCATGGAAGTGTCGTCCAGTGCCGAGCACGGCACGCTATTCAGCTTCCGCCTGCCACTGGCACCCACGCAAGCCAACGCCTCCTAAAGCACAGACGCCGGCACGCTGCTTAGGCGGTTCAGCGCTGGATCTCGTCCTCACGCACCTGCACGCTTGCGGTCATGCCTGCGCTGAGGGTCACACCTGCCGGCAACTCGTCCAGAACGATGCGTACCGGGATACGCTGGGCCAATCTCACCCAGTTGAACGTAGGTTCCACCTCCGGCAGCAGTTGGCCGTCTGGCGTCGAGTTGCGGTCCGTGATGCCTCGACTGATGCTCTGCACATGGCCGCGCATGGCCTCCCCTGCTCCCATCAGCCAGACCTTCACCGGATCACCGACCTTGATCCGCGGCAGTTTGGTTTCTTCGAAATACGCCTGTATGTAGAACGTCGAGTCGTCGACCAAGGCCATCACCGATTGACCGGCATTGACGTAGTTGCCTTGGGCCAGGCGCAAATTGGTGATATGGCCGCTGCGCGGTGCGCGGACTTCGCTGCGGGCCAGATTGATTCTCGCCACCTGCAGTTGTGCCTGAGCTTCGTGCAACTCGCCGCGGGCGATGGCGGCATTGATCTGAGCATTCTCGCGCAGCTCGGCGCTGATCGCTTCTGGCCCCAGCGCCACGCGCCGCGCTGCCTCACGCTCGCGCAGGCGCAATTGCTGGGCACGGGTGTCGGTGACCGCGCTGGCCTGGTCGAACGCGGCCTGGAAACGTTCGCGGTCGATGGACATCAGGAGCTCACCGGCCTCGACCGGCTGGTTGTCCCTTACCTTCAACTCGCGCACCCAACCGGATACATCCGGGGCAATCACCACGACGTCGGCTCTGACCCGCGCATCGCGGGTCCAGGGTGTGAGCATGTAGTACTGCCAGAGCCGATAACCGGCGAACACCGCGATGGCCACCACGCACAGGGTGACCAAGGTACGTACCGCTGCACGCATGGATTGACTCCTTACAAAGGTCCTAACAGATGTACCAGCAACGACAGCACGCAGACGAACAGTGCCGCATCGAACAATGCTTCATGCCAGATCCAACGCCCCAGCGAGGTGACCTGAACCAGCAGGCGTAGTGCGCCGGTTAGCGCCAGCGCCAGCAACACGTAGATCAGAAACGGGCTGAGCAGCACGCCACCCAACGCCCATTCACGCAAGCCCATGAATCTCCTCCTGCCAGCGGCACCACTGGTGCCAGCTCTTCTGCAATTGCGCCACTGCCCCGATAGCCAGGCGCAAGGGATCACTCGACGGTTGGCCACGCAAGGCTTCGATGAAGACTTCGCTGGGCGCATCCAGGCGCTGCCCGCGACCCGGTGCCGGACCGCTGGCCAACACCGCCTCCAACTGCTGCAGATACTGGCGCTCGGCGCCGGCCAAGGGTGCCTGGGCCACCGCCAGGCACATGCGCAGGTGCACCAGTTCATCGCCGATATCCAGCCCCAGCAGGCCATCGTCCCAGCGCTTGCGCTCGACCTCCGGCAGCTCACTGGCATGACGCGCCAGTTGCATCAGACGATCGGCCATGCGTCCGCCGAACCAACTGTCGGCGCCGCGCAGGTCACGGTGGGTCAAGCGCACCAGATCGCTCTGGGTAGCAGAACGCAACCGCCGCCCCAACCACTTCGGATGACGCAGCACCACCAGACGAAAGGCCAGCACCGCCGCCGACACACCGACCAGCATGGCCAGGGCACTGTTGAGCAACGTCGCCACGTCGTAATGCATGACGTTGGCAGGCCCGACCAGCACGATGAAATGCAGGCAGAACGCGGTAGCCGTGGGTCCGGTGCGCGGATGCGCCATGCCCAGCGCAGCGAAGAACAGCGGCACGCCCATGGCCAGGGCCAGCAGGGCAAAACTGCTCCATTGCGGCAACAGGATCTGCCCGACGAAAAATGCCGTGGGAATCGCCAGCAGAATGCCGCGCAGGAAACTCAGGCCAATCTGGGCACCGTTCTCACGACTGGCGAACAAGCTGCAGACCACACAGGTCAGCACCAGACCACCCGGCGCCGAAGGCCAGGCCGTTGCCAGCCAGAAGCTGCTCATCACCAGAAAGGCCAGCGCACTGCGTGAGCCAAAAAGCAGCGCCAGGGTCAGGTCACGGTGAACGGCGAGCCCCTGGGAGACATCCTTGGGCGTGCGCCCTTGTTCCATATCCAGCAAGGCTTGGGTGGCAGCCATGGCGAAGTCCAGCAGCAGGGCCAGGCGCGCCAGGCAGAAGTGTTCCGCCGAGCTGATCGCCTCGTCCTGGGCCGCATCCCAAATGCGCTGGCGCAACAGCAGCAGACTGGCCAACTCCGGACTCGCCAGCTGCCTGCGCACTTCCTCTAGCCAGGGCGCCAATCGTGCAGCCTGCGGCGAATCGAGCTGGCGCCACTGACGGCGGACCGAACGCGAGAGGCGAAGCAACACCATCAGTTTCTGGCTCAAGCCACGGATCGCCTTGGCGCGCTGCCGTCCTCGTGCGCCTTCGAACCATGCATGCTCGCGCTGCGCATCGATGGCCACCACCCGACCGAGGATGTCCAGCAGGCCTTTGTGTGCTTCATCCTCGCCGCCCAACATGGCGCTGGCGGTCTGCAATCCACTGCGCCACGCCTGCCGTGCCTGGTCGCCCAACTGCTGTTCGACACGCAGCGGCCAGACCAGTGCACTGCTGAGTGTGGCGCAGACGATGCCCAGGCAGATCTCGGTGCAGCGCGCCACGGCCTGGTCGAACACCTGGAGGGGATGATTGATCGCTGGCAGGGCAATGATCGCCACGGTGTATCCGGCCAGCACGAAGGCATACGCCCAGGCGCTGCGCAGTTGGGTCGAGGCGGCGGTGCACAACGCCAGCCACAGGGCCAAGGCCAACAGGAATAGCCATGGCGTCTGAGCGAACAGCCCTATGAACACCACTGACATGAAGGTACCGACCAGCGTGCCAGCCAGTCGCGCCAGACCCTTCTGCACCACCATGCCCGACAGCGGCTGGGCGACGATGAATGCCGTCATCAACGCCCACGCGGGTTGCTCGAGCCCCCAGCGCAGCGCCAGCCACAGCGCCAGCCCTCCTCCCAGGAGGGTCTTGACGGCAAACTTCAGCGCCAGGCCGGTGGGCGCGAACAGGGCCTGAAAGGTGATGGGCACGAAGCGGACCTTGCACAGACTGTTGAGTGAACGATAGACAACAGCGGCAAGAATAAAGTGTAACCAAACAATTAGCTAGCTAAGCATCTAAGCAATGGACAAAAAAATGGGCGACCGAAGTCGCCCTAAATGCCTTGCGTGCTCGTAGATCGGGAAGGATCAGCGCTACTTGCGCTTGTTCGCATCCTTCCAGATGAAAATCCCTAGACCGGCAAAGAACACCACCATCAATCCGACCGTCACCACACCGGCGATCACCACGTTGTCGAAAAACATGTCGGCCTCCCTGCCCGTTGCCGTTGTCCGATGTGGCCAAGGTAACCAAAGCGACGGCAGGGAAAATTGATCGGGGTCAATGCTGCCCGGGACCGGGCACAGGAGGGGGTGCAGGGTTGACCTGCATCAGTTTTCAGCGCTTCTTGGGCTTGCCTTTGCTTTTCTTCTTTTTGGACGGAGCCAGGGGCATGGCCTGCTCGAAGGCCTGGCGCATGTCGTCCAGGCGCTTGTCCTTGATGTCGTGAATGCGTTTGGCGCGCTCGGCGCCGAAGTCGATGAGGTTGTCTTGGCTCATGGGCAGGCTCGGATGACAGCGGATGTGTCCATGATGGGGGCTGCAAGCAGCGGGTTTCAAGACAGACACTGCACGCAGGTGTCGTCAGATCTCGATATCCACCAGCAGGCCCTGCCGGGGGCGCTCACCCAGCGGCGCGACCGGCACGGTATTGTCGGCGTTGAGTTCATCGCCTGGCATGGCGCTGTAGAGATCGGTCTGGTCGTCCTGGCGGCGCTGCTCACGACGCTGCTGCTGACGGCGCTGTTCTTCGCGCAGCAGGTAGGCCTGCTCCTCGGGATCGCGCTGATGCCGCAGGTCGATGGTGCCATCACTGGAGGCAGGCTGAGCCGGCACCACCGGAGGAATGTCCGGCGTCGGCTTGACCGGGTCGTGTTGCGAGGTCACGGGGGCAGCACTGAGCGGTACGATAGGCAGCAGCATGGGTCGGTTCTCCTGTAGCCCCTTTATCGGCCAACTGGCAATCGCCTTGAGCGCAGCTACACAGGTTTGTGCGGCCTGTCACAGGTCACGTGTGGAGTGTAGACCGCGCTTACTCGCTGTCGTCATCGGAATCATCGTCGACCGGGCCGCTAGCGTCGCTCCAGGGACGTTTATAGACCTGCTGCCAGACCGCATCCAGGTGCTCACGCAGCACGGGCGGCGCATCCTTGAGCGAGGCACTGTCTTCGCGCTCGCCGCCGATCGGCTCCTCGCCTGCGGGGCTGATCAGCGACTGACCGTGGATACCGTAGACCGCCTGGCCCTGATGCATCTCGATGGTGATGTCGTGCGGGTCGATGCCACCGCCGCAGAACGCGTGGCTGGCCACGGTGACTTCGGCGATACCGTTGTTGTCCAGGTCCGTGACATCGCTGACATCGGTGTAGAAGTCGACATCCAGGTCGAGCCCCGGACAGGTGGTCTGCTGATCGATCTGCCAACGCGGCTTGAACGCCTCACGGTCGTTGTCACGGCCATACAGCGTGGCCTTGAGCACCACCTTGTCCACTTCTTGCTCGCTGCCCGGCTCGACGGCCTGGCCGTCCAGCCGACTCAGTACCAGCAGCCCCTCGCCCTCACGGTCGCGGAAATGAACGCTCTTGAGCGGCGACTGCACGTCCAGCGCCTGGAGCTGGTCGACCGGCAACGGGGCCAGGATTTCGAAACTCTTCTTCTGCTCGCAGGCAGCGACCAGGGCCAGGCTGCCCAGGGCCAGGGAAAGATTCAACCAGCGGTGGGTGACAGGCATGTTGGCGCACGGCCCTCGTCGGCAAGACAGGATTCGTCGATGAAGTGGCTGAACGCTTTGGTCCGCCCGGGCGATCCGTTAAGATGGGCCGTTTTTTTCATCGCGGGAGTTCGGCAGTATGGCGCAGCAGTATCAACCGGGGCAACGCTGGATCAGCGACAGCGAAGCGGAGCTCGGCCTGGGAACCATCCTGGCGCAGGATGGCCGCCTGCTGACCGTGCTTTATCCGGCCACGGGCGATACCCGTCAATACGCCCTGCGCAACGCACCGTTGACCCGCGTGCGCTTCTCGCCAGGTGACCAGATCACCCATTTCGACGGCTGGAAGCTCACCGTGCAAGAGGTCGATGATGTCGATGGCCTGCTGGTGTATCACGGTCTGGACGGGCAGAACCAGCCCCGTACCTTGCCGGAAACGCAACTGTCGAACTTCATTCAGTTCCGTCTGGCCAGCGACCGCTTGTTCGCCGGCCAGATCGACCCGCTGTCGTGGTTCTCGCTGCGTTACAACACCCTGCAGCACAACAGCAAGCAGTTGCTCTCCCCGCTCTGGGGCCTGGGCGGCTGCCGCGCCCAGCCGATCGCCCACCAATTGCATATCGCCCGCGAAGTGGCCGACCGTATCGCACCGCGTGTGTTGCTGGCCGACGAAGTCGGCCTGGGCAAGACCATCGAAGCCGGTCTGGTGATCCATCGCCAACTGCTGTCCGGCCGAGCCAGCCGCGTGCTGATCCTGGTGCCGGAGAACCTGCAGCACCAGTGGCTGGTGGAAATGCGCCGACGCTTCAACTTGCAGGTGGCGCTGTTCGATGCCGAGCGTTTCATCGAAAGCGATGCCAGCAACCCGTTCGAAGACGCCCAGCTTGCGCTGGTGGCACTGGAGTGGCTGGTCGACGACGAGAAGGCTCAGGATGCGCTGTTCGCGGCGGGCTGGGACCTGATGGTGGTCGACGAAGCCCACCACCTGGTGTGGCATGAGGAGCAGGCCAGCGCCGAGTATGCGCTGGTCGAGCAACTGGCCGAAGTCATTCCCGGCGTTTTGCTGCTCACCGCCACTCCCGAGCAACTGGGTCAGGACAGCCACTTCGCGCGTCTGCGCCTGCTCGATCCCAACCGCTTCCACGACTTGGCCGCGTTCCGCGCCGAGAGCGAACATTATCGTCCGGTGGCCGAGGCGGTTCAGGAACTGCTCGACGAAGGCCGCCTGTCGCCCAAGGCCCATGCCACCATCCACAATTTCCTCGGCGCCGAAGGCGAAGCCCTGCTGGCAGCCGTGGCCGATGGCGACACCCAGGCCAGCGCGCGGCTGATCCGCGAACTGCTCGACCGTCACGGCACCGGTCGCGTGTTGTTCCGCAACACCCGCGCGGCGATCCAAGGCTTCCCCGAGCGTCAACTGCACCCCTACCCGCTGGCCAATCCCGCACAGTACAGCGAGCTGCCGGCCGGCGAGCGCGCCGAGCTGTACCCGGAAGTGGCGTTCCAGGCCCAGGGCGAGGGGGCTGAGGACGAGCGCTGGTGGCGTTTCGATCCGCGGGTCGACTGGTTGATCGACACCCTGAAAATGCTCAAGCGCACCAAGGTGCTGGTGATCTGCGCCCATGCCGAAACCGCCATGGACCTGGAAGACGCCCTGCGCGTGCGCTCCGGTATTCCGGCCACGGTGTTCCACGAAGGCATGAGCATTCTCGAGCGCGACCGCGCAGCGGCCTATTTCGCCGACGAGGAATTCGGTGCCCAAGTGTTGATCTGCTCGGAAATCGGCAGTGAGGGCCGCAACTTCCAGTTCGCTCACCACCTGGTGATGTTCGACCTGCCAGCCCACCCGGACCTGCTCGAACAACGCATCGGTCGCCTGGACCGGATCGGTCAACTGCACACCATCCAATTGCACATCCCGTACCTGCAGGACAGTCCTCAGGAACGCCTGTTCCAGTGGTACCAGGAAGGCCTGAACGCCTTCCTCAATACCTGTCCGACCGGCAACGCCTTGCAGCACCAGTTCGGCCCGCGCCTGTTGACGTTACTGGCCGCCAATGACAGCAGCGCCTGGAACGCCTTGGTCGCTGAGGCCCGCGCCGAGCGCGAGCGCCTGGAAGCCGAGCTGCACACGGGGCGCGACCGCCTGCTGGAGCTCAACTCCGGTGGCGCCGGCGAAGGCGAGGCACTGGTCGAAGCCATTCTCGAGCAGGACGACCAGTTCGCCCTGCCCATCTACATGGAAACCTTGTTCGACGCTTTCGGCATCGACAGCGAGGACCATTCCGAGAACGCGCTGGTGCTCAAGCCCAGCGAAAAGATGCTCGATGCCAGCTTCCCACTGGGCGACGACGAAGGGGTGACCATCACCTACGACCGCGGCCAGGCACTGTCGCGCGAGGACATGCAGTTCCTCACCTGGGAGCACCCCATGGTGCAGGGCGGCATGGACCTGGTGCTGTCCGGCTCGATGGGCAACACCGCGGTAGCGCTGATCAAGAACAAGGCGCTCAAGCCCGGTACCGTGCTGCTCGAACTGCTGTACGTCAGCGAGGTGGTGGCGCCACGCAGCCTGCAGTTGGGCCGCTACTTGCCTTCGGCGGCGCTGCGCTGTCTGCTCGATGCCAACGGCAATGACCTGGCGGCGCGGGTGGCCTTCGAAACACTCAACGACCAGCTCGAAAGCGTGCCCAGGGCCAGCGCCAACAAGTTCATCCAGGCCCAGCGTGAGGTGCTGGCCAAGCGCATCGCCGCTGGCGAAGCCAAGGTACTGCCGGTCCATGATGAGCGCGTCGCCGAAGCGCAACGCCGCCTGAGTGCCGAGGCCGACGAGGAACTGGCACGCCTGACCGCGCTCAAGGCGGTCAACCCGAGCGTGCGTGACAGCGAGATCGATGCGCTGCGCCTGCAGCGCGAGCAGGGTCTGGCAATGCTCGACAAGGCCGCTCTGCGCCTGGAAGCGATTCGCGTGCTGGTCGCCGGCTGACATCCGTACCGCGCTCCCCTCGGCCAAGCTGGCGAGGGGACGCCTCGCCACCCGTCCATCGTGGAATGAAGATGTTCAGGACCTTTGCCAAACTGTTGGTCATTGCAGCGCTACTGGCCATTGGCTGCCTGGTAGCGGGGTACTACGGCCTGTTCCAGGAAGAACGGGTATTGCGCAACTACCAACTGGCTGTGGAAATGGGCGGCAAGCGTTATTCGCCTCTGTGGCTGAGCGCAGGGCGTACGGCTATCAGCGAAAAAACAGGACACTTTTTCTGCCAAGCCGAAGACCTGAAGTATCTGATCGCCCTCGCCAAGGGTGAAGTGACGTTCAACGACAACCGCGACAACCCCTACCTCGACGGCACGGTCGACTACTCCTCGAACAAGGCTTACGTACTCACCTCCAGGCACTACCTCAACGCGGTAGACAGCGTCACGCGCTACGACATTATCGGTCACGACGCTGAGGTGGCTCATCGCTACGTCCCAGATACCGATGACCCTTACGCACGAGTGCTGATCAATGTGGGCATGACGCGCAGTTCCGCCGGTCGTGGCAGTTCCGTGGTCAAGGATGAGTACCTCGACGCCACGCGCCTGCTGCACGACGTGTACGGCGTGAGCGTGCGCTTCGACAAGGATGATGAGGCCAGGTTGGTCACCTTGCATTTCGACCGTTCCTCCACCATCGACCGATAGCCTGGGATCGTCTCCAGCCTGCTGCTTGGGCTGACATATAGCCATCGGCTATATGGCAAATGCCCAAATAATTGAAATCAAATCGCCATCAATCAGGAACGCGGTCAGCACCTTTCCTATACTCACGGCTCGATGGTCTTCTCCATGAGCGCAGAGGACCCCTGCGTACTCGACGAAGAGACAGGCAATGGAGTGGCTGGGACTTCAACTATTCGCCGAGCTGCCGGCGCACGGACAGGTTGTCCTCGACTGTCATCACAACCCTTTCCTTGTCGTGCTCGCCTATGTGGTCGCCGGCGCAGCCTGTTTCGCCACCCTGGACATGGCTGATCGACAGATCAACAGCGAGGAGCCACGCGCGCGTCGCCAATGGAAAGGCCTGGGCGCCTGCTGTCTGGCCAGCGGCATATGGGCCATGCACTTCATCAGCCTGCTGGCCTACCAGCCACCGCTGGAAGTGCATTACGACATGACGTTGACAGCGCTTTCCTTGTTCATAGCTTTGATCGCCGCCTGGTTGGCAATGAACCAGCTGGATCGGTTGCACATGCAACCGCGCCATTACCTCCAGGCGGCATTGGCCATTGGTTTGGGTATCGGCGTCATGCATTACGTCGGCATGGCGGCCCTGCAGACCAGCGCTCGACAGTACTATCAGACCCCGCTGGTGGTGGCCTCGCTGGGTATTGCCGTGGTCACCAGCCTGGTGGCGGTGTGGGTCACTCGCTACCTGGGCAGCGGCAGTGGTACGCGGCACTTGGCGATGAAGTATGGGGCAGCCCTGATCATGGCGGCAGGCATCGTATTCACCCACTACACGGGAATGGCCGCACTGTCGCTGGTGATTGCCGAGGGCGACGCTGCCCAACTGCCCTCCGCCGACAACAGCTTGCAACTGGGCCTGAGCATCGGTTTCATCACCCTGCTGATCAGCGCCAGCAGCATCAGCGCAGCACTGGCCGACAAGAAGCTGCAGAGCAAGGAGCACGACCTGCGCAGGGTGAATGTGCTGCTCAGTCAACTCGACCAGGCCCGGGTTTCGCTGCAGCAAGCCGCTCACTACGACGCCTTGACCAATCTGGTCAATCGCAGGGGCTTCAACCAGGTCTTTGCCGAGCGCCTGGCCGAGCACGCGGTCACAGAAAGCCTGCTGGCGGTGATGTTTCTCGACATCGATCACTTCAAGCGCATCAACGACAGCCTCGGCCACGCCGCCGGCGATGAGTTGCTCAAGGTGATCGCCGCCCATATCCGGGCAGCGACCCGCAGTCAGGACTTGGTGGCACGCTTTGGCGGCGACGAGTTCTGCATCGTCACCAGCCTGCACAACCGTGACGAAGCGCGCAAACTCGGCCAGCGGATCATGCAGCGCATGAAGGAGCCCATCGACCTGGGTGGGCGGCGCATGGTCATGACTACCAGCATCGGCATCAGCATTTTCCCGGATGATGGCCGCAGTGGTGAGGAACTGCTGAAAAATGCCGATCTGGCGCTTTATCAATCCAAGGATGGCGGGCGCAACAACCTGAACTTCTTCAACAGCAGCTTGAAGACCCGGGCCACTCTCGAACTGCAGCTTGAGGAAGAACTGCGCGTGGCATTGCTCGAGGAACGCGGGCTGTGCGTGTACTACCAGCCGATCTTCGATCTGCACGACGCCCGCGTGGCCAAGCTCGAAGCACTGGTGCGCTGGCACCATCCGCAACAGGGCCTGATCGGCCCTGACCGTTTCATCGCCATCGCCGAGGCCAACGGACTGATCGCCGAGCTCGACCAGTGGGTGCTGCAGCGCGCCTGTCAGGACCTGGCCGACCTCACTCGGCGTGGCTATGGACATCTTAAGGTCACGGTCAATTGCTCGGCAGTCACCCTTGGCCGTGAGGAACTGGCCAGCGATGTCGAGATGGCCTTGTTGCAGGCCGGCCTGGCTGCCCGCCAACTGGAACTTGAGGTCACGGAAAATGCGCTGATGGGCGACATCCACCGCACCATCAATCTGCTCAAGCGCATCCGTGGCCAGGGCGTGGGGCTGTCGATCGACGATTTCGGCACCGGCTATTCGTCGCTCGCCTACCTCAAACGCCTACCGCTGGATGTGTTGAAGATCGATCGTTCGTTCATCCAGGACGTACCGGGTAGCCAGCAGGACCGCGAGATCGTCCAGGCGATTCTGATCATGGCGCACACCCTGCACTTGCAGGTGGTGACCGAGGGCGTGGAGACCGATGAGCAACTGGCCTTCCTGGCGACCCAGGGCTGCGACTTCGCTCAGGGCTTCCTGCTCAGTCGCCCCGTGGCACTGAGCGAGTTACCGGCCGTGCTGGAGCGGCTGGATCGCATGGACAGCACGGTCATGGGCGAGTGCGAAACAGCTCGACCAGGGTTGCAGGGTCGTCCTGCAGATGTCCCTGGCCGCCGTGCAGGCGCATCAATTGCGCGGCGAGGCCGGTGATCGGCGTCGCCGAGCCTTGTTCGCGGGACAGCTTCACCGCCGTATCGAGATCCTTGAGCAAGGTGCGTACATGCCATTTGACCGGCGAATACTGGCTCTGCGCCATTTGTGGGGCGAGTATCTGCAAGGGTCGCGAATCGGCAAAACCGCCGGCCAAGGCTTGGGCGATGAAGCTGGCATCGACCCCGGAGCGTTCAGCCAGCGCCACCACCTCAGCGATCACCAGGGCATTGCAGGCGACGATCATCTGATTACAGGCCTTGGTCACCTGGCCGGCCCCCACGCCGCCCATGTGCGTGACGCGTTGGCCGAGGGTGAGCAGCACTGCGCGCACGCGCGCCAGATCGGCCGCCTCGCCACCGACCATGATCGCCAAGGTTCCGGCTTGTGCACCCGCAGTGCCGCCGGACACTGGAGCGTCAAGCCAGGCCATGCCACAACGCGCCGCCAGTGCGGCGGCCATTTCACGGGTGGCGCCGGGCTCCAGGCTGGACAAATCGACCAGCAACTGACCTGGCTTTGCACCGCAGGCCACACCCTGCTCTGCGAATACGACTTCGCGCACAACCGCCGTGTCGGCCAGACACAGCATCACCACATCGCTGTCACGGCACAGTGCTGCCGGACTTTCGGCCAGTCGAGCTCCTGCAGCGACCAACTCCGCGCACTTGTGCGCGCTGCGATTCCATACCGTCAGCGAATAGCCTGCGGCGAGTAGCCGGTGGCACATCGGCAGTCCCATCAAGCCGATTCCGGCAAATCCGAGGGTTGGCATGGCTGTGCTCATGGACGACTCCAGACATATTCGATATAGACGAAAGGCCGGGCCGGCATTACGCATGGCGTAAACTGTTACCGCAACGGCACCGTCGAACCTCTTTTGTTACCTACAGCTACTGTAACCCAACCCGCGAAAGCACCATAAAGGTGCCGATTTACATCCAGCCGCACCAGAATAGATCAGTCGTTTTCCGCTGACTTCACTTGGATGAGGATGAACGGTGAGACCACCACGGCCCAGATCTGCGGATTGCGCGTCTGCATGTCTAGCGCCTGCTCTGCATCGACCGCCGCGACAGCGCCCTGCTCACGCCACGCAGCAACGAGATCACTGCGGTTTTCTGCCATGGCTTGGGCCACGGCGATCAAGTCCAGGGTGGGGTCGACCCAAATCAGGTCACCCTTGGCCCAAAAACGCTCCAAGGCGCTCCATTCGATAATCGCCGTCTCGCCGAGCAATTTGGCATAGAGGGTGCTTGTGTGATCAGTCATGGGGATTCCTGCCAATGGCATGGCCAACTAAAAAGCCCGCATTTTTGCAGAAAAAACCACGTTTCAAATAAGTAATTTGCTCGATAGGTATTCGTCTCCACCAGAAAACCCGTAAATACAGGCATTTTGATGGCGCTTATCTGTATTTTCATGTCGAGCATGCGACAACCCGCAGAACAGGGACTTTTCGCCCGCTTTTCAAGCGCTCGGAGAGCGCTCTACACTGTACCGGTACAGTTCCGGGACATGTTCCGGGGGAAGGTGGGCTCGCGACATGGCACGAGCGTGCCGCGAATCTCGCCCGGTCTGTAGCCCTGGCCGCCAGGACTCTAAGAATTACAACAGAATGAGTGGAGCACTATGATCAAGATTTCCAAGCTGTTCGCCGCAATGGTTCTGGCCGGGGTAGCCAGCCATTCGATGGCCGCCGACACCATCAAGATCGGTATCGCCGGTCCCAAGACGGGCCCTGTGACCCAGTACGGCGACATGCAGTTCATCGGCGCCAACCAGGCTATCAAGGACATCAACGCCAAGGGTGGCGTCGATGGCAAGATGCTCGAGGCCAAGGAATACGACGACGCGTGCGACCCTAAACAGGCCGTGGCCGTCGCCAACAAAGTGGTCAACGACGGCGTCAAGTTCGTCATCGGCCACCTGTGCTCCAGCTCCACTCAGCCCGCGTCGGACATCTACGAAGACGAAGGCGTGATCATGATCACCCCGGCCGCCACCTCTCCGGAGATCACCGCCCGCGGTTACAAGCTGATCTTCCGTACCATCGGTCTGGACAGCGCCCAGGGTCCAGCGGCCGGCAACTACATCGCCGATCACGTCAAGCCCAAGGTCGTTGCAGTGCTGCACGACAAGCAACAGTACGGTGAGGGCATCGCCACCGCGGTCAAACAGACCCTCGAGAAGAAAGGCGTCAAGGTCGCCGTCTTCGAAGGTCTCAACGCAGGCGACAAAGACTTCTCCTCGATCATTCAGAAGCTCAAGCAGAACAACGTCGACTTCGTCTACTACGGTGGCTACCACCCAGAACTGGGTCTGATCCTGCGCCAAGCTCAGGAAAAAGGCCTGAAAGCCAAGTTCATGGGTCCGGAAGGTGTCGGCAACGACTCCATCTCGCAGATCGCCCAAGGCGCTTCCGAAGGTCTGCTGGTGACCCTGCCGAAGTCGTTCGACGCCGATCCAGAGAACAAGGCCATCGTCGACGCCATCAAGGCCGACGGCAAAGACCCGAGCGGTCCGTTCGTGTTCCCGGCCTACTCGGCCGTCGAGCTGATCGCCGAAGGCATCAAGGCTGCCAAGTCCGAAGACACCACCAAGGTGGCTGATGCGCTCCACGCTGGCTCCTTCAAGACCCCAACCGGCACCCTGTCCTTCGATGCCAAGGGCGACCTGAAAGACTTCAAGTTCGTGGTCTACGAATGGCACTTCGGCAAGCCGAAGACCGAAGTCTCCCCTCAGTAATACGCGTGACTAAATAGCTGACCGTAGAAGCCCACTGTGCGAGCAGTGGGCTTTGTTTTACGAGGTTCATGGGCCCGACTCCCGCGATCCGGGGGCGGGCTCACCTGAAAATCTTAAAACCGTCACCCGCGGTTTCCTGGCCGTTACCCCGGCCAGCGAAATGCACATCAGGTTTTTAGGAGCGCTGTAATGCCTGAGATCTACCATTTCTTCCAACAACTGGTTAATGGATTGACCATCGGCAGCACCTATGCCTTGATCGCCATCGGTTACACGATGGTGTACGGCATCATCGGGATGATCAACTTCGCCCACGGCGAGGTCTACATGATCGGATCCTACGTGGCCTTCATCGCCCTTGCCGGGCTGGCCATGATGGGCATTCACTCGCTGCCGATCCTGATGACCGTGGCCTTCGTCGCCACCATCTGCGTCACCAGCGCCTATGGCTACAGCATCGAGCGGGTGGCGTACCGTCCGCTGCGCAACAGCAATCGCCTGATCCCGCTGATTTCCGCGATCGGCATGTCGATTTTCCTGCAGAACACCGTGCTCCTGTCGCAGGACTCCAAGGACAAATCCATCCCCAACCTGATTCCGGGAGCCTTCTCCTTCGGTCCGGGCGGTGCGGAAGAAGTGCTGGTGTCCTACATGCAGATCCTGGTGTTCGTGGTCACCTTGGTGGCGATGACCTGCCTGACGCTGTTCATCTCCCGCTCCCGCCTGGGCCGCGCCTGTCGCGCCTGTGCCGAGGACATCAAGATGGCCAACCTGCTGGGCATCAACACCAACAACATCATCGCCCTGACCTTCGTCATCGGCGCCGCACTGGCGGCGGTGGCAGCCGTGCTGCTGAGCATGCAGTACGGGGTGATCAACCCCAACGCCGGCTTCCTCGTGGGGCTGAAGGCGTTCACCGCAGCAGTACTGGGCGGCATCGGCAGCATCCCGGGGGCCATGCTCGGCGGGCTGGTGCTGGGTGTGGCCGAAGCGTTCGGCGCAGACATCTTCGGCGACCAATACAAGGACGTCGTGGCGTTCGGCTTGTTGGTTCTTGTCCTGTTGTTCCGGCCGACCGGCATCCTGGGCCGTCCGGAGGTTGAAAAAGTATGAACAAAAATCTCAAACAGGCGCTGTTCAGCGCCTTGCTGGTCTGGGCCGTGGCCTTCCCGGTGCTGGGTCTGAAGCTGAGCATCGACGGCATCAACCTGGTCGTGCACAGCCAGGGCGAATTCACCCTCGCCGTGATCGCCGCGTGCTCGCTGCTGATGTTCCTGCGTGTGCTGTTCGACCGGCAGTGGAGCGCGGTCATGGGTAGCCGCACCGAGCGCAAACTGATTCCGCCTTCGGTGAGCAACTTCCTGACCCTGCCCAAGACCCAGCGCTGGGTCATCCTCGGCCTGATCGCGGTTGCACTGGTATGGCCGTTCTTCGGCTCACGCGGGGCGGTCGATATCGCCACGTTGATCCTGATCTACGTTCTGCTGGGCTTAGGGCTGAACATCGTGGTGGGCCTGGCCGGTCTGCTCGACCTGGGTTACGTCGGTTTCTATGCCGTCGGCGCCTATAGCTACGCCATGCTCTCGCATTACTTGGGCTGGAGCTTCTGGGTGTGCCTGCCGATCGCCGGCCTGATGGCCGCAACCTTTGGTTTCCTGCTCGGTTTCCCGGTACTGCGCCTGCGCGGCGACTACCTGGCGATCGTCACGCTGGGCTTCGGCGAGATCATTCGCCTGTTCCTGCGCAACCTCACCGACTGGACCGGCGGGCCCAACGGCATCAGCGGCATCGAGAAGCCGACCTTCTTCGGCCTGACCTTCGAGCGCCGCGCCGCCGAGGGGATGCAGACCTTCCACGAGTTCTTCGGCCTGGAATACAACTCGATCAACAAGGTCATCTTCCTCTACCTGGTAGCGCTGGTACTGGCATTGCTCGCATTGTTCGTGATCAACCGCCTGCTGCGCATGCCCATCGGACGAGCATGGGAAGCGCTGCGCGAAGACGAGATCGCCTGCCGTGCGCTGGGCCTGAACCCGACCATCATCAAGCTCTCCGCCTTCACTCTCGGCGCCAGCTTCGCCGGTTTCGCCGGCAGTTTCTTCGCCGCGCGCCAGGGCCTGGTGACACCGGAGTCATTCACCTTCATCGAGTCAGCGATCATCCTCGCCATCGTCGTGCTCGGCGGCATGGGCTCTCAGTTGGGCGTGATTCTCGCGGCCATCGTGATGATCCTGCTGCCTGAGTTGATGCGCGAGTTCAGCGAGTATCGGATGCTGATGTTCGGTGCGCTGATGGTGTTGATGATGATCTGGCGTCCGCAGGGCCTGCTGCCCATGCAACGTCCCCATATGGAGCTGCGTCGATGAGCCGCGAAATTCTGCAAGTCAGCGGCCTGAGCATGCGCTTCGGCGGCTTATTGGCGGTCAATGGCGTGGGCCTGACCGTCAAGGAAAAACAGGTGGTGGCCTTGATCGGTCCGAATGGCGCCGGCAAGACCACCGTGTTCAACTGCCTGACCGGCTTCTACAAGCCCAGCGGCGGCACTATTCTGCTCGATGGCCAGCCCATTCAGGGCTTGGCCGGACATCAGATCGCCCGCAAAGGCGTGGTGCGCACTTTCCAGAACGTTCGCCTGTTCAAGGAAATGACCGCGCTGGAAAACCTGCTGATCGCCCAGCACCGCCACCTGAATACCAACTTCTTCGCCGGGCTGTTCAAGACGCCAGGTTTCCGCCGCAGCGAGAAGGAAGCCATGGAACGCGCCCAGTACTGGCTGGACAAGGTCAACCTGACCGAGTTCGCCAACCGCACCGCTGGCACGTTGGCCTATGGTCAGCAACGCCGCCTGGAAATCGCCCGCTGCATGATGACCCGGCCGCGTATCATCATGCTCGATGAACCGGCCGCTGGCCTGAACCCTAAGGAAACCGAAGACCTCAAAGCCTTGATCGGATACCTGCGCGAATCCCATGCCGTGACCGTGCTGCTGATCGAGCACGACATGAAGCTGGTGATGAGCATTTCCGACCATATCGTGGTGATCAACCAGGGTACGCCCCTGGCTGATGGCACACCGGAGCAGATCCGTGCCAACCCTGATGTGATCAAGGCCTACCTGGGGGAAGCGTAAATGCTGAAGTTCGAGAACGTTTCCACCTTCTACGGCAAGATCCAGGCGCTGCACAGCGTCAATGTGGAGATCAACCAGGGTGAGATCGTCACCCTGATCGGTGCCAACGGCGCGGGCAAGTCGACGTTGCTGATGACCCTGTGCGGCTCGCCGCAGGCGCATAGCGGCAGTATCCGCTACCTGGGCGAAGAACTGGTGGGCCAGCCCTCCTCGCACATCATGCGCAAGAGCATCGCGGTCGTACCCGAAGGCCGCCGCGTGTTCGCCCGTCTGACGGTCGAGGAAAACCTGGCCATGGGCGGTTTCTTCACCGACAAGGGCGACTATCAAGCCCAGATGGACAAGGTCCTGGCCCTGTTCCCGCGCCTGAAGGAGCGCTTCAACCAGCGTGGCGGCACCATGTCCGGCGGCGAGCAGCAGATGCTCGCCATCGGTCGGGCGTTGATGAGCAAGCCCAAGCTGCTGCTGCTCGATGAGCCGTCGTTGGGCCTGGCGCCGATCATCATCCAGCAGATCTTCGACATCATCGAGCAACTGCGCCGCGATGGCGTAACGGTGTTCCTGGTGGAGCAGAATGCCAATCAGGCACTGAAGATCGCCGACCGCGCCTATGTGCTGGAAAACGGCAAGGTCGTGATGCAAGGCACAGGCGAAGCCTTGCTGACCGATCCGAAAGTGCGCGACGCCTACCTCGGCGGCTGATGCTCGCGCGACAGGAGTGGCGGCTCGTCGCTCCTGTCCCCCTCTTGTGGACCGGACCTACGCTGGGTAACGTGAGCTCCCTCGACCCACGCGACCCCGGAGTCCACCCGATGCGCTTCACCTCCCCTCTTCTGCTCGCTGCCATGCTGCCGCTGTTCGCCGGCTGCCAGATGTTCGCCGAGCAACCGAGCGACCCCAACGTCGGTAGCACACGCCTGCAGGGCGAGTTGAGCGCGGCCGACGGTCAACTGCTCTTCAAACCCTGCAGCGAAGCGCGCCACTTCGTGGTCAAGGATGCGGCCGGCACCGGCATTCTTCAGGAGGCGGCCAACCTGGCCGGCGGGCCAAAAGCCACATTGTTCGCCGATGTTCGCGGGCGTCTGGCCGGCAGTCGCGCTGCCAACAGCGATGGGCAGTTGGAGGTGACTCGGCTGTACCGCGTAGAAGCGTCGGCCAACGCCTGCGAAGACCCGAACTTCAAGCAATTGACGCTACGCGCCGGCGGGCCTGAGCCCGACTGGGACATCAAGGCCAGCGGCAAAGGTATGGTGATCAACCGCGCAGGCAAGGATCCGCTGCCATTGCCGTTCCTCGAAGAGCAGATGCCCGGTGGTGGTTTGAGCCTGTCCAGCGAAGCCAACGGTCAGCGTGTCGAACTGTGGGTGGCGCCGCAACGCTGCGTCGAGCGCGGTACGGGCGCCATGCGTCACCTGCGCGCCGAACTGCGCATCGACGGCCAGACCCTGCAAGGCTGCGCCTACTACGGTGGTGCGCGGGACAAGTGATCGCCGGACACTTTTATCCTGCCAGTCGAGGCGGCGAACAGCTTATACTTGGCGGTTTGTTTAAAGCCGCCGGCCGCCCATGGCCGCGATACTGGACGTGCCATGCTACGAATCACCGAACTGAAGCTGCCCTTGGACCATCCCGACGAGGCCCTGCGCGAGGCCATCGTCCAGCGCCTGGGCATCCGTGACGATCAACTGCTGAGCTTCAACCTGTTCAAGCGCAGCTACGATGCGCGCAAGAAGAACAGCGAGTTGCTGTTCATCTATACCATCGACCTGGAAACCAGCAACGAAGACGAAGTGCTGCGCCGCTTCGTCGACGATCGCAATGTCGGTGTGGCGCCGGATGTCACGTACAAATTCGTCGGCCATGCGCCTGCCGAACTGGCCGAGCGTCCGCTGGTAGTCGGCTTCGGCCCCTGCGGTATCTTCGCCGGCCTGCTGCTGGCGCAGATGGGCTTCAGGCCGATCGTGCTGGAGCGCGGCAAGGAAGTGCGCCAACGCACCAAGGACACCTGGGGCCTGTGGCGCAAAAGCGTGCTCAACCCCGAGTCCAACGTGCAGTTCGGCGAAGGCGGCGCCGGTACGTTCTCCGATGGCAAGCTGTACAGCCAGATCAAGGATCCCCAGCATCACGGCCGCAAGGTGCTCGACGAGTTCGTCAAGGCCGGCGCGCCGGAGGAAATCCTCTACATCAACAAGCCGCACATCGGTACGTTCCGTCTGACCAGCATGGTCGAAAGGATGCGAGAGGAAATCATTGCCCTGGGCGGTGAGATCCGTTTCCAGGAAAAAGTCACTGACCTGTTGACCGAGGGCGAGCAACTCACGGGGGTCGTGCTGGAAAGCGGCGAGCAACTGCACTCGCGACATGTGGTGCTGGCGTTGGGGCATAGCGCCCGCGACACCTTCCGCATGCTGCACGCCAGGGGCGTGTTCATGGAAGCCAAGCCGTTCTCGGTGGGCTTTCGCATCGAGCATCCGCAATCGCTGATCGACAAAGCGCGCCTGGGCAAGTATGCCGGACACCCGAAACTGGGCGCGGCGGACTACAAACTGGTCTACCACGCCAGCAACGGCCGGTCGGTGTACAGCTTCTGCATGTGCCCGGGAGGCACGGTAGTGGCCGCCACCAGCGAGCCAGGCCGGGTGGTCACCAATGGCATGAGCCAGTATTCGCGCAACGAGCGTAATGCCAACTCGGGCATCGTCGTGGGTATCGATCCGGAGCGGGACTATCCAGGCGGTCCACTGGCCGGTATCGAGTTGCAGGAGCGTCTGGAGGCACACGCGTACGTGCTGGGCGGCAGCAACTACCAGGCGCCCGCGCAGTTGGTCGGCGACTTCGTCGCCGGGCGTGCGTCCACCGCCTTGGGTAGCGTGGAGCCTTCCTATAAGCCGGGCATCAGCCTCGGCGACCTGGCGCCTAGCCTACCCGCGTTCGCCATCGAAGCGATCCGCGAGGCACTGCCAGCGTTCGACCGGCAGATCAAAGGCTACAACCTGCACGACGCAGTACTCACGGGCATCGAAACACGCACATCCTCGCCACTGCGCATTACCCGCGGGCAGGACTACCAGAGCCTGAACCTCAAAGGGCTGTTCCCTGCCGGTGAGGGCGCAGGCTATGCCGGCGGGATTCTGTCGGCCGGCGTGGACGGCATTCGCATTGCCGAAGCGGTGGCCAGAAGCATGCTGGGTATCAATGCCTGATCGCGCTGCCCGGGGGCTACGTTGCCCCCGGGGCTGTAGCCATTTTTCGGAATTTTCGACGCCCCGCAGAGACTTTTCGCTCAGCACTCAGCCTTTAAGACCTCTAGCCTTCCCCTACCCAAACGGCAATACGTTATAACAAAAAAGAATATAGTTTTTATTCTAAAGCATAACGCTGCACGCTAGGGTGTATCCCCTGTTCGCCCAAGTCGTGGAGCCGTTCATCCGTGCGCAGTCTTATCAATCGCTTCCTTCAGTTGGAATCCGCCAGCGGCCTGCTGCTGATCACTGCAGCGGTCATTGCCCTGATCGTCAACAACTCTTCCCTCTCGCACTGGTACGTCAGTTTCCTCGACGTACCGGTGGCCGTGCAGATCAGCGACCTGCATATCGCCAAGCCCCTGCTGCTGTGGATCAACGATGGCCTCATGGCACTGTTCTTCCTGCTGATCGGCCTTGAGGTCAAGCGAGAAGTCTTCCAGGGCCAGCTGTCCAAGCCATCGCAAATCATTCTTCCAGCGACCGCAGCCGTCGGCGGTATGCTGGTGCCCGCCTTGATCTACTGGTTCATCAACCGCGACAACCCTGCCACGTTGGCGGGTTGGGCAATCCCCACGGCGACCGATATCGCCTTCGCCCTCGGCGTGCTGGCACTGCTCGGCAAGCGCGTACCTGTGTCGCTGAAACTGTTCCTGATGACGCTGGCAATCATCGATGACCTGGGCGCGATCATCATCATCGCCCTGTTCTATTCCGGCGCCCTTTCGAGTCTGGCGCTGAGCCTGGCAGGCGCGTGCCTGCTGGCACTGCTGGGCATGAATCGGCTAGGGATCAAACGCTTGGCACCCTACCTGATCGTCGGCCTGGTGCTGTGGGTCTGCGTGCTGAAAAGCGGCATCCATGCCACGCTTGCGGGCGTCATGTTGGCGATGTTCATCCCGCTGCGGGGCCACGACGACAAAACCGCCTCGCCACTGATCACGTTGGAGCATGCACTGCACCCTTGGGTGGCCTATGCGATCCTTCCCTTGTTCGCCTTCGCCAACGCCGGGGTTTCGCTGGTCGGTGTAACGGCTCAGAGCTTCATCCACTCCGTGCCGCTGGGCGTAGCCATCGGCCTGGTGCTGGGCAAAACGGTCGGTGTGTTCGGCCTTACTTGGGTCGCCATAAAGCTGCGCCTGGCTTCGCTGCCAGCAGGCGCCAATTGGGGCCAGGTTTTCGGTGTAGCCATCTTGTGCGGGATCGGATTCACAATGAGCCTGTTCGTCGGATCCCTGGCCTTCCCTTCAGGGGTGAGCGAATATGCGGGCGAGGATCGAATGGGCATTCTGACCGGCTCGTTCTTCGCGGCGTTGATCGGCTACGCCGTCACGGCGGCAGCCAGTCGCCAGCGGGATCCTGCAACGGCCACGCCCTGATCGCCAAGCGCAAAAAAACCCGACCGGCCGTGCCGAGTCGGGTTTTTCATACTTAGCAATCAGTGGGTAACGCGACTGGTGCCATCGACCGTCATGATGCGCACGCGCTCGCCAACGCGGAAGATCTCGTTCTGCTGCACTTGCTGCACATAGGCTCGCATGCTGCCGTCGTCTTCACGCACGGTGATTTCGACACCTTGAGTGCGGGTCAAGCCCTCTTCGGCGGCAGAACCCGCCAGGCCACCGGCCACTGCACCAATCACCGCAGCGACGATGCTGCCGCGACCGCCGCCGACTGCGCTGCCTGCCACACCACCAACGATGGCACCTGCACCACCACCGATCGGCGTCTTGCTGCCTTCGATCTTCACCGGACGCAGGGATTCGATGGTACCCATGCGCACGGTTTGCACACGGCGGGCCTCGTCACGGGAATAGCTGTCGCCGGTCAGGCTCGACTGGCAACCGCCGAGCAGCAGCGCCATGGTGGTGAAGCTGGCCATCAGCAGAACGGATTTACGCATGGGAAATCTCCATAAGTCAGGTGTCCATTAGACTCCGCGCATTGATGGGTGTCACGACACCCAGGCTATTAAATTGTTTTCATTCAGTTCAGGTACAGGCGATAGCCCATCGCCGCGCTTGAATACTGAGACCAATGATAGCCATGGATTACTTCATCGTCGCGGCGACCACCGCCGCCGGCCTGTACTTTCACGGCTGGCTGTACCTGCGTATGCGGCGCTGGATGGACCGTGACCTGGCGCTGTCACTGGCGGGCCAGGACGCCGCAAAAGGTGCCTATATGCTGCAACGATTGGCACAGGCGCGAGAACAGAAGATCGCTCGAGGGCAACTGGCGGACTGGTTGAAGCGTGAGGCCGATGCCTACGCGAAGGAAGCTGCGTGAAGACGAGGGCCTGAACGGCCCTCACCGATCAAGGCGCCAGACGCTCTCGCTGCCACACACCGTTGATCCAGCGATAGTTCAGACGATCGTGCAAACGGCTCGAACGGCCTTGCCAGAATTCGATGCGCTCAGGCAGCAAACGATAGCCGCCCCAGTGTTCCGGACAGTGCGGCTGAGTGTCGGAGAAGCGCGCTTCGGTAGCCTTGACCAAGCCTTCGAGCTCGGCACGGTCAGCGATCACCCGGCTTTGCGGCGACGCCCAGGCACCCAGGCGACTACCCAGAGGACGCACCTGATAGTAATCGTCCGACTCCTTCGCCGAGACCTTTTCCACTCGTCCCTCGATGCGCACCTGACGCTCCAGCGCAGGCCAGAAAAAGGTCATGGCCGCAAAAGGATTGACCAGCAGTTGCTGGCCCTTGGCGCTCTCGTAGTTGGTGAAAAAAGTGAACCCGCGCTCATCGAGCCCTTTGAGCAGCAACACCCGGCAATGCGGGCGCCCCTGACCATCGACCGTGGCCAGCGTCATGGCGTTGGCCTCCACTGGCGGCTGCTCGGTCTTCACCGCATCGCCGAACCAGTGGTGGAACAAGGCGAAGGGCTCGGCCGGGGCCTGGTCTTCGGCCAGGCCATCACGGGTGTAGTCGCGCCGCATATCGGCCAGGGATTGGGTCATTGCTGCGTTTCCTTGACGATCAGTTGGTCTTCGCAGGGCTATTGGCGGCGACTTTCTTGTCCGTGGTGGTGGTCGCCTTTTTCGCGGCGGGTTTTGCAGACGCCTTCTTAGCGGCGGGCTTGGCGGCAGCCTTGCTCGCAGTCTTCTTCGCAGCAGGCTTGGCGGCGGCCTTGGTCGCAGGTTTCGCGGCTGGCTTGGCCGCAGCGGCCTTGACTGGCGCTTTGGCATCCTGCGTAGCAACCATGGCCGCCGGAGCAGCCATAGGCGCTGGGGCTGCCTGCTGATACTTGGCGAGCAGCGCCAGCATGGTGTTCTGCGGGGTCAGCAGCATCTCGACACGGCGGTTCAGCGCCCGGCCCTCGACACTGTCATTGGCTGCACGCGGCATGACCGCACCCATGCCCTTGAGGTTGAGGCGATCACGCTGCAGGCCGCTCAAACGGAAAATAGCCGATACCGAGGCCGCGCGTTCCAGGCTGAGTTTCTGATTGGCGACGGCAACACCGCTGGTATCGGCGTGGCCGAGCACCAGCACTGCGGTTTTGGGATCGCCTTCGACAATCTTGGCCACACGGGTGATGGGGCCGAGCGTGACGGGAAGCAGCATATTGGGTCGATCTGGGTTGTACGAACCGTCGACCGGCAGGATCACGACCAGTACATCTTCACGACGCTCCACCTCCAGCTTGCTGTCCTTGGCGGCTTCGCGCAGCTTGGGTTCGTACGCATCCAGCCAGGCCTGGGTGGCCTTCTGGTCGATCTTCGGTACGACTGGCGCTTCAGCCTGCTTCTCGCTCGAGCCAAACGGCCACCACCAATGACTGCCGCCCTCGGACTTGGCGTCAGCTTTCGCAACCTTTTCGGTGACCGCCGCTTTCACTTCCTGGTCAGCGACCTTGTCCGAACCGAACGGCCACCAGCTCAGGGCCGCGCTCTTGGCGCCATCCGGGGTTTGGCTGGCGCAGCCGGTCATGGCCAGGCACAGGGCGAGTGCTAAGGTTTTGTGTGAAGACATCGGCGATACACCATGAATTAGAAGAAGATTTTGCCCACCCGTGGTGGCGTTGGCATTGAGGATAGTCAAAGGAATCGGGCATTACCCGCATTACCCGATCAAAGGCAACTGGACAGTACCCGCACCAGTTTCTGCGCCCGCGGATCCATCAGCACGTAAGGCCCGAGGGTGTTGGTGACAAAGCCGAACGCCACGTCGTACTCCGGGTCGGCAAAACCGACCGAACCACCTGCGCCGGGATGACCGAACGCCCGTGCGCCCAGCCCGAACGTGGCATTGGCGACCTGGGGCTGGTCGAGCATGCAGCCCAGGCCGAAGCGGGTTTGGGTCAGCAGCGTCCGGTCCTGGCCAAGGCTGTGCTCGCGGGTCAACTCATCGAGCAGTTCCGATTCCAGCAGACTGCCATCGAGCAGACCGGCGTAGAAACCAGCCAGGCTGCGCGCATTGCCGTGGCCATTGGCAGCCGGTTGCTGCATGCGGCGCCATTCGGGCTTGTTGGTGCTGGTGAGAATCGCCGGGGGATTGGTGAAAGCGCGGGTGGACAGCGCCTCCGGCTCCCGCATGGTCACCTGCAGCAAGCGCTGGGCAGCGGCGTCCCCGGGATTGCCCTTGCCGCGAGCGATATGCGCGACACGGTGGAATTCGGCATCGTCCAAGCCCACATGGAAATCCAGACCCAGAGGACGCGCTGTGCGGGCCACGATCGAATCGCCCGGGCCGCGACCGTCGGCGCGCCGGATCAGCTCGCCGATCAGCCAGCCGTAGGTGATGGCGGCATAGCCATGCTCAGTGCCCGGTGTCCACCAAGGCGCCTCGGCCGCCAGAGTATCGACCATGAACGACCAGTCGTAGAGCGCCTCGGCCGGCAGCAGATGACGGATGGCTGGCAGGCCGGCACGGTGACTGAGCAGATGGCGCAGCGTGATGCCTTCCTTGCCAGCCTGGGCAAACTCGGGCCAGTAACGGGCCACAGGGGCATCCAGTGCCAGCTTGCCCTCGCCGACCAACTGCAGCGCGGTCACCGCAGTGAAGGTCTTGGTACAGGAAAACAGGTTAGCAAGGGTGTCACTGTGCCAAGCCTGCTGCCCGTCCTTGTCGGCCATACCCGCCCACAGGTCGATGACGGCCTCGCCGCCCACCTGAATGCACAGCGCCGCACCACGCTCCTGGGAATCCTCGAACAAGGCGGCGAAGGCGTCGCGCACCGCCTCGAACTTCAGCTCATAGTGACCCTGAATATGCACCCGCCCGCTCTCCGTACCACTTGCCAGACAAAGGCGGGCATTGTTTCAGTAGTTGGCGGATTTGCCTACTGAATGTGGCCGGAAGGTTGTCGGAAAAAACCCAAGTTCCTCTACGACGCTCAGGGCGTCTTGGACTCCAGCATTCGACGCACCTCCTCGAGGGTTTCCCGATTGCTCTTGCGCACCGCCTCGACGAAGCCCGGATAGGCGACATCGGTGATGGCCACCAGCCCGAGATGGCCGTTCTCACCATCGAGCAGCCGGCCACTGGCGGGCTGATCCAGGTACTGGAACCAATGCGCCCCGACGATCATTGGCTGGGCCAGCGCGGCTTTGAGGAAATTGCCGTACGCCGGACCTCGATCCTCTTCCCGCGCCACTTCCAGCGGCCCAGGCCAGAACGGACCACGGTCGCGCGAGCCGAACTGGAATTCCGAGACCAGTACCGGCTTGTCCAACTCGGCCAGACGCGCGAAGTCGTAGCCGTCCTGGGGCTTGAGGGTATAGAAGTTGAAACTGATGACATCGCAGAACTCGGCGCATGCCTGGACCGCTTCCGGTGTGCTGATCGCATAGCGCCCACCCAGCAGCAGGTGATTGGGTGCATGCCACTTCAGGGCATCGGAGATGGTCTTGAAGTAGGTCTGGGCGAACACCTGCTGGAAGTACTGATAGTCACGCTCGATCTCCGGATGCTCGGCATTGGGCAACGGCGCCTCGAAGCCTGGGTCTTCCATCAGTTCCCAGGCCTTGAGCTCGATGCCCCAGGCTTTCGACAGACCCTCCTGGTTGCGGTACTTGTCGCGCAACTGCTTGAGGAACGCGCGCTTGGCGGGCACATCGGTGGTCAGCCGAAGCGTACCGAAGGCCAGGCCATAACGCGCCTTGGGATCGTCGCCAGGCGCTGCCCAGGCCAGCTCGTTGTCGGCGAAATAGCCGATCAGCCAAGGATCGTCGCGGTGGTCGCGGGTCGCGATGGCCACCGCCCGCTCGGTAGCCATGGCAAAGCGCGGGTCGAACGGATCGGGCATGCGGCCCCACCAGTCCATGCCCGTACTAATGCTGGCGTAATCACCGACAATCGACAGTGGCAGGGTGTAAGGCACCCTCTGCGCCTCACCCAACGCTGGATCGCTCCAATTACCCAAGGTATTGAAACCCCAGGCCAGCAACCGGTCGAGGCTATGGGTTTGCCAGCGCGTCGCATCGAGGGTCGCAGCCGCACAGTCGGCAGGCCCTTGGCTCTCGGCGACCGGCGTGCAGGGCTTGGCGTAAGTGCGCTGCAGGTTGGCCGCGTAGAAGTCGAACCAGCGGCCTTGCTTGAAGCCGCGCCCCTGGGAAGACGCGTTGCCATCGTCATTGTTGCCTTCACCATAGAATGCCGAGAGTGCCTCGCCCTGCGCCGGCAGGCCCTTGAACATCGTTTCCCGTCCAGCGACGTAGGTGCGCCCACCGTCCGCAGCCACGGCATTGACGCCCAGGGAATAGAACGCATGGCCTTGCGGCGTGACCAGATACCAGCGCCCATCGCGCTTTTCGGTTCTGAAGAAGCCCTGGGCCTCGAAGGCCGGACCGGCGATCACGCCGCCATAAAGGTCGAGCGACTGTTGCTCGCGCTCGCCCAGCCAACGTTTGAGTTGCTGCTGTTCGCGGACATCGGCTGCCTTGAGTTGCTCGTCGCTGGCAATCTTTTCTGGCCAGCGACTGCGAGTGGACTGACCATAGGCATCGATCAACTCGCTATAAACCGCACGCACCACGCGGTCGTCGCTCTCCAGGCCGAGCTTTTCCACCAGCAGGTTCTGCGCGACCTTGGGCTGGGGAATGCTCAAGCTGACCGACGCCACCTGTTTGAGGTCCAGCTCGCCGCTGCTACTGGTCAACAGCAGACGTTGGCCGTCGTAACTCCAGGGCATCGGCGGGCCGGCGCGCATGCCCTGGCTGAGCGGCGAACTGGCCTTGAGCGGCACCATCACCGTTTGCGCCGGGCCTGCCGGCAGATCGATACGGCTGACCAGGCTGCGGCCGTCACCGCCCGTGACCGTCACGTCCACGGTCAGCGCCCAGTCCTGGGCACTCTGCAGGCGCAGCGTCAGGAACTGCCCAGCCGACCAGTCCCACACGCCAGTCTGGGGACTCAGGCGCAGGGTAGGATGCGCCACCGGGTTGAACACCACACGCCGAAGCACCTCGCCCTCGGCCGTCTGTTCCGCATTGTATTGCGGCATGCCGGTATCTTCAGTGGTGACCGTCACCATCGAGGTCGGACGCACGAAGCTGAACAGCGTCTGCTGCTCAGCCAGCACGCCAGTGCTGCACAACAGGGTGAGGACAACGGGCAGGGTGCGGCGGATCATGTGGACGGGGCTCTCCTTCAAGGCCCTCATGGGCCCGTATCGAGTCATGGACAACAGGCCGGAGCATCGTGCTCCAGCCGTTTACTGAATCTCCCGCCGGAAGGGCGGCAGTGCATTGAGGATAGCCTTGCCGTAGCGCTGGGTGACCAGACGCCGGTCGAGCAAGGTGATGACGCCGCGGTCCTGCTCGGTACGCAGCAGGCGACCGCACGCCTGGATCAGACGCAGCGAGGCATCGGGCACGGCAATTTCCATGAACGGATTGCCACCACGGGCCTCGATCCATTCGGCGAGCGCAGCTTCAACCGGGTCGTCGGGCACCGCAAATGGGATCTTGGCGATGACCACGTGCTCGCAGTAGGCACCTGGCAGGTCGACCCCTTCGGCAAAGCTGGCGAGGCCGAACAGGACACTGTGCTGGCCGTCGTCGACCCGCGCCTTGTGCTTGTTCAGGGTTTCCTGCTTGGACAGGTTGCCCTGGATCAGCACCAGCTTGCGCCAGTCGCGGTCCAGGCCGTCGAACACATCCTGCATCTGCTTGCGCGACGAGAACAGCACCAGCGCACCGCGCGCGTCTTCGACGATCGCCGGCAGTTCGCGGATGATGGCTGCGGTATGCCCGGCGGCATCGCGCGGGTCGGCGCCCAGGTCCGGTACGCGCAGCAGACCGGCATCGCCGTGCACGAAGGGACTGGGCACCACGCAGGTGACGGCATCGCGGGGCAGCCCCGAGCGCATGCGGAACCGGTCGAACTTGCCGAGCGCCGTCAACGTCGCCGAGGTGACCAAGGCACCGTAGGCGACATGCCAGAGATTGCGCCGCAGCATCTCGGCGGCCAGGATCGGGCTGGCATTGACTTCGATGTCGAACAGCGCGCCGCTTTCGGCGAGGGTCAACCAGCGCGCCATGGGCGGACTGTCCTGCGGATCTTCGGCAGTGAACGCCGTCCACAGCTCCCAATTACCCTGGGCGCGAGTCACCAGGCTGCCGAACAGCGGGTACCACTCTTCGGCCTGATGACTGGCGATGCCGATGTTGACCTCGCCATCCATGCCTTCCTTGAGCAGGTCGGCCAAGCGGGTGAACAGGTCATTGAGCCGGGCGAAGCCTTTCTTGAGCTCGATGCCCACCTCGCGGATCTGCTCGGGCACCACGCCCCCCTCGAAGCGATAGCGCGGGCGGTCACGGCCCTCCATGTCTTCGCCAACGCGGAAATCAGCTACCTGTTCGCACAGGGTGAACATGAACTGCTGCTGCGTGCGGATTTCCCGCGCCAACTCCGGCACCTGCTCGATCAGCCGGCCAAGGTCGCCTGGCAGCGGGTGCTGGGCCAGCAACTTGGCCAGGTTCTTGGCGGTCTGCTCCAGCCAGTCGGCGGTGGAGCGCAGACGCGAATAGTGGGCGAAATGGCCGATAGCCTTGTCCGGCAGGTGGTGGCCTTCGTCGAACACGTACATCGTGTCGCGTGGATCGGGCAGCACTGCACCGCCACCGAGCGCCAGATCGGCAAGAACCATGTCATGGTTGGTGACGATGACGTCGACCTTACCCATGCCTTCGCGGGCTTTATAGAAGACACACTGCTGAAAATTCGGGCAATGCCGGCCAGTGCACTGGCTGTGGTCGGTGGTCAGGCGCGCCCAGTCCTGGTCCTCGAGGGTTTCGGGCCAACTGTCGCGGTCGCCATCCCAGCGGTTGCCGGCAAGCTTCTCGATCATGCTGTTGAACAGCTTTTGGCTGCGCTCATCCACCTCGATATGGAAACCTTCCTCTTCGAACAACTGAGCGGTGGCCGACTGCGCGTGGCCTTCCTGCAGCAGCACGTCGAGTTTGGACAGGCACAGGTAGCGGCCCCGCCCCTTGGCCAGCGCGAAGCTGAAATTCAGGCCGCTGTTGCGCATCAGGTCGGGAAGATCCTTGAAGACGATCTGCTCCTGCAAGGCGACGGTGGCGGTGGCAATCACCAGACGCTTGCCCGCAGCCTTGGCAGCGGGGATCGCGGCGAGGCTGTAGGCGACCGTCTTGCCGGTACCGGTGCCGGCCTCGACCGCCACCACGGCGGGTTCACCAGATCGGCGTCCTTCCTCGTCACAAGCGATATCGCCGAGCACCTTGGCCACTTCGGCGATCATCAGGCGCTGGCCGTAGCGAGGCTTGAGGCTCTTGGCTTCGAGAAAACGCGAGTAGGCGCCCTGGATGGTGGCTTTTAGTTCATTGCTGATCATGGTCTGGGCGCGCCCGACGGGCTGGATATATTTTCAGTGTTTTGCATGGGGCGGCTATCATACCCCGTCATTGCCCTCGATGCCCCATGGAGATCCGGATGCTTGCCTTTGCCCTGCCCTACACACTGCACGTTCTGGCCGCGTTGGTCTGGGTCGGCGGCATGTTCTTCGCCTGGCTGATACTGCGCCCGGCGGCAGTCGTAGCGCTGGAAGGGCCAGCGCGCCTGCGGCTGTGGCTGGAAGTTTTCCGACGTTTCTTCGGATGGGTATGGCTGGCCGTGGCGGTGCTGGCGATCAGCGGTATCGGCATGTTGCACCTGCGCTTCGGCGGCTTTGACGCCGCGCCACGCCACGTTCAGGTGATGATCGGCGGCGGCATCGCGATGTTCGCGCTGTTCATGCGCGTGCAGGCGCTGCTGCTCCCGGAGTTGCGCGCCGCCGTGCAGGCCGAGGACTGGGCCTCGGGTGCTGCGGTGCTGGGCAGGATCCGACGGATGGTCGGCATCAATCTGTTGCTGGGCGTCTGCGTGGTGGCCGTCGCCAGTTCGCGCCTGCCCCTTTGACAGATCGAACAGGGCTGCAGTGCAGCCCTGAGCACCGAACTAACGGATCGTTTGCAGAATCAACTCCCCCGCTGCTCCGGCCAACCCGGGCTGTCCTGGCAAGCCCGCTCGCCCCGCGCTGCCCGCTGCGGTGCGATACACCAGACAGCCTTTGCTGGCTCCGCCCTGCCCCGCTTTGCCCGCCGCGCCAGGTTGACCCGGAGCGCCGCCTTCGACACGGACCTGAATGCGCTCCACCGGGAAGTCACCGGGGACGGCCAGACGCACCCGTCCGCCCGCCGCGCCATCGTGGCCGTCACCGCCATTGTCGCCATTCGCGCCGCGGCTGGCAGTGCCCCAGGTGCAGCCCCCGGCGCTGCCAGTACCGCCGTCGAGACCGGCAAAGCCAGGCGCTCCGGCCCCACCCCTGGCATCGATCATCAGTTGCTCGGCCTCCAGTGTCTGCAAGCGCAGGTCCAGGTCGCGCCCTGGGCGTGCAGGGCGCTGATAGGTTCCGGCGGCGCCAGGCGCGCTGATCTCGCTACCAGGACCTACCACTGCGGTACCGGCTTCGATGCTCAGCGCGCTCGGCGCTGGCGCAATGGCGATACGTGCCTCGCGGCCCATGACCAAGTGGTCGATCTTCAGCGCGGTCAGCGTGGCCGGCAGCAGCAGCGTCGCCGAGTCGGCCACCTCGACACGCTCCAGGTGCACGCTGGACGACTTGTTCGGCAACCGCAGCATGGAATGGGCACCCACCTCAAGGCTTTCGGCCTGCGCCAGCGGAGCGGCCAACGCGGCCAACAACATCAACTTACGCATGGCGCGGAGCCTCCAGCGGACGGGGAATGGACATGACGTGAAAGATGCCGGTCAACAGGATTTGCAGGCGATCGAACCAGCGGTGACTGCGCCCGCGAAGACTGGCATTGAACATCAGCACCTCAAGCAGGTGCAGGGCCAGCAAGAACGCACCGGCTGCATTGATCAACAGATTCAATGGCAATGGCTGCGGCAGGCTCAGATTGACCAGCACCACCCACCAGAACACCACGGTCAGGGCCTTGCCCAGACCCAAGATGAATTTCATACCTCGCCCCCGACTGTCTTGTTGTTGGCTTGCGGCCCGTTCGAGCGGACGCTGCGGCCAACAGTAACGCCGTGCCGGGCCGTGCGCCAGGGGCCGGCGACACGGCTTCGCAGCACAAGCCCACGCCCCGACCGGCGACGTGGACGCGGCCCATCAACGCTGGATCTTGATCTCGGTGCGACGGTTCAGGGCGCGGCCCTCGGCCGTGGCGTTGTCGGCCACTGGCTGACGCTCGCCCGCGCCGACCACCGACACGAAGCGGTCACGCGGTATACCGCTGCCGATCAGGTAGTCGGTCACCGAATGGGCACGACGCTCGGAAAGTTTCTGATTGTAGCCATCGGCACCGACACTGTCGGTGTACCCGGTGACGCTCAGGCGGGCGCTGGGCGCCTCTTGCTTCAAGCGGGTGGCCACGCTGTTCAGGCGCTCTTTGTCGGTGGCGGTGAGCCGCGCCGAGTCGAACTCGAAGTGCACGTCGCGGATGACGATGACCTCTTCCTTCTCGACCACCACCACCTCCTCGACCACCCGCTCCTCGACCACCGGCTGCAGTGGACAACCGTTGGCATCGACCTGGACCCCACGCGGCGTACCGGGGCACTTGTCGCGGCTGTCCGGCACGCCATCGCCGTCTTCGTCACCGTCGCCATGGGACCAGCAGTAACCGGCTGCCAGGCCACCGCCGAGCAAAGCGCCCCAGCCGGCCCAGCTCGAACTTTCGATGGCGCCCAGGGCCGCGCCCCCTACACCACCGACCGCTGCGCATTTCGGCCAGTCGGTTTTCTGCAGGCCTGCACACCCGGTCAACACACCGGTGATCAGAACCAGGGGTATCGCAGTGCGTACTATGCTCATTTTTGTCGTCTCTCCTGAGGGAATCGGTGCACGACCGATGCTCAGGGAGTAAAGACCGCCCGTGCCCGCTCTGCCAGCAATGGGCCATGACTGCACCACAACCCGCTTTGCCCGCAAAGCCAGGGCCGCTAGTCTAGAGCGACCTGAACGAGGATTGGCAATGACCGACGGTTTTTCCCAGCGCACTCCGCAACAGGCCCTGGCGGCCCTGCTCGAGCGCTTCGCACCCGCCCGCCTGCTGCTGGTGGGCTCGCGTTTCCCGGCCCTGGACGCCTTTGCCGCCGCACACCCGGCGACCCAGGTGCAGGTAGCCGCGCCGGGGCCGCTGCCCGCCGACTTGGCCGCGCAGCGTTTCGACCTGGCCGTGCTGGTGGACTGCCTGGAGCACCTGCCCAAGCGCAGCGGCCTGGAACTGTTGGGCGGCATCCGCAATCTCAACGCCAGCAAGGTGGCCGTGTTGGCCGACCTGGCCGCCTGCGGCTGGCACGACACCGACTTCTTCGCCCTGGCGATGTCGGCGAGCGAAAAGTTTCGCCGCCAGGAGCAGGTGCTGAGCCTGTTCACCTATGATCTGCATGACTACAAGCAGGTGCCGGACTGGCTCAATGCCAAGTTCTGGGCCAATCCGCAAAACTTCGGCAAGTACTGGTGGTGACTTCATGAGCGTTACGGTCTGTCCCTGCGGCAGCGGCAATCTTCTCGACGCCTGCTGCGGGCGCTTTCATGCCGGCACGCCGGCAGCCGATGCCCAGGCCTTGATGCGCTCGCGCTACAGCGCCTATGTACTGGGCCTGGTGGACTACCTGGTGGCAACCACGCTGCCCGCCCAGCAAGCCGATCTGGACCGCGCCGCCATGGCCACCTGGAGCGCCCAGAGCACCTGGCTGGGCCTTGACGTCGAAAGCAGCGAAGTGCTCGGCGGACAGCCTGAGCATGCATTCGTCACCTTCACCGCGCGCTGGCACGATCAGCAAGGCGACCATCAGCACCGCGAACGCTCGGCCTTCGTGCAGCATGGCGGGCACTGGTACTTCATCGACCCCACCGTGGCACTGCGCGCCGGGCGCAACGATCCCTGCCCCTGCGCCAGCGGGCAGAAGTTCAAGAAATGCTGCGCCAGCTACGTCGGCCACTGACCATGAACGTCATCGGGCGGCTCTGCCTGCTAACTGTCACCTTCCTCTGGCTGGGCGGTTGCGCGGGCTGGGACGCCAGCGAGCGGGCCCGGCCCGAGGTTCATTTGCTGCGCGTGGAAACGGTCAAGGCGCGCCTGCACCAGCAGCAATTCGTCTTGCATGTGCGCATCGACAACCCGACCGACAGTCGTCTGTTCATCCGCACCATCGCCTATACGGTACGCCTGGGCGACCTGCTACTGGTGCAGGACGAGGCCAGCCTGTGGCGCAGCGTCGGCGCCCATTCGCGGCGGACCTTCAAGATCGATGTGCGCACCAACCTCTGGCAGCACCTCAAACCGCTGGCCAAGCTGCTCAGAAGTGGCAAACCCTTGAACTACAGTTTGCAGGCCGAGCTTGCCACCGGGCTGATCGTGCACAGGGACCTGCACTTGTCGCGCAGTGGTGAGATAATCCGCGGCGATCTCAAACCGGAGTAACCCGCAATGACCCAACAACCCCATGTCCATGGCCCCGACTGCGACCACGGTCACGACCACCACCACGACCACGGCCATGTGCACGGCCCGCACTGCAACCACGGCCATCAGGAGCCGGTGCGCAATGCGCTGAAAGACGTCGGCCGCAACGACCCTTGCCCCTGCGGCAGCGAAAAGAAATTCAAGAAGTGCCACGGCGCTTGAATTAGCCGCGAGCGGCAAGCTTGGAGTGCGGGCATGCCGAGGCCGCCCCTCGAAGTCGCTCGCGATGCATGGGCTCACGCGCCTTTACTTACAACTTGCCGCTTGAAACTTGCCGCTTGAAACTTACCCGCTTGAAACTAGCCGACTTCCCCTCTTCAGGAGCCTTTGCAATGGCTGCCCCCGTGTTTCCTCCTTTGCGTTTCCGGTTCGGCTCTGGCGCCGTGCTGCTCGGCCTGCTCGGGCTTGCCGGCTGTCAGGTGGGCGGCCATCAGGACAGTGTGCCGCCGAGCACCGGCGTGCAGCCGCTCAAAGGACTGGCGCAGAACGTCTCGGTACGGCGTAACGCCATGGGCGCGCCGCTGATCGAGAGCAGCAGCTTTCACGATGCACTGTTCAGTCTGGGCTATGTGCATGCTGGCGACCGCATCGAACAGATGATCGCCATGCGCTTGCTGGCCCAGGGGCGCCTGTCCGAAATCGCCGGGGCCGAGGCGCTCGATATCGACCGCCTGATGCGCGCGGCCAATCTCAAGCAAAGCGCCGCCCAGCAATATGCCGATGCCTCACCGCGGCTCAAGCGCTTCTTCGAAGTCTACGCCCGAGGCGTCAACGCTTACCTGTTCCGCTACCGCGACAAACTGCCCAGCGACCTCGCCGGCAGCGGCTATCGCCCTGAGTACTGGAAAGCCGAGGACTCGGCGCTGATTTTCAGTCTGTATGCCTTCAGCCAGTCGGTGAACCTGCAGGAAGAGCTGTCCGCGCTCACCCTGGCGCAGAAAGTCGGCAGTGACAAGCTGGCCTGGCTGCTGCCCAGCGCCCCTGACGAGGCCTTGGCCAATGGCGAGGCCGACAAGCTCAAGGGCATCGATCTGACGCGCATCCCTGGCCTGGGCGACGTCACTGCGGCCAGCCAGAAGCTCACCGAGCTGGGCCTGCTGGGCAGCGCCGGCTCGTCCAACCTCGCGCTGGGTCCGCTGCGCAGCCGCAGCGGCAAGAGCCTGCTGGCCAGCGACAGCCGCGCCGCCTGGGCCTTGAGCCCGGTGCAGATCCACACCAGCAAGTATCAGGTCGCCGGTCTGTCGCTGCCCGGTTTGCCCATCGTGCTGGCCGGCTACAACGGCAAGTTGGCGTGGAGCGCCAGCGCGGTCATGGCCGATAACCAGGACCTGTTCCTCGAACAACTGCGCCGCCAGGGCAACCAGCTCACCTATATGGCCGACGGCAAGTGGCAGGCTGCGCGTGGGCGCAACGAGACCTTCTTCGTGCGCGGTCAGCGACCCGTGCGCGAAGTGCTGTACGACACCCGCCACGGCACCTTGCTCGGCCAGCCCGGCAACGGCTACGGCCTTGCCCTGCACTTGCCACAGCTCAAGGACGACCGCAGCCTGGACGCGCTGTTCGACCTGACCCGCGCCAGCACGCTGGAACGCGCCTTCGACAGCACCCGCGAAGTCGGCGCCGCGGCCTTGAACTTCGTTTTCGCCGAACCCGAGCACATCGGCTGGCAGGTCAGCGGGCGCTACCCGAACCGTCGTGAAGGCCAGGGCCTGCTGCCCTCCCCTGGCTGGGACGGGCGTTATGACTGGGACGGTTTCGCCGACGCCATGCTTCACCCCTACGACCAGGATCCGCCCAGTGGCTGGATCGGCCACGCCAACCAGCGCAGCCTGCCCAAAGGCTATGGCATGCAGCTGTCGAGTACCTGGTACTACCCCGAACGCGCCGAGCGTCTAGGCCAACTGGCGGGCAACGGTCGCCACGACAGCCGCAGCCTGATGGCCCTGCAGAACGACCAGGTGACGCTGCTCGCCGACAAGCTCAAGCGCATGTTCGACGCGCCCGGCATGGCCCAGCCGCTCAAGCAGGCCATCGACGCGTTGCCTGCCGCACAGCGCGACAAGGCCCGCGAAACCCTGGCCAGGCTGAAAGCCTTCGACGGTCGCCTCAGTCCGGTCTCGGCCGACGCCGCGCTCTATGAACTGTTCCTGCAGACCGTCGTGCGCCAGACCTTCCTCGGCGAACTCGGCCCTGAGTCCAGTGCCGCCTGGCAAGCCTTCGTGAGCAATGCCGAGCTGTCTTATTCGGCCCAGGCCGATCACCTGCTCGGCCGTGAAGACAGCCCGTTCTGGGACGACCGCAGCACGCCGCAGAAGGAAGACAAACCGACCATTCTCGCCCGTAGCCTCGCGGCGGCCATGGACGCAGGCATCGCCACATTCGGCGCCGACCGCAAGGCCTGGCAATGGGGCAAGCTGCACCAATACCACTGGCCTGCGCCGAACGTACATGGCCTGGGCGACGCCCTGAACCAGGCACCGATGGCAGCCGGTGGCGACTTCAGCACCCTGGCCCTGACGCCCTACGCCTGGGGCCGTGACTTCGACACCAGGTTGCCGGCCTCGGCGCGGATGATCGTCGACTTCGGCCAGGCCGAACCGCTGCAAGTGCTGACCAGCAGCGGCCAGTCCGGCAACGCTGCCAGCGCCCACTACGCCGACGGCCTGGACGCCTGGTTCAAGGGCCGTTTCACTACCCTGCCGCTGCAGCCGCAGAACTTCGCCCGCGCCTACGGCAGCCAGCGCCTGACCCTCACCCCGGGCAAGTAGCCCTATTGCCGAGCGGCTCGCCAGGGTCGCTCGGCGTGCTTCGATCCAGCCGAACTTCCACGCCGACGTCGCGCTCCTAAGCAATAACCCCAGCCAGCGCGAATGCCCATGGATCTCGTGATCGCCCGTCCCGAAGGCCTGTATTGCCCACCCGGAGATTTCTACATCGATCCGTGGCGGCCAGTGGAGCGCGCGGTGATCACCCACGGCCACGGCGACCATGCCCGCACCGGCAACGGACACTACCTGTGCGCAGCCCCCGGCGCCGGTATTCTGCGCAGCCGGCTGGGCCAGGACATCGACCTGCAGACCCTGCCGTACGGCGAGCGTCTGGTGCACCACGGCGTGACCTTGAGCTTCCATCCTGCCGGGCATGTCCTCGGCTCGGCGCAGGTACGGCTGGAGTACGAGGGCGAGGTGTGGGTGGCGTCGGGCGACTACAAGGTCGAGCCCGACGGCACCTGCGCGCCGTTCGAGCCGGTGCGTTGTCACACCTTCATCACCGAATCCACCTTCGGTCTGCCGATCTATCGCTGGCCCTCCCAGGCCGAGGTGTTCGCCGACATCAACGCCTGGTGGCGCAGCAACCGCGACCAGGGCAAGGCCAGCGTGCTGTTCTGCTATGCCTTCGGCAAGGCCCAGCGCATCCTCCATGGGCTGGACGCCAGCCTCGGGCCGATTCTGGTGCATGGCGCCGTGGAGCCGCTGAACCGGGTCTACCGCGAAGCCGGTATCGCGCTTCCGGAAACCCGCTATGCCGGTGATATCCCGCGCAATGATCCGCTGATGCGCCAGGCCTTGGTGCTGGCACCGCCATCGGCCGGCGGCAGCAGTTGGATGCGCCGTTTCGGCGACTACAGCGACGCCTTCGCCAGCGGCTGGATGTTGTTGCGCGGAACCCGTCGGCGGCGTGGCGTGGACCGCGGCTTCGTGCTCTCCGACCATGCCGACTGGCCCGGCCTGCTATGGGCCATCGGCCAAACCGGTGCCGAGCGGGTGATGGTCACCCACGGCTCGGTCGGCGTGCTGGTGCGCTACCTGTGCGAACAGAGCCTGGACGCCCGCGCCTTCGTTACCGAATACGGCGATGAGGATGACGCCCCCGCTGCGGAGCCTGCACCATGAAGGATTTCGCCGAGCTCTACCTGCGCCTGGACGCAACCACTTCGAGCAATGCCAAGCTACAGGCCCTGCGCGACTACTTCGCCCAGGCACCGGCCGCCGACGCGGCCTGGGCGGTCTATTTCCTGGCCGGCGGCCGCCCACGGCAACTGGTGCCCACCCGCTTGCTCCGCGAGTTGGCCACGGCCATGGCGGGCTTGCCGGACTGGTTGTTCGAGGAGAGCTACCAGTCGGTCGGCGACCTGGCCGAAACCATTTCCCTGCTCCTGCCACAGCACGATCACGACAGCGATGAAGGACTGGCGCAGTGGGTCGAGCAGCACCTGCTGCCCCTGCGTGGGCAACCCGCCGAGGTGATTGGCGAACGGTTACCGCAACTGTGGCTGCGTCTGGACCGTCCCAGCCTCATGCTGTGCCTGAAGTTGATCACCGGCAGTTTCCGAGTCGGGGTGTCGAAACTGCTGGTCACTCGCGCACTGGCCCAATTGTGCGACCTGGACCCCAAGCGTGTGGCGCAACGGTTGGTCGGCTACACCGACCTCAGCCATCGACCGACGCCCGACAGCTACCTGAAACTGATTGCCCCGGAATCGGACGACGAACACGCCCAACGTGGCGGACAGCCCTACCCATTCTTCCTGGCCCATGCCCTACAAGCGCCGGTGGAAGACTTCGCCACGTTGATCGGCCCGGTCGAAGACTGGCAAGTGGAATGGAAGTGGGACGGTATCCGTGCCCAGGTGGTCAAGCGCGAGGGCCAGTTGTGGATCTGGTCGCGCGGCGAAGAATTGGTCACGGAGCGTTTTCCCGAACTGCACAGCCTGGCCGAAACCCTGCCGGACGGCGTGGTACTCGATGGCGAAATCCTGGTGTGGAAGCCTGGCACTACGCAAGACGCGCCCGCGGTGCAGCCTTTTGCCTTGTTGCAGCAGCGCCTGGGTCGCAAGATCCTCGGCAAGAAGCTGCTCGCCGATGCGCCGGTGGTGCTGCAGGCCTACGACCTGCTCGAGTATCAGGGAGAAGACTGGCGCAGCCGCCCGCAACACGAGCGGCGCAGTGGGCTGGAACGTCTGCTGAACGAACACCCGCTGGCGCCGGTACTGCTGTCCCCTCTGCTGCAGGCAGACGACTGGGCGGGCCTGGCCGAACAGCGCGAGCAGTCGCGCAGTCTTGGCGTCGAAGGGTTGATGCTCAAGCGGCGCGATGCACTGTATGGCGTCGGTCGCACCAAGGATCTGGGCGTGTGGTGGAAGTGGAAGATCGACCCCTTCAGCGTCGATGCAGTGCTGATCTATGCCCAGCGCGGCCATGGCCGCCGCGCCAGCCTTTACAGCGACTACACCTTCGCCGTCTGGGATGCACCGGCCGGTGCTGCGCAACGCACGCTTGTGCCCTTCGCCAAGGCCTATTCGGGGCTCAGCGACGAAGAAATGCGCAAGGTCGATGCGATCATCCGCAAGACCACCGTGGAGACCTTCGGCCCGGTGCGCAGCGTCAAGCCGACCCTGGTGTTCGAGCTCGGTTTCGAAGGTATCGCCCTGTCCAAACGTCACAAGAGCGGGATCGCCGTGCGCTTTCCACGGATGCTGCGCTGGCGCCTGGACAAGTCCGTGGAAGAGGCCGACGACTTGGCCACCTTGCAGAGTCTGCTCGGTCCGACCTGACGCGTTTGCCGGTGTCCGGTGCTCACGTGCATAGGCACGCAGGCTCAGTTTGTGCTTCTATTTCCAGTCGCCACGATCAACGCCCGCGCAGCCCAGGACTCCCATGCATCACTTGACCCACGACTTGCTCTCTCCGGTTCCCGGTGTCACCCGTCACTTGCACAGCTTCCACTTCGGCCCGCGAGGCCAAGGCAAAGTCTATATCCAGGCCTCGCTGCACGCCGATGAGTTGCCCGGCATGCTGGTCGCCTGGCACCTGAAGCAGCGTCTGCGGGACTTGCACCAGCAGGGCCTGCTACAGCGCGAGGTGGTGCTGGTGCCCGTGGCCAACCCGGTGGGTCTGGAGCAGGTGCTGCTGGATGCGCCACTGGGACGTTTCGAATTGCACAGTGGCGAGAACTTCAACCGCAAATTCGTCGACCTGTCGGACAGCATCGGCGATCAGATCGAACCACGGCTGAGCGACGATCCTGAACACAACCTCGCCTTGATCCGCAAATACCTGCGTCGCGGGCTGGAGGCCCACCCGGCGGTGACGCCGCTGCAGGCCCAGCGCCTGACCTTGCAGCGCCTGGCCTGCGACGCTGAGCTGGTGCTCGACCTGCACTGCGACTTCGAGGCCGTCGAACACCTCTACACCACTCCCGAAGCCTGGCCGCAGGTCGAGCCGCTGGCGCGCTATCTCGGCGCCCAGGCCAGCCTGCTGGCCACCGACTCGGGCGGGCAGTCGTTCGACGAATGCTTCAGCCTGGTCTGGTGGCAACTTCAGCAGCGTTTCGCCAAGCGCTTCCCGATTCCCCTGGGCTGCGTGGCGGTCACCGTCGAGCTGCGCGGCCAGGCCGACGTCAACCATGAACTGGCCCGCCAGGATTGCCAGGCGATCCTCGATTTCCTCGTGCACCGGGGCGTGATCGCGGGCCAGGCGAGCCCCCTCCCCCCGCTTCGGTATCCTGCCACGCCGCTGGCAGCGGTCGAGCCGCTGGCGGCGCCACGTGGTGGCCTGCTGGTGTTCCACGCCAAGCCAGGACAGTACCTGGAGCCGGGACAGCAGGTCGCTGAGATCATCGACCCGCTCAACGACCAGGTGACCCCGGTGAGCACTGCACACGGCGGCCTGCTCTATGCACGCAGCGTGCGCCGCATGGCGACGACCGGTATGGTCATCGCCCATGTCGCGGGCGAGCAGGTGTGCCGTAGCGGCTATCTACTGGCCAACTGACGCGAATCAAACCAAAGCGCACACTGGCGGGTCTGTAGAAGCACAGCCTTCGACGAGACCGGCCACTGATGCCCACCTCACCCGACCTCGCCAACGCCTGGTTCAGCAGCCGACGCTGGAAGCCCTTCGCCTTCCAGCGCACCGTGTGGGCAGCGATTGAGCGCGGCGAATCGGGCCTGCTGCATGCCAGTACCGGCAGCGGCAAGACCTACGCCGTCTGGCTGGGTGCCCTGCGAGCCTTCGCCCGTCCTGTGAGTGGACGTCATCCGGCGCCGCTGCAGGTGTTATGGATCACGCCCATGCGTGCGCTGGCCAGTGATACCGCCCGCGCCTTGCAGGCACCGGTCGATGAGCTGGGGCTGCCTTGGAGCATCGGCGTGCGCAGCGGTGACACGTCCAGCGCCGAGCGCGCACGGCAGACTCGACGCCTGCCCAGTGCGCTGGTGACCACCCCGGAAAGCCTGACCTTGCTGCTCACCCGTGAACACGCCGAGCGCGACTTTGCCGAACTGCGCATGATCGTGGTGGATGAGTGGCATGAACTGCTGGGCAACAAGCGTGGCGTGCAGTTGCAACTGGCCCTGGCTCGCCTGCGGCGCTGGCAGCCACAGTTGGTGGTCTGGGGCCTGTCGGCCACTTTGGGCAACCTGCCGCACGCGCTGGAGGTGCTGCTGCCTGGCGGCGGACGTCTGGTGCAAGGGCGCCAGGACAAACGCATCCAGGTCGATACCTTGCTGCCGGACGAAATCGAGCGATTTCCTTGGGCTGGGCACATGGGGCTGAAGATGCTGACCAAGGTCAGCGCCGAGCTCGAGGCCAGCGCCAGCAGCCTGGTGTTCACCAATACCCGCGCCCAGGCCGAGTTGTGGTACCAGGCGCTGCTCGATGCCCGCCCCGACTGGGCAGGCCTGATCGCACTGCACCACGCGTCGCTGGCCCGGCACACCCGCGACTGGGTGGAGCGCAGCCTCAAGCAGGGGACGCTGAAAGCGGTGATCTGCACCTCGAGCCTGGACTTGGGGGTGGATTTCCTGCCAGTCGAACGGGTGCTGCAGATCGGTTCGGCCAAAGGCATCGCGCGCCTGCTGCAGCGTGCCGGGCGGTCGGGACACGCGCCAGGCAGGACGTCCCGCATCACCTTGGTACCGACCCACAGCCTGGAACTGGTGGAGGCCGCCGCGGCTCGACAAGCCTTGGCGGCCGGGCACATCGAGGCGCGTCGCTCGCCGCGGCTGAGCATGGACGTGCTGGTCCAGCACGTGGTCAGCATGGCGCTGGGCAGCGGGTTCCGGCCTGAGCAGTTACTCGAGGAGGTGCGCAGCACCTGGGCCTTTCAGGACTTGCAGGACGCCCAGTGGCAGTGGGCACTGGCCTTCGTGCGCCATGGCGGCAGCTCGCTGACGGCCTACCCGGATTACCAACGCGTCGAAGCTCACCCCGATGGCCTCTGGCGCGTGGCCAGCGAGCGGCTGGCACGCCGCCATCGCTTAGGCATCGGCACCATCGTCAGCGATGCCAGCCTGCAACTGAAATACTGGAGCAAAGGCGGAGGCGGCAAGTCGCTGGGCAGCGTCGAAGAATCGTTCATCGCCCGTCTCAAGCCTGGCGATACCCTGCTGTTCGGCGGGCGCATCCTGGAGCTGGTACGGGTGGAAAACATGACCGCCTACGTGCGTCGCAGCACGGCGCGCAAAGCGGCGGTGGCGCGCTGGAATGGCGGGCGCATGCCGCTGTCCAGCGAGCTGGCCGATGCCCTGGTCGAGCGCCTGGATGCCGCGGCCCATGGCCATTACGAAGGCCCGGAAATGCGCGCGGTGCGTCCCTTGCTGGCGCTTCAGGCCAGTTGGTCGGCGCTGCCCACGCAACGCACCTTGCTGGCCGAGACGCTGCATACGCGCCAGGGCTGGCACTTGTTCGTCTATCCCTTCGCCGGGCGCATGGCCAACCTGGGACTGGCCAATCTGCTCGCTTGGCGGGTCAGCCGGCAGCAGCCGCTGTCGGTCTCGATCGCCGTCAACGACTATGGCTTCGAATTGCTGGCCGCCAGCGCGGTGGACTGGGCAGCGTATCTGCCCGCCGCGCTGACGGTCGATGATCTGCTCGAGGATGTGCTTGCCAGCTTGAATGCGGGGGAAATGGCGCTGCGGCGCTTTCGAGAAATCGCCCAGATCGCCGGCCTGGTCTTTGGCGGCTACCCGGCAGCGCAGAAAAGTACCCGTCAGATCCAAGCGTCCAGCGGTCTGTTCTACGAAGTGTTCCGCAAGCATGATGCGGATAACCTGCTGCTGGGCCAGGCGCGTGACGAGGTGTTGATGGAAGAACTGGAAATCGAGCGGCTGAGTCACCAATTGCAGAAACTGGCAGGCCTGAGCCTGGACCTGCATGCATTGCAACGGCCCAGCCCACTGGCTTTCGCACTGCTGATCGAAGGGATGCGCGAGACCCTGAGCACCGAAAAGCTCGCCGATCGTATCGCGCGGATGGTGGCCGACCTGGAGAAGGCGGCGAGCCGACCGTGAATCACCCACACCCTGTCGAGGAGGCCTCGCTGAACGTGCAACATCTGGTCATTGAGCACTGCGGCGAAACCCTCTGGCTATTACCGGACAAGGCGCTTTACTGGCCGGCGCAACGGGCGCTGCTGGTGGCCGATGTGCACATCGGCAAGGCGGCCAGCTATCGTGCCCTGCACCAGCCAGTGCCCCGAGGCACCACCAGCGCGACGCTGGAGCGCCTGGACCGGCTGCTGGAACATTACGATTGCCAACAACTGATCGTACTGGGCGACTTTCTCCATGCGCGCAGCGCCCGGGCACCGGCCACGCTCGCCAGGCTGGCGCTGTGGCGCGACAGACATCCGCAATTGAAGATGATTCTGGTGCGGGGTAATCATGATCGCCATGCAGGCGACCCGCCGCACACACTGGGGATCGAGGTCGTTGAGGAACCCTGGGTGATGGGCGGTCTTGCGCTGGCACACGAACCCAAAGCCCACGCCACGCTGCCAGTGATCGCCGGACACGTTCACCCGGCCTGCGTGCTCAAAGGTCGCGGTAGGCAACGGCTGAGGCTGCCGTGTTTCGTCTTTGAGAACACTGTCAGCCTGTTGCCAGCCTTCGGCGAGTTCACCGGAGGCTGGACTGTGGACCCTTCTCCAGGCACCCGCCTGTTCGTGGCCGGTGGGGATCGTGTATGGGCCTTACCCAGGTGATCAGGCCATCGGGGTCGGCGGTGGCTGGTCCGGTATGGTGGGTTCGCCGGGCTCCGTGGGCGCTGGATCGGGATCGGGCTGGTGTGGTACACCGCCGGCATGCAAGTGCACCGGAGGGTGTGCAAGGAGGCTCCACGCCAGCATGCCGATCTGGTTCGGCTGCAGGCCAGCCAGTTTGGCACTGATTGCAGGGTCGAGTTTCATGGGCTGCTCCAGACAAGGCCGGCGCGCGTTATGCACGCCGGGGAGTTACCTCGTAGGAGTATCAAAAGGGAAACTAATTCCCCCGGTTCGTCGGTTCAAGTGCGCGGCAGGGTCACGCCACGTTGGCCCTGGTACTTGCCGCCACGGTCGCGGTACGACACTTCGCAGGCCTCATCGGACTGCAGGAACAGCATTTGCGCCACGCCTTCGTTGGCGTAGATCTTCGCCGGCAGGGTCGTGGTGTTGGAGAACTCGAGGGTCACGTGACCTTCCCACTCAGGCTCCAGCGGCGTGACGTTGACGATGATCCCGCAGCGGGCGTAGGTGCTCTTGCCCAGGCAGATGGTCAGCACGTCACGGGGAATGCGGAAGTACTCGACGGTGCGCGCCAGGGCGAAGGAGTTCGGCGGAATGATGCAGACATCGCTCTTGATGTCGACGAAGCTGCCTTCGTCGAAATTCTTCGGATCGACCGTCGCCGAGTTGATGTTGGTGAAGACCTTGAACTCGTCGGCGCAGCGCACATCGTAGCCGTAGCTGGACACCCCGAAGGAAATCACCCGGCTGTCCTGTTCACCGCGCACCTGGCGTTCGACGAAGGGTTCGATCATGCCGTGTTCCTGCGCCATGCGGCGAATCCACTTGTCCGATTTGATGCTCATGGCGGGTTGTCCTGAAAGGTCGAGATTGAAAACGAGATGCGCATCTTACCGGTCCTGGCCGACACGATAAAGTTCCCTGCCCTATCCCGCGCCCGGCACGGGCTCGCGCTTGGCCGAGACGAATTTCATCAAAGCCGCTGTTGGCCATTGGCAGGTTGCGGAAAGTGGGGTAAGGTGACGCCACTGTGCTGCACGTGACACCGAGAATCTGTTAGATGCACGATCCTGATCGGCCCATCGCTGAATTTTCCGCTCTCTTTGCACTCAGTCCCGGCCAGGGCGTTTCCTGAGCCGAAATCTACTTTGTCCAAGGAGACAGACACATGTCCAACCGCCAATCCGGTACCGTCAAGTGGTTCAACGATGAGAAGGGCTACGGCTTCATCACTCCTCAGTCGGGTGACGACCTGTTCGTACACTTCAAAGCCATCCAGGCTGACGGCTTCAAAACCCTGAAAGAAGGCCAGGCTGTTACCTTCGTCGCTACCCGCGGCCAGAAAGGTATGCAGGCTGAAGAAGTTCAAATCGCCTAAGTCGATTTAGCTTCCTCGCTTTCAAAAGAACCCGCCTTATGGCGGGTTTTTTTATGGCTGCGAATGGGTCAGCGCTGGATGCATCGCGGGCAAGCCCGCAATGCAATCCTAAGTGCCGGATCAGTCCTCGCTGATGGTAATGCTCGGCATCGCCGGTGCTGCGGCCTCTTGCAGCACGATGCGCGCACCGACCTGACGCGCCAGTTCCTGATAGATCATGGCGATCTGGCTATCCGGCTCGGCGATAGCTGTAGGCTTGCCACTGTCAGCCTGCTCACGGATGACCATGGACAGCGGCAGCGACGCCAGCAACTCGACCCCGTACTGGCTCGCCAGCTTCTCTCCACCGCCTTCGCCGAACAGGTGCTCGGCATGGCCGCAATTCGAGCAGATGTGCACCGCCATGTTCTCCACCACACCCAGCACCGGGATGTTGACCTTGCGGAACATCTCGACGCCCTTCTTGGCATCGAGCAACGCCAAGTCCTGAGGCGTGGTCACTATCACAGAACCGACCACCGGCACTTTCTGCGCCAGGGTCAACTGGATATCGCCAGTGCCCGGCGGCATGTCGATCACCAGATAATCGAGATCGTCCCAAGCGGTCTGGGCGACCAGTTGCTGCAAGGCGCCGGAGACCATCGGCCCGCGCCAGACCATCGGCGTGTTGTCGTCAGTGAGGAACGCCATGGACATCACCTCGACGCCATGGGCCTTGATCGGCACGAACCACTTCTGATCACGGATCTGCGGGCGCGTACCCTCCGGGATACCGAACATCACGCCCTGGCTCGGCCCATAGATATCGGCATCGAGAATGCCCACCCGCGCCCCCTCGCGCGCCAAGGCCAGGGCGAGGTTGGCGGCAGTGGTCGACTTGCCCACGCCACCCTTGCCCGAGGCCACCGCGATGACGTTCTTCACATTGGCCAGCGCCGGCACCTGGGCTTGAGCCTTGTGCGCAACGATCTGCGTGTCGATGCGCACCTGCGCCGACGTCACGCCGTCGAGGTTCTCGATGGCCGTCTGCAGCACCTGAGCCCAGCCGTTGGTGAACAGGCCGGCGGCGTAACCCAACTGCAAGCGCACACTGACCTGACCGTCTTGAACGTCGATGGCGCGCACGCAGCCGGCGCTGACCGGATCCTGGTTCAGGTACGGGTCGGTGTACTGGCGAAGCACGCCTTCGATGGCGGCGGGTGTGACGGCACTCATGGAGACTCCCGTGGCATTTTTCGGAAAAGTGGAACAGGCGCCTATGCTAACCCGCGAGCGCGCACAGATGCGTCTGCGGGGTGAAATATCTGCGCCAGCCCTTTATAGTGGCCGATCATCCTCATTTTTACCCGTCGCCAGATAAGTAGCCGAGCCACCATGTCCGAGCCACGTCAGATTCTCGTCACCAGCGCCCTGCCCTATGCCAATGGATCGATTCACCTTGGCCACATGCTGGAATACATCCAGACGGACATGTGGGTGCGCTTCCAGAAGCTGCGCGGCAATCAGTGCATCTATGTCTGCGCCGACGATGCCCACGGTTCGGCGATCATGCTGCGCGCGGAGAAGGAAGGCATCACCCCCGAGCAGTTGATCGCCAATGTGCAGGCCGAGCACAGCAGCGACTTCGCAGACTTCCTGGTCGACTTCGACAACTTCCACTCGACCCACAGCGAAGAAAACCGTGAACTGTCGAGCCTGATCTACACCCGCCTGCGCGAAGCCGGGCACATCGCCAATCGGTCGGTGACCCAGTATTTCGATCCGGAAAAGGGTATGTTCCTGGCCGATCGCTTCATCAAGGGCACCTGCCCGAAGTGCGCCGCCGAGGACCAGTACGGTGACAACTGCGAAAAATGCGGTGCCACCTACGCGCCAACCGAACTGAAGAACCCCAAGTCGGCCATCTCCGGCGCCACCCCAGTACTGCGCGACTCCCAGCATTTCTTCTTCAAGCTGCCAGATTTCCAGGCCATGCTGCAGCAGTGGACCCGCAGCGGCACCCTGCAGGAAGCGGTGGCCAACAAGCTGGCCGAGTGGTTGGACGCGGGCCTTCAGGAGTGGGACATCTCCCGTGACGCCCCCTACTTCGGCTTCGAGATTCCAGGCGAGCCCGGCAAGTACTTCTATGTCTGGCTGGACGCTCCGATCGGCTACATGGCCAGTTTCAAGAACCTGTGCGCTCGCCGTCCGGATCTGGACTTCGACGCGTTCTGGAACGAAGGCTCGCAAGCCGAGCTGTACCACTTCATCGGCAAGGACATCGTCAACTTCCACGCGCTGTTCTGGCCCGCGATGCTCGAAGGCGCTGGCTTGCGCAAGCCGACCGCGGTGAACGTGCACGGCTACCTCACCGTCAACGGCGCGAAGATGTCCAAGTCCCGCGGCACCTTCATCAAGGCCCGTACCTACCTGGATCACCTGCAGCCCGAATACCTGCGTTACTACTACGCGGCCAAGCTCGGACGCGGTGTAGACGACCTCGACCTGAACCTCGACGACTTCGTGCAGAAGGTCAACTCGGACCTGGTCGGCAAAGTGGTGAACATCGCCAGCCGCTGCGCAGGCTTCATCCATAAGGGCAACCAGGGCGTGATGGTCGCTGGCGACGCGGCACCGGAGCTCACCGAAGCGTTCCTCGCCGCCGCCCCGTCCATCGCCGACGCCTATGAAGCCCGCGACTTCGGCCGCGCCATGCGCGAGATCATGGCCCTGGCCGACCGTGCCAATGCGTGGATCGCCGATAAAGCCCCTTGGTCCCTGGCCAAGCAGGAAGGCAAGCAGGACGAGGTCCAAGCCATCTGCGCCCAGGGCATCAACCTGTTCAGGCAACTGGTGATCTTCCTCAAACCCGTGCTGCCGCTGCTGGCCGCCGATGCCGAGGCCTTCCTGAACGTCGCACCGCTGACGTGGAACGACCACCTGTCGCGCCTGGAAAACCATACCCTGAACCCGTTCAAGGCGTTGATGAGCCGCATCGAGCCAGCCAAGGTCGAGGCCATGATCGCCGCCAGCAAGGAAGACTTGCTGAGCGCCGACGCTCAGGCACCGGCGGGCAATGGCGAATTGGGCAAAGACCCGCTGTCGGCTGAGATCGAGTTCGACACCTTCGCTGCCGTCGATCTGCGTGTCGCGTTGATCGTCAAAGCCGAGGCGGTGGCCGGAGCCGACAAGCTGCTGCAACTGACCCTGGACATTGGCGATGAACGGCGCAACGTGTTCTCCGGCATCAAGTCGGCCTATCCTGACCCTTCCAAGCTCGAAGGCCGATTGACGATGATGGTCGCCAATCTCAAGCCGCGCAAAATGCGCTTCGGCGTCTCCGAAGGCATGGTCATGGCGGCTGGCCCCGGCGGCGAGGAAATCTACCTGCTCAGCCCCGACAGCGGTGCCAAGCCAGGCCAACGCATCAAGTGAACCGGCCCCCGGCCTGGGGCGTCTTCCGACGCCCCAGGCTGCAGCGCTGACTCTCCCCTTTCCGTCGCCGAGGAATGCGTGGCCTCATGAATGCCGCCAAACGCCTGGAGATCTTTCGCAGGCTGCACGAAGACAACCCCGATCCAAAAACCGAACTGGCCTACACCACCCCCTTCGAACTGCTGATCGCGGTGATTCTGTCCGCGCAAGCGACCGATGTGGGTGTGAACAAGGCTACCGCCCGGCTGTATCCGGTGGCCAATACCCCTGAAGCCATTTTCGCCCTGGGCGTGGCGGGGTTGAGCGAGTACATCAAGACCATCGGCCTGTACAACAGCAAGGCCAAGAACGTCATCGAAACGTGCCGCCTGCTCATCGAGCAGCACGGTAGCGAGGTGCCGCAGACGCGCGAAGCGCTGGAGGCCCTGCCCGGTGTGGGCCGCAAGACAGCCAACGTGGTCCTCAATACGGCCTTTCGGCAATTGGCGATGGCAGTGGATACCCACATTTTCAGGGTCAGCAACCGCACAGGGGTTGCGCCAGGCAAGACCGTCCTGGAGGTGGAGAAGAAGCTGCTGAAGTTCGTGCCGAAGGATTACCTGCTCGACGCCCACCACTGGCTGATCCTCCACGGCCGTTACGTCTGCCAGGCACGCAAGCCCCGCTGCGGCAGTTGCCGGATCGAGGACTTGTGCGAGTATCGGCACAAGACCTCGGACGATTGACGCTTTAGCAAAAAATCATGATGCCCGATTGAAAAAATCTTTTTTACCGGTTCTGCGATTCTCGCTATAAGGACGGCCAATGGCCCCTTGGCTTGGAGCGATGCATGAGCACCGATAAAGACGAATTGATCGACGAGGACTTCGTCGCGGAAGACGACGCAGAACCGCAGGTGGAACCTGCCAAAACCAACCTGAGCAAACGCCGCACTATCGACAACTTGCTCGAAGAACGGCGCTTGCAGCGGCAATTGGCCGACTTCGATTACGACCTGTAGCCCGTGGCACGCAGGCCTCCTGCCCTAGAGGCCCCAAGTGTTTCAGGCCAGGCCATGGCGCTGCGCGAGCTCGATCAGGTCCACCAGCGATCGCGCATTGAGCTTGAGCAGCAGCCGGGTCTTGTAGGTACTCACCGTCTTGTTGCTGAGAAACATGCTATCGGCAATTTCCTTGTTGGTTCGTCCTCTGGCCAACTGCTGCAGCACCATCATTTCGCGCCCTGACAGGCGCTCGACCATCTCGCTCTCGCTGCCGCCACTGACGCCGCTGCGAGTCTTGTGCAGCGCCTGATTGGGAAAGTAGCTATACCCCGAGAGCACGGCCTTGATCGCGCTGAGCAGTTCGGTCAGTTCCTGCTGCTTGCACACGTAACCGGCCGCTCCGGCCTGCATGCAGCGCATGGAAAAGTGCCCTGGGGCCTGTGAGGTCAGCACCAGCACCTTGCTCCCAGGACTCGCCGCCGTCATGCGCGCGATCACCTCCAACCCGTCGAGCTTGGGTATGCCAATGTCGAGTACGACGATATCGGGCAGATAGTCCCGGGTCATCTGCAGCGCATCTACACCGTTATCGGTCTCCGCCACTACTTCATATCCATGACGCTCCATCAACATACGTACGGCCAAGCGAATGACCGGATGATCATCCACGATAAGTACTTTATTCATGGGATATCCATTGATCCGTTCTAAGTTCTGACGCGCCACGATAACCGAGCCATCGCTGTTGTGGCGCAGTGATTCATCAGTAGGACGCAGTCAAAGATGAAACTTACACTGCTAATAGAAACGTCCTACATTTGTGCGACAGATCCGTTCGATATCCATCACCTGAATGGGCGATCAAGTGAAAGTCCGGTGGCCGCAAAAATGCAAAGTGTGGATAGCACGACCAACGAGTGAGATCTTTCAATCTTTTGGGAGCGAATAGTTATACCGGGCCCATGACAACCGGTAATTTTTTCCTTGAGGGGAAACAGCAAGCGTTTTTCTCGGCGAGGCGACAGGGTACAGATGGACAAAGCCCGAAGGAGGCCCTCGCCATGAACAGCACCGAACAGATGAGTCCCTTGACGATCATTGCCATTTTCTCCGGCATCATCGAGGCGTCGGCGCTTGCTTCGTTGCCGTTCCTGAGCGAGAGCAGTCAATCGATCTACACCTGGTTTCTGGTGGGCTTCCCGTTTTTCCTCACCGTGCTGTTCTTTTTGACGCTGAACTTCAACCACGAGTCGCTCTACACCCCGGACAAGCGCGCTGTGGACGATGAGGAGCCGCTCTACGCCGATACCCAGGCGCCCATGACCATCGCCCTGTCAGGGCCCGGTGCACACAAGAACATCGAGACTCACGTGCTCAATGCACTCGATCGCCCCCCCGGCAGGGAGTGCCGGTGGATCTTCTACAACCTGGAGTGCCGATCACGCATCTTGCTGTCGATTCGAGCGTTGGAGAAAGGCGACAAAATCGACTTGTAGGCGGGCCGGAGCACTACCTGCAGATACAAAAAACCCGGTCGTTGCGACCGGGCTTTGTTCACTGCAACAACAATCAGAGCAGCGAGCGGCCCTTGTTCGCAGCAATACGCATGCGCAGGGCGTTGAGCTTGATGAAGCCTGCCGCGTCGGCCTGATTGTAGGCGCCGCCATCTTCCTCGAAGGTAGCGATGTTGGCATCGAACAGCGAGTCGTCCGACTTGCGACCGACGACGGTGACGTTGCCCTTGTACAGCTTCAGGCGCACGACACCGTTCACGTTGACCTGGGAAGCGTCGATCATCTGCTGCAGCATCACCCGCTCCGGGCTCCACCAGTAACCGGTGTAGATCAGGCTGGCGTACTTGGGCATCAGCTCATCCTTGAGGTGAGCGACTTCGCGGTCCAGCGTGATCGACTCGATGGCACGGTGCGCCTTGAGCATGATGGTACCGCCAGGCGTCTCGTAGCAGCCGCGCGACTTCATGCCCACGTAGCGGTTTTCGACGATGTCCAGGCGACCGATGCCGTTGGCGCCGCCAATGCGGTTCAGATCGGCCAGCACGGTGGCCGGCGTCTTCTCGACGCCGTCAATGGCCACGATGTCACCGTTGCGGTAGGTCAGCTCGAGATAAGTCGCCTGGTCCGGGGCATTTTCCGGGGAGACGCTCCAGCGCCACATGTCTTCTTCGTGCTCGGTCCAGGTATCTTCCAGAACGCCGCCTTCGTAGGAGATGTGCAACAGGTTGGCGTCCATCGAGTACGGCGATTTCTTCTTGCCATGACGCTCGATCGGAATACCGTGTTTCTCGGCGTAGTCCATCAGCTTTTCACGGGACAGCAAGTCCCATTCACGCCACGGGGCGATGACCTTGACGCCCGGCTTGAGCGCATAGGCGCCCAGCTCGAAGCGCACCTGGTCGTTGCCTTTGCCGGTGGCGCCGTGGGAGATCGCGTCGGCACCGGTTTCGTTGGCGATTTCGATCAGACGCTTGGCGATCAACGGACGGGCGATGGAGGTACCCAGCAGGTACTCGCCTTCGTAGACGGTATTGGCACGGAACATCGGGAAGACGAAATCGCGGACGAACTCTTCGCGCAGGTCGTCGATGTAGATTTCCTTGACGCCCATGGCCTGCGCCTTGGCACGGGCCGGTTCGACCTCTTCGCCCTGGCCCAGGTCAGCGGTGAAGGTCACCACTTCGCAGTTGTAGGTGTCTTGCAGCCACTTGAGAATCACCGAAGTATCAAGGCCGCCGGAATACGCCAGTACGACCTTCTTTACGTCCGCCATGCCATCACTCCACGGGGTTGTACGGAAAACCCGCGATTCTACCGATCTCGTTGAGGAATTTACAGTGGCGCGACAGCTTCTGATGCCAAAGCGACAGGAAGTGTCGCGGGCGCGACCTTCCGTCGAAATCAGATTTTCTTGGCCGAGGCCGCCGCAGCGGTGGCCGCTGGCGCAGCGGTCGCGGCAGGTGCCGCAGCGGGCTGGGCGGGCGTGGCAGGCGCCGCGTCGTGGGGCTTCTCGACCGGTTTCTCGACCGGCGTGACACGGTCTAGCTGAATGTTCACACGCCGATTGCGCGCGCGATTGGCGGGGGTGTTGTTCTTGACCAGCGGATAACGCTCACCGTGGAAACGTACGACGATCTGCGCCTGCGGCACGCCGTGGGCTTGCAGATACTCGGCCACGGCCATGGCACGACGCCGCGACGCGTCGCGGTTGGCCAGGCGATTGCCGCTGTTGTCGGAATGGCCGTCGAGCTCGATATGGTTGACCGTCGGATCGGCCTTCATGTAGTCGAGGATCACGTCCAGACGCGCCCGTGCCGAGCTGTCCAGCTCGAAACCGGTGCCGGGGAACGGTATCTGGGTCTGACGAATCTGATCGTAATTCATCGGCAACAGCTTGGCGGCGCAGACCTGATAGTCGCTGTAGGCCTTGGCGAAGCTGACCGGCAACACATGCACTTCCATGGGCCGGCCGCCCTCGCCGGTATAGTTGCGCACCACGGTACTGCGGCCGTCGAGCAACCCGTTGATCAACCGGCTGGCCTGTCCCTGGGAGGTGCTGAACAGCACGCCGGAGCGGCTTAGACGCACGGCCCCCAGGTTGACGTCGCCACGTCCGGGTTGCCATGGCGCGGCAGCCGCCAACAGGGTGGCCGAGCCCGCGCCCAGCGCGTTGCTGTCAGAACGCAACTGGAACACCGGCTGCTCTCCGGCACGGCGCACGAACTGGCCGCTGCCGAAGCCCTCGATGGGCTGAATCAGCCGACACTCGAACTGATCGCCTTCGACCTTCCACGCGATGTTCTCCATGCGGGTCTGGAAGGTCATTGCACCGGCCGGCAGGCTGGCGCACAGGCTGAGCAGGAGTAGGTAACGCTGGCGCACAGGCGGCTCCACAAATTCTGACGTCTTACCTGCAGGCTATCGGACGCCTGCTGGAAAACTTGATAGCCGTGCCGCTCTCAGGGTTTTCCGGTAGCATTGGCGGCTGAGTTCGAACCGCCTGGAAACCCCAATGTCCGATCGCCTGACCCTCCTGCGTCCCGACGACTGGCACATCCATCTGCGCGATGGAGCTGTGCTGCGACATACCGTCGGCGACGTGGCGCGTACCTTCGCCCGCGCCATCATCATGCCCAATCTGGTTCCACCGGTACGTACCGCCCATGAAGCCGAAGCCTACCGCGAGCGCATCCTCGCGGCGCGTCCTGCCGGCAGCCGTTTCGAGCCCCTGATGGTGCTGTACCTCACCGACCGCACCCGCCCCGAAGACATCCATGCGGCCAAGGCCAGCGGCATCGTGTTCGCTGCCAAGCTCTATCCGGCCGGCGCCACGACCAACTCCGACTCGGGCGTCACCAGCATCGACAACATCTTCCCGGCGATCGAAGCGCTGGCCGAAACCGGGCTGCCGCTGTTGGTGCATGGTGAAGTGACGCGCGCGGACATCGACGTGTTCGACCGCGAAAAACGCTTCATCGATGAGCATATGCGTCGCCTGGTCGAGCGCTTCCCGACGCTCAAGGTGGTGTTCGAGCACATCACCACCGCCGATGCCGCGCAATTCGTCAGCGAGGCCACGGCCAACGTCGCGGCGACCATCACCGCGCAGCACCTGCTGTACAACCGCAACCACATGCTGGTCGGCGGCATTCGTCCACACTTCTATTGCCTGCCGATCCTCAAGCGCAATACGCACCAGGTGGCCCTGCTGGATGCGGCGACCAGCGGTAATCCGAAGTTCTTCCTCGGTACCGACTCAGCGCCGCATGCCCAGCATGCCAAGGAAGCGGCCTGCGGTTGCGCCGGTTGCTACACCGCCTACGCGGCCATCGAGCTGTACGCCGAAGCCTTCGAGCAACGCAACGCCTTGGACAAGCTGGAGGGCTTCGCCAGCCTGCACGGTCCAGCGTTCTATGGTCTGCCGGCGAACACCGACCGCATCACGCTCATCCGTGAAGACTGGACCGCACCGACCAGCCTGCCATTCGGCGATACCCAGGTGGTGCCGCTGCGTGCGGGTGAAACCCTGCGCTGGCGCCTGCTGGAGGACAACGTATGAGCGAAGACCTCTACGAAGACGATCAAGACTTGCCGTCCGGTGGCGGTTCGCGCCATCCCATGGCCGAGCGTTTTCGCGGCTACCTGCCGGTGGTGGTGGATGTCGAGACCGGCGGTTTCAACAGCGCCACCGACGCGCTGCTGGAAATTGCCGCCGTCACCATCGGCATGGACGAAAAGGGCTTCCTGTTCCCGGAACACACCTACTTCTTCCGTGTCGAGCCGTTCGAAGGCGCCAATATCGAGCCTGCTGCGCTGGAGTTCACCGGCATCAAGCTGGATCACCCGCTGCGCATGGCCGTGAGCGAGGAAAGCGCACTCACCGACATCTTCCGTGGTGTGCGCAAAGCGCTGAAGGCCAATGGCTGCAAGCGGGCGATCCTGGTCGGCCACAACAGCAGCTTCGACCTGGGCTTCCTCAACGCTGCGGTGGCGCGCAACGACCTCAAGCGCAACCCCTTCCACCCCTTCTCCAGCTTCGACACCGCCACGCTGGCCGGCTTGGCCTACGGTCAGACGGTACTGGCCAGAGCGTGCCAAAGCGCAGACATCGATTTCGACGGCCGCGAGGCGCACTCGGCGCGCTACGACACGGAGAAAACCGCTGAGCTGTTCTGCGGCATCGTCAACCGCTGGAAGGACATGGGCGGCTGGCGCGGCTGAGCAAGCGGCAAGCGTGGACACCGCAGTGCTGGCTTTCTTTGCCGCTTGTCGCTAAAAACTCGACGCTCAAAAAAACCGGCCAGGAGGCCGGTTTTTTTTGCATCACGCCGTATTACAGCTTGCCGGCGTTCTCGCTCAGGTAGGCCGCAACGCCTTCCGGCGAAGCGTTCATGCCTTTGTCGCCTTTCTTCCAGTTGGCCGGGCAGACTTCGCCGTGCTCTTCGTGGAATTGCAGGGCGTCGACCAGGCGCAGCAGCTCGTCCATGTTACGGCCCAGCGGCAGGTCGTTGACGATCTGCGAACGGACCACGCCGTTCTTGTCGATCAGGAACGCACCACGGAAGGCCACGCCGCCTTCGGACTCGACGTCGTAGGCCTTGCAGATTTCGTGAGTGATGTCGGCAGCCAGGGTGTACTTCACTTGGCCGATGCCGCCGTTGTTGACCGGGGTGTTACGCCAGGCGTTGTGGGTGAAGTGCGAGTCGATCGACACGCCGATCACTTCTACGCCGCGGGCTTCGAAATCGGGAATGCGGTGGTCCAGGGCAATCAGCTCGGACGGGCAGACGAAGGTGAAGTCCAGCGGGTAGAAGAACACCAGGCCATACTTGCCTTTGATCGCCGAAGCCAGGTTGAAGCTGTCGACGATCTCGCCGTTGCCCAGCACGGCTGGAACGGTGAAGTCCGGGGCTTGTTTACCAACGAGTACGCTCATTCGTCATCTCCTGATGGGGGTGAAAACCGTTGCCCAGGCGAGACAACTCGCCCGGCATCCTGCAAAGACCGACCATCATACACGGGATATCATGACAGGCCGAATCGGACCGCCGGTCGCGCGAAGATGAATCATTCTTCAAGTGCTTTGACAAGCATTCTCATTACCATTAGTCTCCAACGCATCGACTCACCCAGCGATGGTCAGACCCTATGTACGTATGTCTCTGCGTCGGCGTCACCGATGGACAGATCCGCGATGCGATCTACGAAGGATGCTGCAGCTACAAGGAAGTCCGTACCGCCACCAACGTGGCCAGCCAATGTGGTAAATGCGCCTGCCTGGCCAAACAGGTGGTTCGTGAGACCCTGACCGAACTTCAGCTCGCCCAGCAGCCTGCACTGCCCTACCCCGTCGAATTCACCGCCGCTTAAAACGCCCCCCTTTCAAAGAACCGGACCTCGTGTCCGGTTTTTTTATGCCTGTAATTCAATAAGTTAGCCCACCAACGCGGTTCACAAACATTCTTATTCCTATTAATTTTCACTTATTATTCAACAACTTAGGTTTGACATAGAAAGTTGTCGGGCTCAGACTTCGCCTATTGGCTCACTTCTCAGGGCAGGAACCCGGACATGAAAGGCGACGTAAGCGTCATCCAGCATCTCAACAAGATCCTCGGAAACGAGCTGGTCGCGATCAACCAGTACTTCCTGCACGCGCGTATGTATGAAGACTGGGGCCTGAACGCGCTCGGCAAGCACGAGTACAAAGAGTCCATCGACGAGATGAAGCACGCTGATAAATTGATCAAGCGTATTCTCTTCCTCGAAGGCATTCCCAACGTTCAGGACCTGGGCAAACTGCTCATCGGCGAGCACACCCGTGAAATGCTCGAGTGCGACCTGAAGATCGAAAACAAAGGCCTGATCGATCTGAAAGCCGCCATCGCCCACTGCGAAACCGCTGGTGACTTTGGCTCGCGCGACCTGCTCGAAGACATCCTCGAAGCCGAGGAAGAGCACATCGACTGGCTGGAAACCCAGTTGGGCCTGATCGACAAGATCGGCATCGAGAACTACCTGCAGTCGCAGATGGGCGAAGAGTAAGTTTCGCCTCTACCGCCCATGAAAAAGCCCCGCCTAGGCGGGGCTTTTTCATGGGCGTGCCAAAGATACCATCAGGCCTCGGAGGCCTTGGCCTTGGCGGCCGCGTCCTTGATCAGGGTCTGCAGTTCACCCTTTTCGAACATTTCCAGCACGATGTCGCTGCCGCCGACCAGTTCGCCGCCCACCCACAGTTGCGGGAAGGTCGGCCAGTTGGCGTATTTGGGCAGGTTGGCGCGGATTTCCGGATTCTGCAGGATGTCGACGTAGGCGAACTTCTCGCCGCACCCCATCACCGCCTGCGAAGCACGGGCCGAGAAGCCGCACTGCGGGGCATTCGGCGAGCCTTTCATGTAAAGCAGAATGGTGTTGTTGGCAATCTGCTCTTTGATTGTTTCGATGATATCCATGGAGCACCTCGGCTGAACTTTCCGACACGGTCGTCGGCACGGTCGGGCATTGTATCGGAAAGCCGAGTGCCGTGCTCGGCCATGGCCCTCGGCTCACGATCGAATCAAGCCGCCTCTACCTGCACCGGTACGCCATTGAGCGCGGCGTTGCCCGACAGTGCATCGCGCAGGGTTTCGTCGGTCAGGTCATTGGCACTCACCCCCGGCTGCGCCTGGGCGATCTGCAATTGGACGCCCTGGCGTGCGTGCCCCCACCCATGGGGCAGGCTGACCACACCCGGCATCACCTCGTCACTGGCCAACACCTGGACTTCCAGGCTGCCGGTGCGCGAACGCACGCGTACCCACTGGCCATCTTCGAGCTGCCGCTGCTGCAGATCCTGCGGATGCATGAGCAGTTGATGGCGCGGCTTGCCTTTGATCAGGCGGTGATAGTTGTGCATCCAGGAATTATTGCTGCGGACATGACGCCGGCCGATGAGCAACAGTTGGTCGGGCGCCATGGGCACCTGGCGTGCCAGACGTTGCAAGTCGTCGAGCAGCACCTGCGGCGCGGCCTGCACCGCCTGCGCGGGAGTGCGCAGACGCGTGGCGAGGTTCGCCTGCAACGGCCCCAGGTCCAGGCCATGGGGATGTGCGTCCAGCGTCTGTAACGACAGGTTCCAGGGCGAGGCTTCGCCACGGGGTCCTGTGCGCAAGGCCAGGTCGATCATCTGCGCCGGCGGCAAGGTCGGCTTGAGTTCCAGGGCCGCCCGCTCGGCGAAGGCGCGGGCCAGACCGACGAAGATCTCCCAGTCGTGCAGTGCGCCCTGCGGCTTGGCCAGGATCGCCCGGTTGAAACGGGTGACATTGCGCACCGCCAGCAGGTTGAAGGTGCTGTCGTAATGGTCGTTTTCCAGCGCCGAGGTGGACGGCAGGATCAGGTCGGCGTGGCGCGTGGTCTCGTTGATGTACAGGTCGATGCTGAGCATGAATTCCAGCCCCGCCAGGGCGCCGTCCAATTGGCGGCCATTGGGGGTGGACAGCACCGGATTGCCGGCCACCGTGACCAAGGCTTTGATTTGGCCTTCGCCAGGCGTCAGCATTTCTTCGGCCAGCGCCGCCACCGGCAGCTCGCCGCCGTACTCCGGCAAGCCGGAAACGCGGCTGCGCCATTGGTCGAAGTGGCCGCCCGAGGTACTGGCGACCAGGTCCACCGCCGGGTCGGTGCACAGCGCGCCGCCCACCCGGTCAAGGTTGCCGGTGACCAGGTTGATCAGTTGCACCAGCCAATGGCACAGGGTGCCGAAGGTCTGGGTCGAGACCCCCATGCGCCCGTAACACACCGCGCGCTCCGCCGCCGCGAAATCGCGGGCCAGCTGGCGGATCTGTTCGGCCTCTATGCCGCACAGCGCACTCATGGCCTGGGCCGTGAACGGCGCAATGGCTTCGCGCACCTGTTGCAGCCCTTGCACCGGCAGGTGCGAGCCGCGTGCGAGGTCTTCACTGAACAGGGTGCTGAGCAGCCCGCAGAGCAACGCCGCGTCACCACCGGGGCGGATGAACAGGTGCTGATCGGCCATGGCTGCCGTTTCGCTGCGACGGGGGTCGATCACCACCAGGCGACCACCGCGGGCACGCAGCGCTTTCAGGCGTTTTTCCACATCCGGCACGGTCATGATGCTGCCGTTGGAGGCCAGCGGGTTGCCGCCGAGGATCAGCATGAAGTCGGTGTGGTCGATGTCCGGTATCGGCAGCAGCAGGCCATGGCCGTACATCAGGTGGCTGGTCAGGTGCTGGGGCAACTGGTCGACCGAAGTGGCGGAAAAACGGTTGCGGGTCTTGAGCAGGCCGAGAAAGTAGTTGCTGTGGGTCATCAGCCCATAGTTGTGCACGCTGGGATTGCCCTGGTACACCGCCACGGCGTTGCGCCCATGATGCTGCTGGATCTGCCACAGCCGCTCGGCGGCCAGGGCGAAGGCTTCGTCCCAGCCGATCGGCTGCCAGTGATCGCCGACCCGCCGATGGGGCTGACGCAGGCGATCCGGGTCGTCCTGGATGTCCTGCAGGGCCACGGCCTTGGGGCAGATGTGGCCACGGCTGAACGGGTCTTCGCGGTCGCCCTTGATGGAATCGATCGAAGCCAGCCCGTCCGGTCCGTGGCTGACTTCGATGGCCAGGCCACAGATGGCTTCGCACAGATGACACGCACGGTAATGCAGGGTCTTGGTCATGGCCGCCTCTGCCTTGTTGTTCTGGAGAGCCCAGACTATGCCCGCGCGCCTCTCGCCGCCACGGCGCTAAGCGCTGTGAATCGAGCGTCATCAGGCACACGATTCGCGACACGGGGTTTGCAAACGCCCCGATGGCCCGTGTACAACCCTGTAGAAAATAAAAAACAGTCGCTTCACAAGGGTTTACGACACGCCTTGATACAGGCGACCTGTTTCACCTCTTGGTTTCAGGCGACATTTAATTATAGTATTGCGCCTTTCCTCATTCCGTCCGCCCCGCGCGGCTTACGCCGCAGGTCACCGCCGTTGTCAAAAAAAACCTACGGCCGGCCTGCAAAACGTTGCAGATAAGGTAGTCATCTCATGAGCACCAGGCACTTTCTCTCCCTGCTGGATTTCACCGCTGACGAACTGCTCGGCGTGATCCGTCGAGGCATCGAGCTGAAGGGCCTGCGCAAGCGCGGCGTGCTCCATGAGCCTTTGAAGAACCGCGTACTGGGGATGATCTTCGAGAAGTCCTCGACCCGTACGCGGGTGTCGTTCGAAGCCGGCATGATCCAGCTCGGCGGCCAGGCGATATTCCTGTCCCCGCGCGACACCCAACTGGGCCGTGGCGAACCGATTGGCGACAGCGCCATCGTGCTCTCGAGCATGGTCGATGTGGTGATGATCCGTACCCACGCCCACAGCACCCTCACCGAGTTCGCCGCCCATTCGAAAGTCCCGTTGATCAACGGCTTGTCCGATGAATCGCACCCCTGCCAACTGCTCGCCGACATGCAGACCTTCGTCGAGCACCGCGGCTCGATCCAGGGCAAGACCGTGGCCTGGATCGGTGATGGCTTCAACATGTGCAACTCGTACATCGAAGCCGCCCGCCAGTTCGACTTCCAACTGCGCATCGCCTGCCCCGAAGGCTACGAACCCGATCCGCGCTTCCTGGCGTTGGGCGGCGATCGCGTGCAGATCATCCGCGACCCGCAGCAAGCGGTGCGCGGCGCGCATCTGGTGACCACCGATGTCTGGACTTCCATGGGCCAGGAAGAGGAAACTGCCAGGCGCCTGGCGCACTTCGCGCCTTACCAGGTCACCCGCGAATTGCTCGACCTGGCGGCACCCGATGCCCTGTTCATGCACTGCCTGCCCGCCCACCGTGGCGAGGAAATCAGCCAGGACCTGCTCGACGACCCCCGGTCGGTCGCCTGGGACCAGGCCGAGAACCGCCTGCATGCACAGAAGGCCCTTCTTGAATTCCTTGTAGAACCGGCTTACCACACCGCATGAGTCAACCCCTGCTGCTCAACCTGCGCAACCTCGCCTGTGGCTACGGCGAGCAGCGCATCGTCCAGAACCTCAACCTGCACCTGAACGCCGGCGACATCGGTTGCCTGCTCGGCTCCTCCGGTTGCGGCAAGACCACCACCCTGCGCGCCATCGCCGGCTTCGAGCCGGTGCATGACGGCGAGATCCAGTTGGCCGGCGAGGTCATCTCGCGCGCCGGCTTCACCCTCGCACCGGAAAAGCGCCGCATCGGCATGGTGTTCCAGGATTACGCGCTGTTCCCGCACCTCACGGTGGCGCAGAACATCGCCTTCGGCATCGCCAAGCACCCACGCCAGGCCCAGGTGGTCGAAGACATGCTTGAACTGGTCAAGCTCGTCGGCCTGGGTGGGCGTTACCCGCACGAGCTGTCCGGCGGCCAGCAGCAACGCGTCGCGCTGGCCAGGGCGCTGGCGCCGGAGCCGCAACTGCTGCTGCTCGACGAGCCCTTTTCCAACCTCGACGTCGAGCTGCGCAAGCGCCTGAGCCACGAGGTGCGCGACATTCTCAAGAGCCGCGGCACCAGTGCGATTCTGGTCACCCATGACCAGGAAGAAGCCTTCGCCGTCAGCGACCATGTCGGTGTGTTCAAGGAAGGTCGCCTGGAGCAATGGGACACGCCCTACAACCTGTACCACGAACCGCAGACGCCGTTCGTCGCCAGCTTCATCGGCCAGGGTTACTTCATCCGAGGGCAAATGAGCAGCCCCGAGGCCGTCACCACGGAGCTGGGTGAGCTGCGCGGCAACCGTGCCTATGCGATGCCCGCGGGCAGCGCAGTGGACGTGCTGTTGCGACCCGACGACATCGTGCATGCCCCGGACAGCGCATTGCGCGCGCGCATCCACGGCAAGAGCTTCCTCGGCGCCTCAACCCTCTATCGCCTGCAACTGCCGACCGGTAGCCAACTGGAGGCGATCTTCCCCAGTCATGTCGATCATCAGATCGGTCAGGACGTGGGCATTGCCGTAGCGGCCGATCATCTGGTGCTGTTCGCCGTGCCCGGCAGCGTAGCCGCGCACCTCACCACGCAGGACAACGGCGTGCGTCGCCACAGTCCAGCCCATTGATCACTGCGGCCGGGCTGTGACGCTCGTCTCAGCCCCGGCCGATGCTGGCGAACACACCCTTGGTATGCTCGGCCAGCACCGCAGCGGCCAGTTCCACCTCCAGGCCGCGCCGTCCGGCACTGACATGAATACTGTCGAACTGCTGCGCTGATGCATCGATGAAGGTGCGCAAGCGCTTCTTCTGCCCCAGCGGACTGATGCCGCCTACCAAATAGCCGGTGGCACGCTGCGCGGCGGCAGGGTCGGCCATCTCGCACTTTTTCACCCCGGCGGCATGGGCCAACGCCTTCAGATCGAGTGTGCCGACCACCGGCACCACCGCAACCAGCAACTCTCCCTTCTCGCTGCACGCCAGCAGTGTCTTGAACACCTGCTGCGGATCCAGCCCGAGTTTCTCGGCAGCCTCCAGGCCATAGGAGGCGGACTTTGGGTCGTGTTCGTAGCTGAGCACGCGATGTTCGGCGCGCGCGTTCTTCAACAGGTCGAGGGCGGGGGTCATGCACAGCTCCAGTCAGGATCGGCTCGGCGGCTACTGTAGGCCAATTGCCCGGGGCCAGCCAGTGGCCTTCTGCCGCCTGCACCAGCAGTGCGCAAACGACTGCGCGGCCGTGAGTCGAAATGTGGCTGATCGTTCACTTTCGACCTTTGACATCAGCGTTTCTTGTCTATATTTTTTCGTTTTTGAAGAAAACACGCACAGAAAAAGTGCACATTCGTACACTCGCTGATGATTCATGGGGATGGATTACCGGCGAGAACCGCTGAGCGCTCAGCGTCTCACAACAACAAGAACCGAGGTTCATCCATGACCACAGCTCTACGACAACCGACGCTTGGCGGCCAATGCATGGCCGAATTCCTGGGTACGGCACTGCTGATCTTTTTCGGCACCGGCTGCGTCGCTGCGCTCAAGGTCGCCGGCGCCAGCTTCGGCCTGTGGGAAATCAGCATCATCTGGGGGGTTGGCGTCAGCATGGCGATCTACCTCAGTGCCGGGGTATCGGGCGCTCACCTGAATCCGGCGGTCAGCATCGCGTTGACGCTGTTCGCCGGTTTCGAGAAGCGCAAACTGCCGTTCTACGTGATCGCTCAGGTAGCCGGTGCGTTCTGTGGCGCTGCGTTGGTGTACTGCCTGTACAGCACGCTGTTCTTCGATTTCGAACAGGCCCACGGCATGCTGCGCGGCAGTCCGGCGAGCCTGGAGCTGGCCTCGGTGTTCTCCACTTACCCGCATCCCTCGCTGTCCACCGCCCAGGCGGCGTTGGTGGAAGTGATCATCACCGCCATCCTCATGGCCGTGATCATGGCCCTGACCGATGACAACAACGGCCTGCCGCGCGGCGCCACCGCGCCGTTGCTGATCGGCCTGCTGATCGCGGTGATCGGCAGCGCCATGGGCCCACTGACCGGCTTCGCCATGAATCCGGCCCGAGATTTCGGTCCCAAACTGATGACCTTCTTTGCCGGCTGGGGCGATATTGCCTTCACCGGCGGACGCGACATCCCGTACTTCCTGGTCCCGCTGCTGGCACCGATCCTCGGTGCTTGCCTGGGGGCCGCAGGCTACCGCGTACTCATCGCCCGCAGCCTGCCGACGGCCGAAGCCGACCAACCGCAGACAGCGGCCGTCAACCAGGGCGATACTCAGGCCTCCTGAGATCGGCACTGAGCCCTCTGGCCCCTTCAAGCCCTGACCCTACCCATTTCGTGCAAGGCAACGACCATGACAGACACCCAGGATAAGCACTACATCATCGCCCTGGACCAGGGCACCACCAGTTCGCGGGCGATCATCTTCGACCGCGACGCCAACGTGGTCGGCACCTCCCAGCGCGAGTTCGTCCAGCACTACCCGCAGGCCGGCTGGGTCGAGCATGACCCCATGGAAATCTTCGCCACCCAGAGCGCAACCATGGTCGAAGCCCTGGCACAGGCCGGCCTGAGCCACGCCCAGGTGGCCGCGATCGGCATCACCAACCAGCGCGAAACCACCGTGGTGTGGGACAAGGAAACCGGGCGCCCGGTGTACAACGCCATCGTCTGGCAGTGCCGACGCAGCACCGAGATCTGCGCCCAGCTCAAGCGTGACGGTCACGAACAGTACATTCGCCAAGCCACGGGACTGGTCACCGACCCCTACTTCTCCGGCACCAAGCTGAAGTGGATCCTGGACAACGTCGAGGGCGTGCGCGAGCGCGCCGAGCGCGGCGAACTGCTGTTCGGCACCGTCGACAGCTGGCTGATCTGGAAATTCTCCGGCGGCAAGGTGCATGTCACCGACTACACCAATGCCTCGCGCACGCTGATGTTCAACATCCATAGCCTGCAGTGGGACGACAAACTGCTGGAGATCCTCGGCATTCCGCGGCAGATGCTGCCTGAGGTGCGCCCCTCGTCCGAAGTCTACGGCCACACCAAGAGCGGCATCGCCATCGCCGGCATCGCGGGCGATCAGCAGTCGGCGCTGTTCGGCCAGATGTGCGTGGAACCTGGCCAGGCCAAGAACACCTATGGCACCGGCTGCTTCCTGCTGATGAATACCGGCGACAAGGCCGTGACCTCGTCCCACGGCTTGCTCACCACCATCGCCTGCGGACCGCGCGGCGAGGTGGCTTACGCCCTGGAGGGCGCAGTGTTCAACGGCGGCTCCACCGTGCAGTGGCTGCGCGACGAACTGAAGATCGTCAACGACGCACTGGACACCGAGTACTTCGCCAGCAAGGTCAAGGACAGTAACGGCGTCTACCTGGTCCCAGCCTTCACCGGCCTGGGCGCGCCCTACTGGGATCCCTACGCACGCGGCGCGCTGTTCGGCCTGACCCGTGGGGTGAAAGTCGATCACATCATCCGCGCGGCGCTGGAGTCGATCGCCTACCAGACCCGCGACGTGCTCGACGCCATGCAGCAGGACTGCGGCCAGCGCCTGTCCGAACTGCGCGTGGACGGCGGTGCGGTGGCCAACAACTTCCTCATGCAGTTCCAGGCCGACATTCTCGGTACCTGTGTCGAGCGGCCGAAGATGCGCGAGACCACCGCCCTGGGCGCTGCCTACCTGGCGGGCCTGGCCTGCGGGTTCTGGGGCAGCCTGGACGAGTTGCGCGACAAGGCGATCATCGAGCGAGAGTTCAGCCCACAACTGGACGACGCGCAGAAAGAAAAGCTGTATGCCGGCTGGAAGAAAGCCGTCGAGCGCACCCGTGACTGGGAAGATCACACCGACTGAAGCCTGCTGCACCCTGTAGGCGCGGTGCTTCGCCGCGCCTACAGGGCCAGGACGCAGCGGTGGGACACGCCACTGGCCGACATCCCCGTCCTACGGCATCATTGCAGCATTTGTCCGGCAGCCCCAAAGGACCGCCCATGAATCTGCCTCCCCGCCAACAACAAATTCTCGAACTGGTGCGCGAACGCGGCTACGTCAGTATCGAGGAAATGGCCCAGCTGTTCGTCGTCACCCCCCAGACCATCCGCCGCGACATCAACCAACTGGCCGAAGCCAACCTGCTGCGCCGCTATCACGGTGGCGCCGCCTACGACTCGAGTGTCGAGAACACCGCCTACGCCATGCGCGCCGACCAGATGCGCGACGAAAAGCAGCGCATCGCCGACGCCGTGGCCCGGCAGATTCCCGATCACGCCTCGCTGTTCATCAATATCGGCACCACCACCGAATCCATCGCCCGCGCCCTGCTCAACCACAACCACCTCAAGGTGATCACCAACAACCTGCACGTGGCCTCGATCCTCGCCGCCAAGGACGACTTCGAGGTACTGGTGGCCGGCGGCACCGTGCGCCGTGACGGCGGTGTGGTCGGCCAGGCCAGCGTCGACTTCATCAGCCAGTTCAAGGTGGACTTCGCCGTGGTCGGTATCAGCGGGATCGACGAAGACGGTAGCCTGCTGGACTTCGACTATCAGGAAGTGCGCGTCTCCCAGGCGATCATCGCCAACGCTCGACAAGTGCTGCTCGCGGCCGACTCCAGTAAATTCGGGCGCAACGCCATGGTGCGACTGGGTTCGATCAACCTGATCGACTGCCTGGTCACCGACCAGACGCCGACCCCGGCGCTTTCGCAGTTGCTGAACCAGAACAAGGTTCGCCTCGAGGTCGTCTGAGCCTTCCTTGACGGCGCCCGCCGGGGACGACCCGGCGCGGCCGTCATCTCATGTTCACAAATGTTCATTTAACCCGTAAGCGATCAGTATTTTCTATGGATCGCGACTGGAAAGGGCCGTTTTGTTGCGCTAGTATTTTCGCAAACGAACATCGATGTTCACATTCGCTGTGAGCCGTGCCCAGGAGGCCTTGCCCGTGTCCCAGTCCCTACAGACCCCATCGACCCCCGCAGACTGCTACGACCTTGCCGTGATCGGCGGCGGCATCAATGGCGTCGGCATCGCGGCGGACGCTGCCGGGCGTGGCCTGAAGGTGTTTCTCTGCGAGCGCGACGACCTGGCTCAGCACACCTCCTCGGCCAGCAGCAAGCTGATTCACGGTGGCCTGCGCTACCTGGAGCACTACGAGTTCCGTCTGGTCCGCGAAGCCTTGGCCGAGCGTGAAGTGTTGCTGGGCAAGGCGCCGCATATCGTCAAGCCCATGCGCTTCGTCCTGCCACACCGTCCGCACCTGCGCCCGGCCTGGATGATTCGCGCCGGCCTGTTCCTCTACGATCACCTGGGCAAGCGCAAACGCCTGGGCGCCTCGCGCAGCCTGCGCTTCGGCCCGGGCTACCCGCTCAAGCCCGAGATCAGTCGCGGTTTCGAATATGCCGACTGCTGGGTCGACGATGCTCGCCTGGTGGTGCTCAACGCCATGGCCGCCCGTGAGCAAGGAGCGACTATCCAGACCCGCACCCGCTGCCTGCGCGCCGAGCGCGTCGATGGCGTGTGGCAGGTGGAGTTGCAGCATGCCGACGGTCGTCTGCAGAGCATTCGGGCCCGCGCGCTGGTCAATGCCGCCGGCCCTTGGGTGGCCAGCTTCATCAAGGACGATCTGAAACTGGACGCGCCCTACGGCATTCGCCTGATCCAGGGTAGCCACCTGATCGTGCCGCGCTTGTACGAAGGTGAGCAGGCCTACATCCTGCAAAACGAAGATCAGCGTATCGTCTTCTGCATCCCCTATCTGGACCGTTTCACCCTGATCGGCACCACCGACCGCGAATACAGCGGCGATCCGGCGCAGGTGGCAATCACCGATGCCGAGACCGATTACCTGCTGAAGGTGGTCAATGCCCACTTCAATCATCAGCTATCGCGTGCTGACATCCAGCACACCTACTCCGGTGTGCGCCCGCTGTGCAACGACGAGTCCGACAACCCCTCGGCAGTCACCCGTGACTACACCTTGGCGCTGTCACGCCACGCCGACCAGGCGCCTCTGCTGTCGGTGTTCGGCGGCAAGCTGACCACCTACCGCAAATTGGCCGAATCGGCGATGGCCGAACTCAAGCCGTTCTTCCCCCAGATGCGCGGCAGTTGGACCGCGACCTCGGCGCTGCCCGGCGGTGAGGACATGACCAGCGTGCAAGCCTTGGTGCAAGCCCTGTTGGCGGCCCACGGCTGGCTGGCAGTGGACATCGCCAAGCGCTGGGCGGTCACCTATGGCAACCGTGTCTGGCGCTTGCTGGAGGGCGTACAAGGGCCCGACGATCTTGGCCAGGCCATCGGCGGCGGTCTGTTCGCCCGTGAAGTGGATTATCTGTGCAAGGAAGAATGGGCGGTGTCGGCGGACGACATTCTCTGGCGCCGCACCAAGTTGGGCTTGTTCACCAACGCCGCCGAGCAGCAGGCGCTGGCTGACTACCTGAAACACAGACTTCATCGGGCAGCCGCTTGAATTCCGCGGGCCGGGACTCATGACCCGGCCCCGGCTCGGGCGACATCACTTCAGATGTCGCAGGGCCTCCTCTGCCATCGTGCGCAACAGTCTGTTCTCGGCTATCTCGTACTCGTACTTGAGCCCCCTGCTGCGCAGTTCGTAGGTCCACTCGTCGATCGCGCGACGCTCGACCTGTACCTCCAACGCCTCCATCCGACCATGGAACTGGTCTGCCAGAGCGTCGAAGCGTTGCGGGTGCAGGACGCGCATCTGCTCGGCCCAGAAAGGTCGTTGAGCAATCGATTCAGCCAGGACCCTGGGCGTTTCTGCAGCCAGCACTTCCTGCTGAGCCGCCGAAAGGTGGCTGCTGGTGACGTTTGCGAAACTTTCGTAATACATTTCGTCAGCATTGATCGGTAATGCCAGAGGCCGGAGCAACCTCTGCCGGTAGTACAAGCGCACCTCGATCTCGTCCACCACCGCCATGGGCTGCTCGCGCATGCGCGCGATATGCCGCGAGGCAATGCGATCGACCTCGTCGAGACGGAACAGTCCCCGGCCAAGCGCGACCAGGCTCGCTTCTGATTCAGTTGCGTTGCCCGCAGCCAGGACACCTTGCGCCATGACGGCGATCTCCATCTGCTCGAGCACCAGTGTCAAGCGATCCTCACAGGTGCCAGGCCCTGCCGCCTCCAGAAACAACCGTTGACGCAGTGCCGTGTGCTGTTCGCACGCTTGCAGGATCTGCCATACCCGTTTGCGATAGTACTGGGGATAGGACTGAACCTCTTCACTCTCGAGCAGGTCGGCGAGAAACCGAAACAGGTCTCTCGAGTCCGCCTCCCCCTGTAACACCGCCCAGATAGCACGGCGTCTGTCGCCCAGTGGCGCACTGACATCGCCAACCCACGCATCGCGCAGCGCGATGTCCACGGGCGCATGCCGGAACGACGGGCTGCCGCGAGCCCCAGACGCAATCCCCGACGCCTGGTCGGCCAAAGCCTCGCTGGTCTCATCCAAAGGATTGTCGTGTAGCGCCGTTCGCTCCAATTGGTCGCGCAACTGACGCAAATCCTCGCGCAACTGGCGAATCTGGTTGTCACGCACGTCCACCCTACCGCGCCAACTGACCTGCTCGGGCAGGGCATTGAGACCGGCATCGCGCAGACGCACTTCGCGCAGACGTCGCAACTGCGTGAGTGCCGGAGCACGTCCCAGCGGATTGTGGCTCAGGTCAAGCACCTCCAGCTCGTGCAGCATTGATAGGGTGCGTTCGCCAGCAGTTGTCAGGCTGATGCGGTTGTTGGCCAGACGTAGCACGCGAAGTCGGGGCATCTGCTCGATGGCCGGTGGAATGGCCTGCAGCCGATTGGCGCTCAGATCCAGCTCGATCAACCGCTCGAAGCGCGTGAGAAATCCGTTGTCGATGTCTTCGAGCGCCATGTTGCGCAGGCGCAGACGGCGTATGTGCGCAAAGCTGACGCCTGAGGGCAAGCTAGGCAGGCTACCGACCGACTCGCCATCGATGAGCAGTACGAAGTCCTCTGCCTGATCGGTGACCTTGCGTCGCCAGCTACGGCGAATCGACGTGGCCACGCGGCGACGCCTGAGCGCATCGAGCGGATTCGACCAGTCTCTCTGCCAACTCGCCAGCGCCTGGCGCAGCCGCCCCAACTGGTCTTGCAATTGCGCATAGTGCTCCCAAAGGCCCACCCGCTGCTGACCCAAGGACTCCAGATAGGCATCCAGCTGCAGGTCATCGAGCGTTGGATAAATCTGATGAATACCGCGTCGTATCGCCTGTCGATCCCCCCCGGCACGCCCACTGAGCGGGTAGCCCAGGCGACCGTCGGCGAAACGACGGGGTGGTGCGAAGCCAGCCTGGGCCCCCCTCATGCCCAGTATCGATGCGGCACGTTCACGATCAATAGCGTGAGTGACCTTGGCCAATAGCGCCGCTTCGCTGGACGCACTTTGGCCCAGAACGCTGCGCTGCTGCGTAGTCAGCCGGTTCAATAATGCACCGATCACGTGATTCGAAGGGGCGTTGGTGCCCTGCACTCGATAGCCATCGGCTGCCCGGACGACCGTGAGCAGCTCCGACGCCTGCAGAGAGCCATGACTGGCCAACAACGGGCCTTGCGCGGTCGTGTCGCGCACCTCGACACGTACAGAGTCCGGCCAGGGCGCATGCTGATCCAACAGCCCCAGCGCCAGTTGCTCGCTGTCCGCTGTGCTCGACCATGGCCAGCGCAACCCCGCACAGGCGCGATCCAGTCGGCGCTGGCGCAAGGCCCAGCGCGCGTGCTCGGCGAGCGAGAGTGGTACCCGTCCGGCGCTGGTCAGCCGTTCGATATCCGCTGTGCCCGCCTGTCCCAGCAGCTCCTGGATACAGCGCAGTGTGAGTCCCGGAAAACTGTCCTTGAGCAGACGTTCATGGGTCGAGTTCGGACGTTGCCGCAAGAACTGTTGTTCCTCCAGTGCAGCCATCTCGGCATCCGGCTGAGCTTGGTGCAGACGAAGCAGGTCTACCAGATCGGCCAGCCGGGCCGGCGCCGGCGCGCTCTCCAGGTGCAGGCGACGCAATTGATCCTGACTCATACCTGTGATCTGCAGCACATCCTCGGCCACTGTATCGGGAATGTCGGCGAAGCCGTCGCCAAATCGGCTCAGCAGCTCACGAGCACCTTGCCAGCGCTGGGGCTGCTCGAGTTCGTGTCGCCAGCCAGACACGCCATTGCTGGAGGCACGCGGGGCATAGGCCCCGCTGCGTGATGGATGAACGATACGCGCCCACTCTTCACCCTCTTCGAACGCGAGCCCGAAGCGGCTTTGCCCCACCGCGATCGCTTGGGCAGCTTCCGGCTGGGGGTAACCGACCAACTGCGGATCCATCAGCCGCAACTGGCCATTATCCAGGCGTATCGGTGCCAGCGCGTCGACAAAACCCAGCCGCTGCACCAAAGCAGCGCCACCCACCGACACCACTGCGCCGATCACCACTTGCTCGGCAATATTCAGCGCATGGTCGATCGCCCCTTTGCGGTCACCGATCTGCCAGTCCCTGTACCCCTCGTACATTTCATCGGCGATCTGCGCCATGCCGACCACCAAGAGCGCCTGACCCAGCAGCGGAACGAAAAACCCTGCCATGCCTACCAAGTCCATGCCCAACGATAAGTAGCTTTGCAGACGTTGCTGCCGGTCTTCCTCGTCCTCGTCACCCGTGGGCACCGCCAGCAATCGGGCATCGTCGAAAAGCGTGTCGATCTGCTGCTGGCGTAAGTAGGGAAACAGAGGTTCTGCCAGCGGCAGGGCACGACCATCCAGATGATCGGTCTGCCCTGCGTCGAGTTTGGCCAGCCGAGCCTGCAACACGCTGAGGAACTGTGGGCGATCACGCAAGCTGACCAAACGCTGGAAAAAATCCTGATAATCGGCCTGGCGAAGACGTTCGGCCTTGGCGCGGTAGAAGGCGTCCCAGGACCGATGGCAGCTTACCGGTCGCTCGGGATCGTTTGGAATCCAGACCAACACCGCGCTGAGCTCGGTTTTTCCGACATCCCGGACCTCGATGCCCACCACACCGCGCAGGCACTTGCCGAGCAGGTGGGGCTGGCACGCCGTGAGCGTTACTGGCAGTGCCGATACGACAGGTGTGCGTGCGAAGACCGGCAGCAATTGCAGGTAGCTGGTCTCGTCCAGCTCGTCCTTCAACTTGGCCGTGCGCACGGCCAACTCCAGATTGGCGCGCCAGCTCTCTTCGAAGACACGATTCACAATTCCACGTGCCTCTCCCGGCGACTGCCCAGGAGCGTCGGCCGGGCGCAGGCACTGCTCCAGACGCGCTTGGTAGGCTTTGCCGATGTCCGTCTGGCGACACAGCCCAGCGAAAGCCTCCAGCCCCAGTGGCAGAGGCTTGCCCTTGGCGTCCAACAGTTGACCCGTGCGCAGAAAATGAGGGCGGGTCTCAACCACATGAAAATTATGCAACGCCGCGCCGAGCAGGCTCTGCTGTGACACCACCGGATAGACCGGACCCGGCAGAGCGGTACCGACCGAAGGCGCCTTCACCTGCCGGGTGATGCGTACGCAGGAACGACGCAGGTCGGTCTCAGGCACGCCCCGGGCCTTGAGCGCTTGGCCCAGCCGCTGTTCGGCGAAGTCGTCGAGCGTTGGGATGCTGTCGAGCAGTGCCGCCAGGCGCTCGGCAGACGCCCGGTGGGTGAACAAGGCACGGCGGTAGAGTGTGAACTGATCGAGACCTGCCTGGGTCAACCAAGGCGGCAAACGGGAAGCGATCAAGGTATCGATGGATTCGGGATGCAGAACAGGGGTCATGGTGGCGTCTCGTTGATGGTGATCATCAGCACACCCGCTCCTGGCAAGCCCCTGGCGGTAATCAGCTAACACCCTACCGCCACTACCGTGATCGTTCGGCATTCCGAACGAGCAAGCAGACCCTATTCGGAAAACCGCACACGGACTGTTTATCCGACGATTCAGAAAAGACTTATTCCAAGTAAATTCGAGACGTTATGATCGATATCAGAGTTTGGCACGAGTCATGCTCTACACTTGGAAGCCGAATGCATACCACACTGGTGTGTTCGTTGAACGAAGAGTCCGCCAACGGCTCCATAAGAAAAACAAACGTCGAGGAAAATTTGATGCGTATCGTTCGTCAATTGCTGGGCGCTGCAATCGCCGCCGCCGTCATCGCTTCGCCGGTCATGGCCGAAGAGCTGACCGGCACGCTCAAGAAGATCAAGGATTCCGGCACCATCAGCCTGGGTCATCGCGACTCTTCCATTCCCTTCTCGTACCTGACGGGCGGCACCGTTCCTCAGGGTTACTCCCATGATGTCCAACTGGCCGTGGTCGAGGCGCTGAAAAAGCAACTGGGCACCGATATCAAGGTCGATTACAAGCTCGTCACTTCCCAGAACCGCATCCCGCTGGTGCAGAACGGCACCGTCGACCTGGAGTGCGGCTCCACCACCAACAACGTCGAACGCCAGCAACAAGTTGGCTTTACCGTGGGCATCTTCGAAGTCGGCACTCGCTTGCTGACCAAGGTCAAGGACGGTCAGCCGGCGTACAAAGACTTCCCGGACCTGGCGGGCAAGAATGTCGTCACCACCGCGGGCACCACCTCTGAGCGTCTGCTCAAAGCGATGAACGCCGAGAAAAACATGAAGATGAACGTGATCTCCGCCAAGGACCACGGTGAAGCCTTCAACATGCTCGAAAGCGGTCGTGCCGTCGCCTTCATGATGGACGACGCCCTGCTGGCCGGTGAAATGGCCAAGGCCAAGAAGCCATCCGATTGGACGATCACCGGCACGCCACAGTCGTACGAAATCTATGGCTGCATGGTGCGCAAGGACGATGCCCAGTTCAAGAAAGCGGTGGATGACGCCATCATCGCCTACTTCAAATCCGGCGACGTCGATAAGAGCTTCAAAAAATGGTTCGAGGAGCCGATTCCGCCGAAGGGTCTGAACCTGCAATTCCCAATGAGCGACGAACTGAAAAAGCTGATTGCCGAGCCTACCGACAAGGCTGCGGACGAAAAGAAGTCCTGACCTCCAGTAGCTAGTGGCCTGGTGCTCCAACGCACCGCAATCGATCCGACAGGCCACTCATTAGTGTCTAACCTTTACTTCCAAGGGCGCCTGCGCCCTCGGAAGTTCAAAGGTGCCCGTGAAACAACCGTCTGAGGGGAAATCCCGATGAATTACAACTGGGACTGGGGCGTTTTCTTCAAGTCCACCGGCGTGGGCGACGAAATCTACCTGGACTGGTACATCACCGGTCTGGGCTGGACCATTGCCATCGCCGTTTCAGCCTGGATCATCGCCTTGCTGCTGGGATCGCTGCTGGGCGTGATGCGTACCGTGCCGAATCGCCTCGTATCGGGCATCGCCACCGCTTATGTGGAACTGTTCCGCAACGTACCGCTGCTGGTGCAGTTGTTCATCTGGTACTTCCTGGTACCGGACCTGCTGCCCGAAGGCCTGCAGGAATGGTTCAAGCAGGATCTCAATCCGACCACCTCGGCACTGATCAGCGTAGTCATCTGCCTGGGCCTGTTCACCGCCGCGCGCGTGTGCGAGCAGGTACGCACCGGCATCCAGGCCCTGCCCCGCGGACAGGAATCGGCCGGGCGGGCGATGGGCTTCAGCCTGACGCAGATCTACATGAACGTGCTGCTGCCGCAAGCCTATCGGATCATCATCCCGCCGCTCACTTCCGAATTCCTCAACGTGTTCAAGAATTCGTCGGTAGCGTCGCTGATCGGCCTGATGGAGTTGCTGGCACAGACCAAGCAAACCGCCGAGTTCTCCGCCAACCTGTTCGAGGCCTTTACCCTGGCCACGCTGATCTACTTCACCCTGAACATGAGCTTGATGCTGCTCATGCGCTTGATCGAGAGGAAAGTCGCCGTGCCGGGCCTGATTTCCGTGGGAGGTAAATGATGGACCTGGATTTCAGTGAAATCATCCCCGCACTGCCAGCCCTGTGGGATGGCATGCTGATCACCCTGCAACTGATGGTCATGGGCGTGCTCGGCGGTATCGTGCTGGGCACCTTGCTGGCGCTGATGCGCCTGTCCTCGAGCAAGCTGATGGCCAACCTGGCAGGGGCCTATGTCAACTACTTCCGCTCGATCCCACTGCTGCTGGTAATCACCTGGTTCTACCTGGCCGTGCCCTTCGTGTTGCGCTGGATCACCGGTGAAGACACCCCGATCGGCGCCTTCACCTCCTGCGTCGTGGCCTTCATGATGTTCGAGGCTGCCTACTTCTGCGAAATCGTGCGCGCCGGTGTGCAGTCGATCTCCAAAGGCCAGATGGGCGCCGCCCAAGCCCTGGGGATGTCCTACGGACAGTGCATGCGCCTGATCATCCTGCCCCAGGCATTTCGCAAGATGACTCCATTGCTGCTGCAGCAGAGCATCATCCTGTTCCAGGACACCTCACTGGTATACACCGTGGGTCTGATCGACTTCCTCAACTCGGCACGCGCCAACGGCGACATCATCGGGCGCTCCCACGAGTTCCTGATCTTTGCCGGTGTCGTGTACTTCATCATCAGTTTCTCCGCCTCCTGGTTGGTCAAGCGCCTGCAAAAAAGGATCACCGTATGATTTCCATCAAGAACGTCAACAAGTGGTACGGGGACTTCCAGGTACTGACCGACTGCACCACCGAAGTCAAGAAAGGCGAAGTGGTGGTGGTCTGCGGCCCGTCCGGCTCGGGCAAGTCCACCCTGATCAAGTGCGTCAACGCGCTGGAGCCCTTCCAGAAGGGCGACATCGTGGTCGACGGCACCTCGATCGCCGACCCGAGGACCAACCTGCCGAAGCTGCGCTCGCGGGTCGGCATGGTGTTCCAGCACTTCGAGCTGTTCCCGCACCTGTCGATCACCGAGAACCTGACCATCGCTCAGCGCAAAGTGCTCGGGCGCAGCGAAGCCGAAGCCACCAAGAAAGGCCTGGCCCTGCTCGACCGCGTGGGCCTGGGCGCCCACGCCAAGAAGCACCCCGGTCAGCTTTCCGGCGGTCAGCAACAGCGCGTGGCGATTGCCCGGGCGCTGTCGATGGACCCGATCGTCATGCTGTTCGACGAACCGACCTCGGCGCTGGACCCGGAAATGGTCAACGAGGTGCTGGACGTGATGGTCGAGTTGGCCCATGAGGGCATGACCATGATGTGCGTCACCCATGAAATGGGCTTCGCCCGCAAGGTCGCCAACCGGGTCATTTTCATGGACAAGGGCCACATCATCGAGGACTGCCAGAAGGAAGACTTCTTCGGTAAACCCGAAGCGCGTCATGAACGCACCCAGCACTTCCTCAGCAAGATCCTGCAGCACTGATGCGCCAGGCGTGCGCCGTCCGCCAAGGCGGCGCACGCTGGTGGTGACAAGGCCACTGTGATGAAATGCGATCCCTCGCTTCTTCGCCCTGCACAGCCTGCCGTGAAATCCCGCCTGATCCGCCAACTGTTTCTACCGCCTCTGATCATCCTGCTGATGGTCGGCCTGGGGTCGGTCGGCTACATGATCAGCGAGAGCAACGGCATCCGCGCTCTCAGCGAGAACGGCGAACGCCAGCTCGAGCTGCATGCGCGCACGGTCGAGAGCGAAATCAGCAAGTACACCTACCTGCCCAGCCTGCTGGAACTCGAAGACAGCGTTTCGCAATTGCTCGCCGACCCCGACGGCGGTCCACGCCAGGCGGTCAACGAATACCTCGAAGGACTGAACCGGCGCAGCCGCAGCCGGGCCATCTATGTGCTCGACACCAACGGCCGGGTCCAGGCCACCAGCAACTGGCGAGACCCCGACTCCTTCCTGGGTGAGGACCTGGCCTTCCGCGCCTATTTCCAGGATGCCGTGCGCGGCCAACCGGGGCGCTTCTACGGCATCGGCAGCACCACTGGCGAGGCCGGCTATTACCTGGCCCATGGCCTGGAAGAGCACGGTCGGATCATCGGCGTGGCGGTGATCAAGGTGCGCCTGGACACGCTGGAGGAGCGCTGGCAGCGCGCGCGGCTGGAAGCCTTCGTCAGCGACGAGAACGGCATCATCATTCTTTCCAGCGATCCGGCGCGCCGGCTCAAATCGGTCCGCCCGCTGACCCCTCAGGTCAAGGAGGACCTGGCGCGCAGCCTGCAGTACTACTGGTGGCCGCTCAACGAGCTGCACCCTCTGGCGCGCGAAGCCCTGGGCGATGGCGTGGAGAAGCTCACCTTCCCGGCCAGCCGCGACAGCGGCCAGGACGCCAGCCACGAAGTCACCTACCTGGCACAGACCCGACGTCTGGCCGATACACCCTGGCACTTCACCCTGCTCACCCCGTTGCAGGACTTGCACCGCGAGTCGATGATCCAAGGCATCCTGGTAGGCGTCGCCTTCGCCCTGCTGGCGATCCTCGGCATCGCCTGGAACGAGCGGCGCAAGGTGATCGCTACCCGCCTGGCGGCCCGCGAAGCACTCGAAGAAGCCAACAGCCAGTTGGAACGGCGGATCGCCGAGCGTACCGCCGACCTGCGCGCCAGCAACGAGCGGCTCAAAGGTCAGATCCGCGAACGCCGTCATGCCGAACAAACCTTGCGTCACGCCCAGGACGAGCTGGTCCAGGCCGGCAAGCTGGCCGCCATTGGACAGATGTCCACCAGCATCGCCCACGAGCTCAACCAGCCACTGGCGGCGCTGCGCACGCTCTCGGGTAATACCGTGCGCTTCCTCGAACGCGGCGCCCTGGACACCGCCAGCACCAATCTGCGCACCATGAACGACCTGATCGACCGCATGGGCCGGATCACCGCGAGTCTGCGCTCCTTCGCCCGCCGCGGCGAAGACAGCGGCCTGGCGTCGCTCGATAGCGCGGTGGAGGCCACCTTGCAGGTGCTGGCCAACCGTATCGGTGCCTGCGGCCTGCAATTGCACCGCGATTTCGACGACCAGGCACTGGCCATCGACCAGACCCGGCTGGAACAGATCCTGGTCAACCTGATCGGCAACGCGCTGGACGCCATGACTGCCCAAGCCCACCCGCAACTGTGGCTGGAGGGCGAACTGGCCGGCGACCGCTACCGCCTGCGGGTACGCGACAATGGCCACGGCATCGACCATGAAGCGCGCAAACACCTGTTCGAACCCTTCTTCACCACCAAACCGGGCGAGCACGGCCTGGGCCTGGGCCTGACGCTGTCGGCCAGCCTGGCCGCTGCGGCCAAAGGCGCCCTGAGCGTCGAACACCCTGCCGGCGGCGGCACCGCGTTCGTCCTCAGCCTGCCGCTGGCAACGCCCGCCACCGACTCGGCCGATACACCATGAACGAAGAGTCCCCATGACCCCAGCTCCCCTGACCGTCCTGATCGTCGAAGACGACCCCCACGTGCTGCTCGGCTGCCAGCAAGCGCTGGCGCTGGAGGACATCGCCTGCGAAGGCGTGGGCAGCGCCGAACAGGCGCTGGAACGTATCGGCGACGATTTCGCCGGTATCGTCGTCAGCGACATTCGTCTACCCGGCATCGATGGCCTGGAACTGCTCAACCGCCTCAAGGCCCGCGACCGCAGCCTGCCGGTAGTGCTGATCACCGGCCACGGCGATATCGACATGGCGGTCGGTGCGATGCGCAACGGTGCCTACGACTTCATGGAAAAGCCGTTCTCGCCGGAGCGGCTGGTGGACGTGGTGCGCCGCGCGCTGGAGCAGCGCGGGCTGTCACGCGAAGTGGTGGCCTTGCGTAAGCAGTTGGCTGGCCAGGGCTCGCTGGAAGCGCGCATCATCGGCCGCTCGCCGGCCATGCAGGCGCTGCGCGAGCTGATCGCCAACGTCGCCGATACCTCAGCCAACGTACTGATCGAAGGCGAGACCGGCACCGGCAAGGAATTGGTCGCGCGTTGCCTGCACGATTTCAGCCGCCGCCAGAGCGCGCCGTTCGTGGCCCTGAACTGCGGCGGTCTGCCGGAGAACCTGTTCGAGAGCGAAATTTTCGGCCACGAAGCCAACGCCTTCACCGGCGCCGGCAAGCGGCGCATCGGCAAGATCGAGCACGCCAATGGCGGCACGCTGTTTCTCGACGAGGTCGAGAGCATGCCCGTCAACCTGCAGATCAAGCTACTGCGCGTACTACAGGAGCGCACGCTCGAACGGCTGGGCTCGAACCAGAGCATCCCGGTGGACTGCCGGATAATTGCCGCCACCAAGTCTGACCTAGACGCGCTGGGCTCCACGGGGCAGTTCCGCAGCGACCTGTACTACCGCCTCAACGTGGTCACGCTCGAGCTGCCGCCACTGCGCGAACGCCGCGAAGACGTCCTCCAGTTGTTCGAACATTTCCTCCAGCAGTCAGCGCTGCGCTTCGATCGTGAAGCGCCGCAATTGGACAGCCAGACCCTGTCGCGGCTAATGGCCCACGACTGGCCAGGCAACGTACGCGAGCTGCGCAACGTCGCCGAGCGTTACGCGCTGGGACTGCCAGCGTTCAAGAAACCCGGCGTCGGCGGCAGCCAGGGCCTGGGCTTTGCCGAGGCAGTCGAAGCCTTCGAGCGCAATTTGCTCAGCGATGCCTTGCAGCGCACCGGGGGTAACCTCAGCCAGGCCAGCCAGGAGCTGGGCATGGCCAAGACCACGTTGTTCGACAAGGTGAAGAAATACGGCCTGGGCTGAGCGCGTCTCACCGACGGCGCGGTTCCAGGCCTAGACGCCAGCCTGCTCAAAGCCCGGCGATGTGCGCCGTTTCCTGGCGATGCGACTTCAGATACGGCAGTACCGCCGCCAGCAGCGGCGCTTTGAACGGCTCCTGGAAACGGTGCGCCAAGCCCGGAATCAAGCGCAGTTGACTGCCCTGGATGTGCGCGGCCAGGTGTACGCCGTGCATCACCGGCAGCAAGGGATCGGCCGTGCCATGCACCACCAGTGTCGGCACCCGCAGGCGATTGAGCAGTTTTACCCGGCTCGGCTCGGCCAGAATCGCCATGATCTGGCGCTTGACCCCCTCCGGATTGAACGCCCGGTCGTAAGCCTGCGCGGCCTGCTGCAACAACACCGCGCGGTCATCGTGCACCGCTGGGCTGCCCAGTGCCGCCAACAAGTCGGCCTGCTGCTCCAGCGCGACCTCGCGGCTCGGTGCGCTGCGCCGGGCGAGCAATTGCACCAACGCCGCGCTCGGCGCCGGTAGGCCCTGGGCGCCGGAGCTGGACATGATCAAGGTCAGGCTACGCACCCGTTGCGGCGCCATGTCCGCCAGATGCTGGGCGATCATGCCGCCCATGCTCACGCCCAGCACATGGAACTGCTCGATGCCCAGCGCATCCATCAGCCCGAGGCCGTCACCGGCCATGTCAGTCAGGCTATAAGGGGCAGCCACTGGCAGCCCCAGCTTGTAGCGCAGCAGTTCGACGGTGAGGTTGGCCGAGGCCGGCGGCTGGTTCCAGCGCGACAGACCGACATCGCGATTATCGTAGCGAATCACCCGAAAGCCCTGGCGGCACAACGCCTCGACCACGTCGTCCGGCCAGTGGATCAGTTGCCCGCCCAGGCCCATCACCAGCAGCAGTGCCGGATCGCCCGGCGTACCGACGCTCTGGTAGACCAGGCTCAATCCCCCCAGCTCGGCGCGCTGCACCGGCACCTGGGCATCGCAACGCCCTGCAGCGAAACCGGCCGGCCCCCCGCACAGCAGCAGAACAATAATCAGAAAGTACCGCATGGACAGAAACACCAGAATGCAAATCCTCAGTAGAGCGCGAGTCTGATGAAATCCGTTAAAGCGCGCTGCCACAGTTGCGTGACAGTTTGATTAAGGTCGCTGAACGGTCATGAATCCTGCAGTCGACACACCGCGCAACATGAGGGAAACTCAACCCCATCTGATTTTCCTCAAAATTTGCTCACGGAGCTGCACGTGCTGGAAATCCGTCACCTGAAAACCCTTCATGCCTTGCGCGAGGCCGACAGCCTTGTGGAGGCTGCCGAGCGCCTGCACCTGACCCAGTCGGCGCTGTCGCATCAGTTCAAAGAACTGGAAGAACGTCTTGGCATGCAACTGTTCGTGCGCAAGACCAAGCCGATCCGCTTCACCAGCGCCGGCCTGCGTCTGCTGCAACTGGCCGACGCCACGCTGCCGCTGCTGCGCGGTGCCGAACGCGACATCGCGCGCCTGGCCGGCGGCACCGCCGGTCGCCTGCACATGGCCATCGAGTGCCACAGTTGCTTCCAGTGGCTCATGCCGACCATCGATCAATTCCGCGACGCCTGGCCGGAGGTGGAGCTGGACCTGGCCTCGGGTTTCGCCTTCGCTCCGCTGCCGGCGCTGGCCCGGGGCGACCTCGACCTGGTGGTGACTTCCGACCCGCTGGACCTGGCCGGCATCACCTACGTGCCGCTGTTCACCTACGAGGCCATGCTCGCGGTGGCCAATCAGCACGCGCTGGCGACCAAGCCCTACATCGTGCCGGAGGACTTGGTCGACCAGACGCTCATCACCTACCCAGTGGAACGCGATCGGCTGGACATCTTCACCCGCTTCCTGGAGCCAGCGGACATCGAACCGGCCGCCGTGCGCACTTCGGAACTGACCGTGATGATGATGCAACTGGTGGCCAGCGGCCGTGGCGTGTGCGGCATGCCCCACTGGGCCTTGCACGAGTACAGCTCGCGCGGCTACGTGAAGGGCAAGCGCCTGGGCGACAAGGGCCTGTTCGCCACGCTCTATGCCGCCGTGCGCACCGACATGCTCGATGCGCCGTACATGCGCGACTTTCTGCTGACGGCCAAGGACACCTCGTTCGCCACCCTCGATGGGGTCAGCGCGGTGCGTTGAGGGCGTCGCGCCACAGCGGCAGAATCAGGTCGCGGGTCAAGGGCGCGAGGGTCAGGGCGCTGGCCTGGTCGGCGGCCAGCCACTGCACTTCCTCGATTTCCGCCGCAGGCGTCACCGCCTCGGCGCAGTGAACGCGAAACAGCTCGGCCTGGACCTCGAAACCCGGCTCATTGGCCGCTGGCGCGCTGAAACGGCCCAGGTGCACCGCCTGCTCGGGATCGATGTGCAGGCCCAGTTCTTCGTGCAGTTCGCGCGCCAAGGCCTGCACCGCCGTTTCGCCCGCGTCGATCTTGCCACCGGGTTGCATGAAGGCCTGGGTGCCGCGTTTGCGCACCAGCAAGGTCCGGCCGGCCGGATCGATGAGCAGGGCAGCGGCGATAGGGATGATCTGGGACATGGGCAGGGCTTCCTCGACGACGGGGCGGGGAGGATACCCGAAAAGGCCCCGTGCGCTTCAAGCCAGACGAATGGCCCCTTGCCAAGCGGGCATTCAGTCGCCATAAACGGGGCATGAACCTGCCCGCCTTGCACCACCCGGCGCTCGACCTGTTCCACCCTGCGGTGGCCCAATGGTTCGGGCAACGCTTCGCCACGGTCACCGCTGCCCAGGCCCGCGCCTGGCCGTTGATCCACGCCGGGCAGTCGATGCTGCTGGCCGCCCCCACCGGCTCGGGCAAGACCCTCAGCGCCTTTCTCGCGGTGCTCGACGAACTGTTCCGCCAAGGCCTGGCGCTCGGCGGCGAGTTGCCCGCGCACACCCAAGTCGTCTACCTCTCACCGCTCAAGGCGCTGTCCAACGATGTCCGCCTGAACCTGCAGGCGCCGCTGGAAGGCATTGCCCAGACGCTCGCCGACCTGGGGTTGCACGCGCCGCAGATCACCACCGCCGTGCGCACCGGCGACACCCCTCAGAAAGACCGCGCCGCCATGCGCCGGCGCGCGCCGCACATTCTGGTGACCACGCCCGAGTCGCTCTACGTGCTGCTTGGCTCGGCGTCCGGGCGCGCCGGGCTGACCCAGGTGCACACGGTGATCGTCGACGAGATCCATGCCCTGGCCGGCAACAAGCGCGGCTGCCACCTGGCGCTGAGCCTGGAGCGTCTGCAAGCCCTGAGCGGACGGGCGCTGCGGCGAATAGGATTGTCGGCCACGCAACGTCCCATCGAGCGGGTCGCGCAGTTCCTGGTCGGGCATGAACGACCCTGCGCCATCGTCGACATCGGCCATACCCGTGCGCGCGACCTGGCCATCGAGGTGCCGCCGGTGCCGCTGGGTGCGGTAATGGCCAACGATGTCTGGGACCTGGTCTACGACCGCCTCGCCACCTTGGCCCGCGAGCACCGTACCACCCTGGTGTTCGTCAACACCCGACGGCTGGCCGAGCGCCTGACCCGCCACCTGAGCGAGCGCCTCGGCCAGGACCAGGTGGCCGCCCACCACGGCAGCCTGGCCAAGGAGCACCGGCTGGCGGCAGAACAGCGATTGAAAGCCGGCGAGTTGCGGCTGTTGGTGGCCACCGCCTCGCTGGAGCTGGGTATCGATATCGGCGAGGTCGACCTGGTGTGTCAAATCGCCTCGCCCGGCTCCATCGCTGCTTTCCTGCAACGCGTGGGCCGCTCGGGGCATCAGGTCGATGGCATTCCCAAAGGCCGATTGTTCGCGACCTCCCGCGACGACCTGATCGAATGTGCGGCCCTGCTCGACTGCGTACAGCGTGGCGAGCTCGATGCCCTGCACCTGCCAGAAGCCCCGCTGGATGTCCTGGCCCAGCAGATCATCGCCGAAGTCAGCAACCAGCCGTGGCCCGAGCAGGCGCTGCTGGACTGCCTGCGCGCCGCCACGCCGTACGCCGCGCTCAGCGATGAACGCTACCAGGCGGTGCTGCGCATGCTTGCCGAGGGCTACAACGGCCGCCAGGGTGTGCGCAGCGCGTACCTGCACCGCGACGCCGTCAGCGGCACCTTGCGCGGTCGGCGTGGCAGCCAGCTGGTCGCCTTGACCAGCGGCGGCACCATTGCGCAGACCGCCGACTACGCCGTGCTGCTCGAACCCCAGGCGCTGAACATCGGCAGCGTCAACGAGGATTTCGCGGTGGAGAGCCTCGCCGGCGACATCTTCCAGTTGGGCAACGCCTCCTACCGCATTCTGCGGATCGAGCCAGGCCGCGTGCGGGTCGAAGACGCCCAGGGGCTGGCGCCGAACATCCCGTTCTGGATGGGCGAAGCGCCGGGACGCAGCGACGAGCTGTCGGCGGCGGTGGCGCGTCTGCAACAGGGCCTGGATGCGCAGTTGCAACGCCAGACCGACGACCCCGACGCCGTCCTGAACTGGCTCATGACGCACTACGCATTGGGCGAGGACAGCGCCCGTCAGTTGCTCGACTACCTGGGGCGGACCTGGCACGTGCTCGGCGCCCTGCCCTCGCAGCAGACGCTGGTGATGGAGCGCTTCTTCGACGAATCCGGCGGCACCCAACTGATCATTCACGCCCCCTTCGGCAGCCGCATCAATCGCGCCTGGGGCCTGGCCCTGCGCAAGCGCTTCTGCCGCACCTTCAACTTCGAGCTGCAAGCGGCGGCCAGCGAAGATGCCATCGTGCTGTCGTTGTCCACCAGCCATAGCTTCGAACTGGACGAGGTGTGGCGCTACCTCTCCAGCCGCAGCGCCGAGTCGATCCTGATCCAGGCGCTGCTCGACGCGCCGCTGTTCGGTGTGCGCTGGCGCTGGAACGCCGCCACCGCGATGGCGCTGCCGCGCTACGTCGGCGGGCGCAAAGTGGCCCCGCAGATCCAGCGGATGAAGAGTGAAGACCTGGTGGCGTCGGTCTTTCCCGACCAGATCGCCTGCCTGGAAAACCTGGTCGGCGAACGCCAGGTGCCGGACCATCCTCTGGTGCAGCAGACGCTGGACGACTGCCTGCACGACGCCATGGACAGCCAGGGCTGGCTGGCCTTGCTGCGGCGCATGGAGCGCGGCGAAGTGCGCTTGCTCGCCCGTGATCTGCCAGCCCCGTCGCCCCTGGCCTCGGCCATCCTCAACGCGCGGCCCTATGCCTTTCTCGACGACGCGCCGCTGGAAGAACGGCGCACCCAGGCGGTGCTCAATCGACGCTGGAGCGACGTGCACAGCGCCGATGACTTGGGCGCCCTGGATGCCGAGGCGATTCACGCCGTCGCAATCGAGGCCTGGCCGCAACCGCGTGACGCCGATGAACTGCACGAAGCGCTGATGAGCCTGGGCGTGCTCACCACCGACGAGGTGCAGGCCAACCCAGGCTGGGACGCCCTGCTCGCGGACTTGACCCACGGGGGGCGTGCCTGTCGCCTGGAGACGGCCGACCTAGGCCTGTGGCTGCCCCGTGAGCGACTCAAGGCGCTGACCACCTTGTACCCCGGCGCCGTCCTGACGCCTGCGGTGCAGGCCCTGCCGGGCTTCGACCAGCCTGTCGCTGCCGACGACGCCCTGTGCGAGTTGCTGCGCGCCCGCCTCAGTGGCTTCGGCCCACAGACGCTGGCGCAGATCGCCGAGCCCTTGGGTCTGCGCGAAACCCAAGTGGAACAGGGCCTGGCACGACTGGAAGGCGAAGGCTATCTGCTGCGCGGACACTTCAGCCCTGCGCAACCGGCCTTGCAGTGGTGCGAACGGCATCTGCTGGCGCGGATTCATCGTTATACGGTCAAGCGTCTGCGTCGGGAGATCGAGCCGGTCAGCCTGCAGGACTTCATGCGTTTTCTGTTCGACTGGCAGCACCTGAGCGTCGACGAACGCTTGCGCGGTCCCCAGGCCGTGACCGTGGTACTGGCGCAACTCGAAGGCTTCCCTTGCGCGGCCGGGGCCTGGGAAGCGGACGTGCTGCCCACCCGTATCGGCGACTACAGCCCACATTGGCTGGATGACGCCTGCCGCAGCGGTCAGTGGGCCTGGACCCGGCTCACCGGTAGCGTGTCGAGCAGCACGCTGTCGAGCACGCCGCTGGTGTTGCTGCCACGCGAACGCCTGGGCCTGTGGCGCAGCCTGACCTGCGGCGCCGATCCCGACACGCTGGGGCCGCGGGCGCAGCGCGTGCACCAGGCCTTGCAGGCGCACGGCGCCTTGTTCTTCGACGAACTCGTCGATGAGGCGCGCCTGTTGCCCAGCGAATTGGAGACGGCGCTGCAGGAACTGGTCGGCTCAGGACTGGCCGCAGCCGACGGCTTCAGCGGCTTGCGCAGCCTGATCACGCCCGTGGGCAGGCGCACCGCGCGGCATGGCCGGCGCAGCCATGCGTCCTTCGCCAGCCCCATGCTCCAGGCCGGGCGCTGGTCATTGCTGCGCCGTGGCAGCCTCGAACAGGACAACGACGAGCGCCTTGAGTACATCGCCCGCGTGTTGCTGCGCCGCTATGGCGTGATCTGCTGGCGCCTGCTGGAGCGTGAAAGCGAACTGCTGCCGCCCTGGCGCGATCTGCTGCGCTGCTATCACCGACTGGAAGCGCGCGGGGAAATCCGTGGCGGTCGCTTCATCGCCGGGCTCGCTGGCGAGCAATTCGCCCTGCCCGAAGCCGTGGCCTCGTTGCGCCAGGTACGCCGGCGCGAGGCGAAGGGTGAGGGGGTGATGGTCAGCGGCAGCGACCCGTTGAATCTGCTCGGCACGTTACTGCCGGGCACCAAGCTGCCAGCGCTGAGCGCCAATCGCCTGCTCTACCGCGACGGCGTACCGGTGGCCGCACGGGCAGGCGGCACGTTCCGCTGCCTGGTCGAGGCCACCGGCGAGGAGCAAAACGCATGGCGCCAGCACTTGCTGCGCGGCGCCCCGATACGCAATCCCTGACCGGCTCGACGCGGCGGCGGGTGCGCGCTTATTTCGCCTGCCCGGCAAACCCGGCAAAGCGCTTGTTGAACCCGGCCACACGCCCCTCGACCGTGGTCTTGCGCTGCTGGCCGGTGTACACCGGGTGCGATGCGCTGGACACATCCAGCGCCACGCAGGGGTAGGTCTGGCCATCGGTGTGCCGATGCGTGCGGTCGGTCTCGACCGTCGAGCCAATCAGGAAGAATGCGTCCGCTGCCGTGTCGTGGAACAGCACGGGGCGGTAATCGGGATGGATGCCTGCTTTCATGGAAGTACCCTCGGATCGAAAGAGATACTTTATAACATAATATTTTGAGAATGATTTTTGATACCGAAGATTTCATTTGCTCGTGCTACCTCAGACTGGCCAATGCTTGCCGCGGCGGGCTAAGGTCGAGGTTCGACCGAAGCATTCGCAAGGGAATTTCGCATGAGTCTGTCACTTCTGAGCCGTTACGCTGTGTTCGCCGGGTGCGTGCTGTTCACCCTGGCCAGCCTGCCCTTCCTGCACCACGAATGGTTGTGGCCCTTCACCCTGACCACCGCCGTGCTCAGCCTGCTTGGCCTGTTCGACCTGCTGCAGACGCGCCACGCGGTGCGCCGCAATTACCCGATCCTTGGCAACATCCGTTACCTGGTCGAGGGCATCCGCCCCGAGATCCGCCAGTACCTGCTGGAATCGGACAGCGACGCGCTGCCCTTCTCCCGCGCCCAGCGTTCGCTGGTCTACGCCCGGGCCAAGAACGAGGCCTCGGACAAACCCTTTGGCACGCTCATCGATGTGTACGAGTCCGGCTTCGAGTTCATCGGCCACTCGATGCGTCCGGCACCGTTGGCCGATCCGGCGAGCTTTCGCATCGACATCGGCGGGCCGCAGTGCAGCCAACCCTACTCGGCGTCGATCTTCAACATCTCGGCGATGAGCTTCGGCTCACTGAGCGCCAACGCGATCCGCGCCCTCAACCAAGGCGCGCACCTGGGCAACTTCGCCCATGACACCGGCGAGGGCAGCATCAGCCCTTACCACCGCGAACACGGCGGCGACCTGGTCTGGGAACTGGGTAGCGGCTACTTCGGCTGCCGCAGCGCCGACGGGCAGTTCGATCCGGCGCGCTTCGCCGAACAGGCGGCCAACCCACAGGTGCGCATGATCGAAATCAAGATGAGCCAGGGCGCCAAGCCCGGTCACGGCGGCATCCTGCCCAAGCACAAGGTCACCCAGGAAATTGCCGACACGCGCGGCATCGCCATGGGCGAGGACTGCATCTCGCCCTCGCGCCACAGCGCCTTTTCCACGCCCATCGAGATGATGCAGTTCATCGCCACGCTGCGCGAGCTGTCGGGCGGCAAGCCGGTCGGATTCAAGTTCTGCCTGGGCCATCCGTGGGAATTCATGGGCATCGCCAAGGCCATGCTGGAGACCGGCATCCTGCCCGACTTCATCGTCGTCGACGGCAAGGAAGGTGGCACCGGTGCAGCGCCGGTGGAGTTCACCGACCACATCGGCGTGCCGTTGCGCGAGGGGCTGCTGTTCGTGCACAACACCCTGGTGGGCCTGAACCTGCGCGACAAGATCAAGCTCGGTGCCAGCGGCAAGATCGTCAGCGCCTTCGATATCGCCAGCGTGCTGGCCATTGGCGCCGACTGGGCCAACTCGGCACGCGGCTTCATGTTCGCCATCGGCTGCATTCAGTCGCAGAGCTGCCACACCAACAAATGCCCCACCGGCGTCGCCACCCAGGACACCCTGCGCCAACGCGCGCTGGTGGTGCCGGACAAAGCCCAGCGTGTGCTCAATTTCCACCACAACACCCTGCGCGCGCTGGCCGAAATGCTGGCCGCCGCCGGTCTCGAGCATCCGGCGCAACTGGAGGCCAAGCATTTGGTACGGCGCATCAGCGCAACCGAGATCAAACTGTTCTCGCAGATGCACGTGTTCCTCAAGCCCGGCGAGTTGCTGACCGGCGAAGTGGACGGCCAGTTCTATTCGCGGATGTGGCAGCTCGCCCGTGCCGACAGCTTCGAGCCGCACAGCGAAATCGCCGCCTGAGGCATACCCGTCCCACACCCCATGACAAATTTTTCACCAAACCCGGTCAGCGTCTAAGCTTCAGACAAGCAAGACGAAACTACCTGGCCGGACTGGAACACTATGGGCGTACTGTGGCACTCGGAACAGAGCAGCACCCAAGCGACCGAACCACCTCTGGCCGATGCCCCACAGCCGAAGACGCCTCGTCAACGCCGCCTGTGGTGGCGCCTGATCGTTCTGATCGTGCTGGTGGCCTTGGTGGCAGCGGGCTTGGCCGTGCGTGAAGAGGTGCAGACTTCGCAACTGCAATCGCGCGAGTTCAGCGCGCTGGCCAGTACCCTCACCTATTCGCTCGAGCGCGGCCCGAGCGACGCCATCGTCTATCCAGGCGACGGCCCGTTCGACAAGCGCCTGGGCTACAGTGCCCTGGGCCAGTTCCTGCCAAGGTTGCTCAAGCGCGACTACCTGATCAGCGAACAGGTGCGCTTCTCCCCGGCACTGATGCGCTATGTCGATCACGGCCTGTTCGTCCCCTACGTGGAAAAGGACCAGGCCGGATTGTCGATCACCGACTGCCGTGGCGATGCCCTCTACCAGTACCGTTATCCCCAGTACCTGTACGATCGCTTCGCGGACATACCGCCGGTAATCGTCAACAGCCTGCTGTTCATCGAGAACCGTGACCTGCTCGACCCCAGCAACCCGCGCAGCAACCCGGCGGTGGACTGGCCGCGTTTCGCCAAGGCCGCCTACAGCCAGGTGGCCAAGCACCTGGCCCTGCCGGGGCAGTCGGCCGGTGGCAGCACCTTGGCCACGCAGTTGGAAAAGTACCGCCATTCACCGGACGGTCTGACGGTCAGCGGGGCGGAAAAAATTCGCCAGATGATTTCTGCCAGCGTGCGCGCCTATCAGGGCGGTACAGACACCACCGTGGCGCGCCAGCGCATCGTGCGCGACTACCTCAACAGCGTGCCGCTGTCGGCAGTGCCTGGGCACGGCGAGGTGCATGGTCTGGCCGAAGGACTGCGGGTCTGGTACGGCGCCGATTTCGCCGAGGTGAACCAGGCGCTGGCCGCCAGCGCCACGGACGCGCAGAGCCTGGCTGCACGCGGCGTGGCCTTGCGCGAGGTGCTGTCGCTGATGATCGCCCAGCGCCGGCCCTCCCATTACCTGTCCAAGGGTCGAGAAGAACTGGCCGAACTGACCGATGCGCACATCCGTGTGCTCGCCGCCAACGCCATCGTCGACCGCCCGCTGGCCGAAGCCGCGCTGGCGAGCAAGGCGGTCTACCGCGACTGGGTGGCGCAGCCGACCATCGTGCCGATCGTCACCAACAAGGGCATCAGTCTGGCCCGTAACCGCCTGGCAGCCATGCTCGATCGGCCGCTGTACGACCTCGACCGCCTCGACCTGTCGGCCACCAGCACCCTGCAGGCCGAGTTGCAGACCCAGGTCAGCCAGTACCTGAAGAACCTCGCCGACCCCGCGTTCGCGGCGCAGATGGGCCTGATCGGCGAGCGCCTGCTGACCAGTCGCACCACCGACCAGGTCAGCTACAGCTTCACCCTGTTCGAGCGCACCGCCGATGGCTCGCGGGTCAGGGTGCAGACCGACAGCACCAACCAGCCGTTCGACATCAACGAGGGCAGCAAGCTGGAACTGGGTTCCACCGCCAAGTTGCGGGTACTGACCACCTATCTGGAAATCATCGCTGAGCTGCACGACCAGTACGCCGGCAAGTCAGTGGCCGACCTGCGCAAAGTGCCGGTGGCCGACCTGGACCGCATCAGCCAGTGGTCGCTGCAGTGGTTGATGCAGAACAACAAGGATCAGAACCTCGACGCCATGCTCGACGCGGCGCTGGAGCGCACCTATTCGGCCAATACCGGCGAGGCCTTCTTCACCGGCGGCGGTCTTCACCGCTTCAACAACTTTCGCCGCGAGGACAACGGTCGCAACCCCAGCCTCAAGGACGCCTTGCGCGAGTCGATCAACCTGCCCTTCATCCGCCTGATGCGCGACCTGGTGCGTTACGTCACCTACCAGCAGCCCTACAACCGCGAGCCGCTGCTCAAGGATGATGCCGATCCACGTCGCCAGGAATACCTGGCACGTTTCGCCGACCGGGAAGGCACCAACTACCTGATGCGTTTCTGGCGCAAGTACCAGCGCAAGACCTCCCAGCAGCGCCTCGACACCTTCCTCGATGGCATGCGCGTGACCCCGCAGCGCCTGGCCGCAGTGCATCGCTACCTGTTCCCCGACGCCAGCCAGGACACCTTCAACGCCTTCGTGCGCGCCCATGCCACCAAGGACAAGGCCGCCATGGCCAGGCTCAACGACGGACGCCTGGCCGAGATGTACGCGGCCTACGGTCCCGGCAAATTCGACCTGCCCGACCAGGGTTTCATTGCCAAGGTGCACCCACTGGACCTCTGGCTGCTGGGCTATCTGCTGCGCAACCCAGGCGCGAGCGCCGCCGACATGGTCAAGGCCAGCCGCTTCGAGCGCCAGGAGGTGTACAGTTGGCTGTTCAAGAGTCGCCATCAGGGCGCACGCGACAGCCGCATCCGCACCATGGTCGAGATCGAGGCATTCCTCGACATCCATCAACGCTGGAAACGCGTCGGCTACCCGTTCGATCACCTGGTGCCGTCGCTGGCCACCGCCATCGGCAGCTCGGGCGACCGGCCTGCCGCGCTCTCGGAGTTGGTGGGGATCATCCAGAACGATGGCGTGCGCCTGCCGACCCTGCGTATCGACACCCTGCATTTCGCCGCCGACACCCCCTACGAAACCCAGCTCGTCAGCGATCCGGACCGGGGCCGGCGCATTCTCAAGGTGGAGGTGGCGCGCGCCCTCAAAGGCGCCATGTCGCAAGTGGTCGATGCCGGTACGGCGCGGCGCATCTCCGGCAGCTTCAAGCTGCAAGACGGCACCTCGCTGGTGATGGGCGGCAAGACCGGCACCGGCGACAACCGTCTGCAAAGCTATGGCGCGGGCGGGCGACTGATCGCCTCGCGCTCGCTCAACCGCACCGCCACGTTCGTGTTCTTCCTCGGCGATAACCACTTCGGTACGCTCACGGCCTTCGTCCCCGGCCCCAGCGCCGAAGCCTTCACGTTCACCTCGGCCCTGCCGGTACAGGTGCTCAAGGGCATGGCACCGATCCTCATGCCTTATCTTGAGCCGGGAAACCCCAACGAATGCAAGGCGCCTCGGTTGGCCCTGCGCTGAACGGCCTTACGCATCGAAAAACCAGATGATAATCATCCGCATTTAAGACTTGAGCCTGGATATCGGTGGCGTAAGCTGTCGCGACGTCTCTCTACCCAGGGTCGTTCTCAACGGGCGTGAACCCTACGATCTTTTTCAGCCCCACTGAGCTGGGGCGCGCCGAGAGCGACCGGAACGCCGAGGTCCCCATGAGCGATACCATCCACCGCGTCAACCACGAAATCCGCCAACGCCACCTGCACGTGCTGCGGGTCACCGACCTGACCCCACGCATGCGCCGCATCACCCTCGGTGGCCCGGAACTGGCTGGTTTCACCAGCCTGGGCAGTGACGACCACGTCAAGGTGCTGTTCGGCTGCACCCCCGAGCAACAGCAGGCGATCGACACCCGCAGCCTCGGCCGCGACGGCAGCGTGCGGCCGACCATGCGCGAGTACACCCCGCGGCGCATCGACCTCCAGGCCCTGGAGTTGGACATCGATTTCGTGCTGCACGGCGACGGCCCCGCCTCCACCTGGGCCGCCCAAGCTGCCCCCGGCCAGACCCTCGACATCGCTGGGCCGCGCGCGTCGATGGTGGTGCCGGACATCTTCGACAGCTACTTACTGATCGGCGACGAGACCGCCATTCCCGCCATCGCCAGGCGCCTGGAAACCCTGCCGGCCGGGCGTCAGGTGCTGGCGGTGATAGAAATCGAGAATGAACAGGAGCGCCAGGCGCTGCCGAGCCAGGCCCAGGTGGAGGTGATTTGGCTGCGGCGCCAGGCAGAAAACGTGGCTGATTTCGTCGAGCATCTGGCATTGCCGCAAGGCCGGCTGTATGCCTGGGTGGCACTGGAGAAAACGCTGACCCGCCAGGTCAAGGCGCTGCTGCTGGACAAAGGGGTTGCAGAAGACGCGTTGAAAGCGGCCGCCTACTGGCGAGCGGATGGCGCCGCGGACGATGAATGAGGGGGCTGATCAGGCGTGTCGCCGTGACCACAGCCGGTCCACGCCCAGTACCGCCAGGCCGATCGCCCAGAACCCTGCCAGCACGCCCGACGCGTTGAGCATCACCTGGGCGTAACCGAGACTGGCGACGTCGACGAAAGGATAGGGATAGACCCCGATCTCATGCCCGCGCCACAGGATGAACAGAAAATACAGCAGCGGGTAAAGCGTCCAGGCGCCCAAGTGCCAGAGCCGCAAGTGCCCCTTGGGCACCGCCAGGCACCAGTACAACGCGAACACCCCTGGCATCACATCGTGCAGCAGCTCGTCGGCCAGGCGCTGCCAGCCTTGCGGGTGCCAGAGGTTACGCAATAGCAGGCTGTAGGTCAGCGCCACCAGCACGATACTCACCAGCACACCGGCACTCACGGCCGGGCGCAGGAACCAGCGCCGCGCCGGCGACTCGCGGCCAAAGGCGGCATAGCTCAACACCGTCGCCACCAAGGTGTTGCTTAGCACGGTAAAGAAACCGAACAGGTTGATCAGGCCGCCGATCAAGCTGGCCTGCTCCTGCCAGCGCGACCACAGCACCAGATACAACTGCACCGCCAACCCTGTCCAACCCAGCCAGGCCGCCACGCTCAGCCAAGGACGCGGCCACCTCAACTGCGGCGCTGCAGCGTGACGTACAACTGCTCGACCTTTTCCCGCGCCCACGGCGTCTTGCGCAGAAATGTCAGGCTCGACTTGATGCTCGGATCGCTCTTGAAGCAGCGGATATCCACACGTTCGGCCAGGCCCTGCCATTGGTAATGGGCCACCAGTTCGGTGAGGATCTGCTCCAGTGTCTTGCCGTGCAACGCAGTGTGTTGGGCCGTGCTCATGCAGCGCTCCTGTCCAAAGATGCGCACCTTACACCAGTGTAGGCGGCCGGTGGCGGTCGATTCGGCGCCCAGCGCCCGCGCGCCGGCACTTTCATACACGCCTTGACGAAGGCGTGCACAAATTCCTGGCCAGAGACAATACGGTCGTGATGAAATGGCAATGTTATATTGTATCAATTAATATCCTCTGCCAAGGAACGTCACTTCACCATGCTGTCCAAACCTCTGCACCTTTCCCCTCTCGCCATCGCCCTGTGGCTGGCTTCATCGCCTGGCCAGGCGGTGGAACTCGCCCCCCAGGTGATCACCGCCAACCCGCTGGGCAACAGTCAGCTCGCCGCCCCCAGCACCGTGCTCGAAGGCGACACCCTGCTACAGCAACAGCAAGGCAGCTTGGGCGAAACCCTGAACAAGCAGCCTGGCGTCGCCTCCACCTGGTTCGGTCCGGGCGCCAGCCGTCCGGTGATCCGCGGTCTTGACGGCGACCGCATTCGCATCCTGCGCAATGGCGTCGGCGCGCTGGACGCTTCGTCGCTGTCCTACGACCATGCCGTGCCGCTGGACCCGGTGAACGTCGAGCGCATCGAGATCGTCCGCGGCCCCGCGGCGCTGATGTATGGCGGCAACGCCATCGGCGGGGTAATCAATACATTCGACAACCGCATCCCCGACTCGCCCATCGACGGCATCCACGGCGCAGGCGAACTGCGCTATGGCGGCGCCGACACCACACGCAGCAGCGCCGGCAAACTGGAAGCGGGCGATGGCACCTTTGCATTGCATCTGGACGCCAACAGCCGCCAGTTCAACGACCTGCGCATTCCCGGCTACGCGCGCAGCAGCAAGGTGCGCGATGCCGACGACCCCGGTTCGAAACACCGTCTGGAGAACAGCGACGGTCGTCAGGACGGCGGCGCCATCGGCGGTTCCTACCAGTGGGATCACGGCTATGCCGGCCTGTCCTACAGCCGCTATGACGGCAATTACGGCTCGGTGGCCGAGCCCGGCGTGCGTCTGGACATGGAGCAGGACCACTATGCCTTCGCCTCCGAACTGCGCGACCTGCAAGGGCCGTTCAGCTCGATCAAGGTCGACGCGGGATACACCGAGTACCAGCACCGCGAGATCGAGGACGGCGAAGTCGGCACCACCTTCAAGAACAAAGGCTACGAGGCCCGCATCGAAGCGCGTCATCAGCCGCTGGGGCCGATCGAAGGCGTGATCGGTGCCCAAGTCAGCCGTAACGAATTCTCGGCCCTGGGTGAAGAGGCGTTCGTACCGCAGACCGATACCGACAGTTTGGCCGTGTTCATGCTCGAACAGTGGCAGGCCACCGAACGCCTGAACCTGAGCCTGGGCGCACGCCTGGAACACACCCGGGTGGATCCGGACGGCAAGGGCAACGAGCGCTTCGTCGATGCCGACAGCACCCACAGTTTCAATGCGGCGAGCTTGTCCTCCGGCGCGGTCTACCAACTCGATCCGGTCTGGGCGCTGGCTGCCAGCCTGGGCTACACCGAACGCGCCCCGACCTTCTTCGAGCTGTACGCCAACGGTGCCCATGTGGCGACCGGCACCTATGAAGTCGGCGACCCCAACCTGAACAAGGAAAAGGCCATTTCCGGCGATCTGGCCCTGCGTTTCGACAACGGCACCCATAAAGGCAGCGTCGGAGTGTTCTACAGTCACTTCCGCAACTACATCGGCCTGATCGGCAGCGGTATCCAGCGCGAAGGCGAGGACGACGAGACCATTCCCGAATACCTCTATTCGGGCGTGCGCGCACGCTTCTACGGCGTCGAAGCCCAGGACCACTGGAAGCTGCTGGAGAACCGCTACGGCAGCTTCGCCCTGGAACTGTCCGGCGACTATACCCGCGCCAAGAACCTCGACACGGGCGAGCCGCTGCCACGCATCGCGCCGCTGCGGGTCAACAGCGGGCTGCTGTGGGAGTTGGACCGCTGGCAAGCGCGCGTCGATGTGCAGCATGCCGCCGCGCAGCACCGTAAACCGGCCAATGAAACCAGCACCGACGGCTACACCACCCTCGGCGCCAGCGTGGGTTACCACTTCGATATCGGCCAGAGCCAATGGCTGGCCTTCGTGCGCGGTGAAAACCTGACCAACCAGACCGTGCGCTACGCCAGCTCGATCCTGCGTGACATCGCCCCGGCACCTGGGCGCAGCGTCGAAGTGGGCCTGACCACACGTTTCTGAGACCCGAGCACTCGGCACGCCAATCCCTGTTCCTGCCCCGTGGCGGGAACAGGTCCCCCTTTCAGACGACTGTTACCCGGATCACAACAATCCCCTGCGACATTTTGTCTTTTTTTCCGCTCGCTTCCTCTATATCCTCCCCGCCGCACGCTGAAACGCTTCACTCATCATTCCTTGCAGCCATCAACATCGAAGAGAACAACTCTTTGATGCGCTTGCGTTTTTTCGATAATCAATAAGACAGCGCTATCTCATGCTCCAACTGCCGAAATACCGACTCCCCGGCACCGCCCTGGCGGTCCTGCTGACCAGCTTCGCCACGCCTGCTAGCGCCCAGGCGCCGTTCTCCGCCGACTCGCCGTGGATGCTTGGCGACTGGGGCGGCGCGCGCCAACGACTGCAGCAACAGGGCTACGACTTCACCCTCGGCTACACCGGCGAAATGGGCAGCAACCTGCACGGCGGCTTCGACCATGACCGTACCGCGCGCTACAGCGACCAATTCACCCTGGGCACCCACTTCGATCTGCAGAAACTGCTCGGCTGGCAAGCCAGCGAGTTCCAGCTCACCGTCACCGAGCGCAGTGGTCGCAACATCAGCAACGACCGCCTCAACGACCCGCGCGTCGGCGGCTTCACCTCCGCCCAGGAAGTCTGGGGCCGTGGCCAGACCTGGCGGCTGACGCAGATGTGGTTCAAGCAGAAGTACTTCGACGGTGCGCTGGACATCAAGGTCGGCCGCTTCGGCGAAGGCGAGGACTTCAACAGCTTCCCCTGCGACTTCCAGAACCTGGCCTTCTGCGGCTCGCAGGTGGGCAACTGGGTCGGTGGCATCTGGTACAACTGGCCGGTCAGTCAATGGGCCCTGCGTGTCAGATACAACCTACACGATGACCTCTACGCCCAAGTCGGCGTGTTCGAGCAGAACCCCTCCAACCTGGACACCGGCAACGGTTTCAAGCTCAGCGGCAGCGGTACGCAAGGCGCGCTGATGCCGATAGAACTGGTGTGGAGCCCGCAGGTCAATGGCTTGAAAGGGGAATATCGCGCCGGCTACTACTACAGTAATGCCAAGGCACAGGATGTTTACCGAGACCGCAACGGCCAGCCCGCTGCCCTCAGTGGCCAGGCCTACCGCAGCAGCGCCAGCAAGCATGGCCTGTGGCTCGGTGCCCAACAGCAGGTGACCTCGCTCGCCTCCGACGCCTCGCGCGGCCTGAGCCTGTTCGCCAACGCGACGATGCACGACAAGAAGACCAATGTCATCGACAACTATGTTCAGGCGGGTGTGGTGTACAAGGGACCGTTCGACGTCCGTGCCAAGGACGACCTCGGCTTCGCCCTGGCGCGCGTGCACGTCAACCCCGCCTACCGCAAGAACGCCCGCCTGGCCAACCAGGTCAACGCCGTGGACGACTATGACAATCCCGGCTTCCTGCCTGTCCAGGACACCGAATACAGCGCCGAACTCTACTACGGCATCCATCTGGCCGACTGGCTCACCGTGCGCCCGAACCTGCAGTACATCCGCCATCCGGGCGGGGTGTCGCGGGTCGACGATGCACTGGTCGGCGGCGTGAAGATCCAAAGCAGTTTCTGAACCTCACCTTGAATGAACGGAGAAGCTACGATGAGCACTGACGGTGCCAACTCTGGAACCCGCTGGCTACCGCGCCTGATCGGCGTATTGCTGCTGTTGATGGGCCTCGCCCTGATCGCCGGCGGCGTCAAGCTCAGCCAGTTGGGCGGATCGCTGTATTACCTGATCGGCGGTATCGGCTTCGCCCTCTCGGGCGTGTTGCTGATCGCCCTGCGTCGCATCGGCCTGGGCCTGTACGGCGCCGTGCTGCTGGCCAGTACGGCCTGGGCACTGTGGGAAGTGGGCCTGGACTGGTGGCAACTGGTGCCGCGTCTGGCGCTGTGGTTCGCCTTGGGCGTTATTCTGCTGTTGCCATGGGCACGTCGTCCCCTGCGCGGCCCGGCGTCGACAGTCAACGGCGCCTTGCTCAGCGTGGCGGTGGTCGCCGCCGGCGCCAGCGCCCTGGCCAGCCAATTCACCCATCCCGGGGAAATTGCCGGGAAACTGGGGCGCGACAGCAGCGAAATGGCCAGTGCCGCGCCGTCGATGCCCGATGGCGACTGGCAGGCCTACGGTCGCACCGAGTTCGGCGACCGCTACTCGCCGCTGCGCCAGATCACCGCGCAGAACGTCAATCGCCTGGAGGAAGCCTGGCGCATCCGCACCGGCGATCTGCCCAGCGACAACGACCCGGTCGAGCTGACCAACGAAAACACCCCGCTCAAGGTCAACGGCATGCTCTATGCCTGCACTGCGCACAGCAAGGTGTTGGCCCTGGACCCGGACACCGGTGCCGAAATCTGGCGCTTCGATCCGCAGATCAAGAGCTCGGTGGGCACCTTCAAGGGCTTCGCCCATATGACCTGCCGCGGCGTGTCGTACTACGACGAAAACCGCTACGTCAGCCGTGACGGCAGCCCCGTGCCGGCCATTTCCGCCGCCGGCCAGGCCGTGGCGCAAGCCTGCCCGCGCCGCCTGTACCTGCCCACCGCCGACGCCCGCCTGATCGCCATCAACGCCGACAACGGCAAAGTCTGCGAAGGCTTCGCCAACCAGGGCGCCATCGACCTGACCCAAGGCATCGGTCCGTTCACCGCCGGCGGCTACTATTCCACCTCGCCGGTGGCCGTGACCCGCGACCTGGTGATCATCGGCGGTCATGTCACCGACAACGAGTCGACCAACGAGCCGTCCGGGGTGATTCGCGCCTACGACGTGCACGACGGTCACCTGGTGTGGAACTGGGACAGCAACAACCCCGACGACACCCAACCGTTGGCGCCTGGAAAGACCTACAGCCGCAACTCGGCCAACATGTGGTCGCTGGCCAGCGTCGACGAAGAGTTGGGCATGGTCTACCTGCCGCTGGGCAACCAGATGCCTGACCAGTACGGTGCCGACCGCACGCCAGGCGCCGAGAAGTACAGCGCGGGTATCGTCGCCCTCGACCTGGCCACCGGCAAGGCCCGCTGGAACTACCAGTTCACTCACCACGACCTGTGGGACATGGATGTCGGCAGCCAGCCGACCCTGGTCCACCTGAAGACCGACGACGGCGTCAAGCCGGCCGTGATCGTGCCGACCAAACAGGGCAGCCTGTACGTGCTCGACCGCCGCAACGGTACGCCGATCGTGCCGATCCGCGAGATTCCGGTGCCGCAGGGTGCCGTCAAAGGCGATTTCACCGCGCCGACCCAGGCCCGTTCCGACCTCAACCTGCTCGGCCCTGAACTGACCGAGCAGGCCATGTGGGGCGCCACGCCGTTCGACCAGATGCTGTGCCGCATCCAGTTCCGCGAGCTGCGCTACGAGGGTCAGTACACCCCGCCGTCCGAGCAGGGCACGCTGGTGTATCCGGGCAACGTGGGAGTGTTCAACTGGGGCGGCGTGTCGGTCGATCCGGTGCGCCAACTGCTGTTCACCTCGCCGAACTACATGGCGTTCGTGTCGAAGATGATCCCGCGCGACCAGGTCGCCGCCGACAGCAAGCGTGAAAGCGAAACCAGCGGTATCCAGCCGAACACGGGTGCGCCTTACGCGGTGACCATGCATCCGTTCATGTCGCCGCTGGGCGTACCGTGCCAGGCTCCGGCCTGGGGCTATGTGGCCGCCATCGACCTGTTCACCCACAAGGTGGTGTGGAAGCACAAGAACGGCACCACCCGTGACAGCACCCCGGTGCCGATCGGCCTGCCGGTGGGCGTGCCGAGCATGGGCGGTTCGATCGTCACTGCCGGTGGCGTGGGCTTCCTCAGCGGCACGCTGGACCAGTACCTGCGCGCCTATGACGTGAACGACGGCAAGCAGCTGTGGAGCGCCCGCCTGCCGGCCGGCGGCCAGGCGACACCGATGACCTACACCGGCAAGGATGGCGAGCAGTATGTGCTGATCGTCGCCGGCGGCCACGGCTCGCTGGGCACGCGGATGGGCGACTACATCATCGCTTACAAGCTCGCGCGCTAGCGCGCGGGCTTGTAGGCGAGCGGCAAGCTAGAAGCTAGAAGCTGCAAGCTGGATAGCAAAAGCGGGGCCTGCGCGGTCCCGCTTTTTCTTGCCGCTTGAAGCTTGCCGCTTGAAGCTCGCAGCGAGCTGCGAGCTGCGAGCGGCTCGGTGCGCGCCAAGCGCGCACCGCTTGAAACCCAGGACCATTCGCCCCATCTAAGCACCATAGCCATTCACGCAGGTGCCCCATGAGCGACCAGCAGGATTTTCCTGATCACCCCGACGAGCACGACGAAGTCGAGCATATCGACGCCAAGTCCAGTACCAGCCATGCCCTCGCCCTGCCCGGCCAGCAACTGCCGGACAAAGTCTATGTGATCCCCATTCACAATCGCCCGTTCTTCCCCGCGCAGGTGCTGCCGGTGATCGTCAACGAAGAGCCCTGGGCGGAAACCCTCGACCTCGTCGCCAAGACCGATCATCACACCCTCGCACTGTTCTTCATGGACACCCCAGCCGAAGACCACCGGCACTTCGACACCAAGGCCCTGCCTGAGTACGGCACCCTGGTGAAGGTCCACCATGCCAGTCGCGAGGGCGGCAAGCTGCAGTTCGTCGCTCAGGGACTGACCCGTGTGCGCATTCGCACCTGGCTCAAGCATCATCGCCCGCCCTATCTCGTGGAAGTCGAATACCCGCGTCAGCCCACCGAGCCCAACGACGAAGTCAAGGCCTACGGCATGGCGCTGATCAACGCCATCAAGGAACTGCTGCCGCTCAATCCGCTGTACAGCGAAGAGCTGAAGAACTACCTCAACCGCTTCAGCCCCAACGACCCTTCGCCGTTGACCGACTTCGCCGCGGCCCTCACCTCGGCCACCGGCAATCAGTTGCAGGAAGTGCTCGATTGCGTGCCCATGCTCAAACGCATGGAAAAAGTCCTGCCGATGCTGCGCAAGGAAGTGGAGGTCGCGCGCCTGCAGAACGAGATTTCCGCCGAGGTAAACCGGCAGATAGGCGAGCACCAGCGCGAGTTCTTCCTCAAGGAGCAACTCAAGGTCATCCAGCAGGAACTGGGGCTGACCAAGGACGACCGCAGTGCCGACCTCGAACAGTTCGAGCAGCGCCTGGAAGGCAAGACCCTGCCCGATCAGGCGAAAAAACGCATCGACGAAGAAATGGGCAAGCTGGCCATTCTCGAGACGGGCTCGCCTGAGTATGCCGTCACCCGCAATTACCTGGACTGGGCCACCGCGTTGCCGTGGGGCCTCTATGGCCAGGACAAACTCGACCTCAAGCACGCACGCAAAGTGCTCGACCAACACCACGCCGGTCTGGACGACATCAAGGAGCGCATCCTCGAGTTCCTCGCCGTCGGCGCCTGGAAAGGTGAAATCAGCGGTTCCATCGTGCTGCTGGTCGGCCCACCCGGCGTGGGCAAGACCAGCATTGGCAAGTCCATTGCCGAATCCTTGGGCCGGCCGTTCTACCGCTTCAGCGTCGGCGGCATGCGCGACGAGGCCGAGATCAAGGGCCACCGCCGCACCTACATCGGCGCCCAGCCCGGCAAACTGGTGCAGGCGCTGAAGGACGTCGAAGTGATGAACCCGGTCATCATGCTCGACGAGATCGACAAGATGGGCCAGAGCTTCCAGGGCGACCCCGCCTCGGCGCTGCTGGAAACCCTCGATCCAGAGCAGAACGTCGACTTCCTCGACCATTACCTGGACCTGCGCCTGGACCTGTCCAAGGTGCTGTTCGTCTGCACCGCCAACACCCTCGACTCGATCCCCGGCCCGCTGCTCGACCGCATGGAAGTGATCCGCCTCTCCGGTTACATCACCGAAGAGAAGGTGGCCATCGCCAAGCGCCACCTGTGGCCCAAGCAGTTGGACAAGGCAGGCGTGGCCAAGACCAGCCTGAGCATCTCCGACAGCGCACTGCGCCTGGTGATCGAGGGCTATGCCCGCGAGGCCGGCGTGCGTCAGTTGGAAAAACAGCTAGGCAAACTGGTGCGCAAGTCCGTGGTCAAGTTGCTGGACAATCCCAACGCCAAACTCAAGATCGGTCCTAAGGAACTGGAACCGGCACTGGGCATGCCGGTATTCCGCAGCGAACAGGTGCTGTCGGGCAAAGGCGTGATCACAGGCTTGGCCTGGACCAGCATGGGCGGGGCCACACTGCCGATCGAGGCAACGCGCGTGCACACCCTCAATCGCGGCTTCAAGCTCACCGGCAAGCTGGGAGATGTGATGAAAGAGTCCGCCGAAATCGCCTATAGCTATGTCAGCTCTAACCTCAAGCAATACGGTGGCGATTCGGGCTTCTTCAATGAGGCCTTCATTCACCTGCACGTACCCGAGGGGGCTACGCCGAAAGATGGGCCGAGCGCAGGCGTGACCATGGCCAGTGCACTGCTGTCGCTGGCCCGCGATCAGGCGCCGAAAAAGGGCGTGGCCATGACCGGCGAGTTGACCCTCACCGGCCAGGTGCTGCCCATCGGCGGCGTGCGCGAGAAGGTGATCGCTGCACGGCGGCAGAAAATCCACGAGTTGATCCTGCCCGAGGCCAACCGGGGCGACTTCGAGGAACTGCCGGCGTACCTGCGCGAGGGGTTGACGGTGCATTTCGCCAAACGCTTCGCCGACGTGGCGAAAGTGCTGTTCTGATCGGCCGGGGCCGCGCGCCGGCCCCACAGGCCCACCCGCTTCGGTTATCCTCAGGCCATCGTCGCCTGAGGAGACACCATGACCCTCCCCCGCCTATTGCTTCCCATGAGCCTTGCATTGCTGACCGCCTGCGCCCAGCAGTCCCGGCAGACCGTCGAACTGGACGCCGAGAGCGAATGCCCCAAGCGCTTGGCGCCAGGCCAGAACCTGACCCTCACCCTGACCAGCAATCCGACTACCGGATACCGCTGGCAGGTCAAGGATCCCGCTTCGAGCGTGCTGCGCAGCCTCGGTCCAGAGGTGTACAGCAGCCCTGAAGAAAGCGGTCTGGTCGGTGTTGCCGGGACATCCACCTGGCGTTTCCAGGCCAGCGCGCCGGGAGATGGCAACCTGGTATTGGTCTATCAACAACCGTGGGCGCCTGAAGTGCAACCGGTGCAGACATTCGAGTGCGCGATCAGGGTCAGATGACCCGCATCAAACCGCCTCAATGCGTCTGCGCACGGTCAGCAGGTAGTCGCGCGCGGCTTGCAAGGCAACTAACAAAGGCCCCGCTTCTACCTGGCTGTTCAGGACGGAATCCACGGCACTCCACCCATCCACGAACAGTGATCCCTGCACCAACCACTGCTGGCGGAGCTCGAGCAGTTCGCCGGCCCTGCCGTATTGGGTGATCACTTCGTTATTCTGCGCCAGCTGCGCTTTGAGACCAGCCAGGTTCTGCTGCTCCTGCTTGAGCTTGTCCGCCATCTGTGCTCTGACCGCAAGTACTTTGGCGTATTCACGGCCCTGCTCCAGTAGATCCAGATGCGTGTTCAGCTTGCCGACGGCAGCCTTGATCAGATCCGGCGATATACCAGGCGTCTGCATTTGACCCAGAATGACATCGATGTCCTTGTCGTCGGGAATCAGGTTCCTCAGCGCTTGACGGACCGTCGGCGTATTGAGCGTGGCAAGGCTATCGTCTATCTCCGCCAACTTGGCTTCGCGCGTATTGACCGTGCTCTGGACCTGCTTGAACGTCTTGTCGTTCTCCTGCAGGTCTTCTTTGGCCGTTCGCTGCAGCTCAGTGAGCTCAGGTGCCGAGTACGTGCGCACAGCCTCTACGCTGGCCAGCACCTGCCGGATAGTCGTCTGCACGTCGGCGCGCAGGGTCACGAGTTCGTTCTCATCGAGCTCGGCGGTAGCGACACTGCCAAGCGGGTCCAAGTCGAGATTGAGATCGATCAGGCCCTGCGTGACATTCCCACAAAAACGCGCATTGGCCTTTTTGATGGTTTCGGCGATGTCCTGCAAGCGTTCGCGTACAGCGGGAATGAGCAATTCGATCCCATGGTGGGAAATCTGAAACGCCTGTCGCTCGATGTTGAGCATCGCTTTGGCATCGGGCAACGGTGTTTCGACGTTCGCACTCTTCATATTATTCATCCTTAAAGGGCGTCGCCCAGTGCTTCGTTGAAGATCGCCGAGAGCTGCTTGGAGATATTCAAAATATTGGTCCAGGGCGAGAGGACGCGTTCAAACTGCACAATGAACTTTTTCAGTTCCACGTTACTGGAAACGGCGGTGGCTTTTTTAATCGAAGCGGACATGTAGGACTCCAACAGCACCCAGACATCCTCCAAGTTCTTGGTGGCTGCACGAACTTCCACCAATCTGAAGTTAATGTCCGTGACCATCCTCTTCAAGGCCACGAAATTTTCGATTTCGGCCAACAGTTCACGTTGCTGCGTGGCCACCATATCGCGCTCTTCGATCAATGCATTCTTATCCTTACGCACCACTTCCGCTTGCGCACCGTAAATACCTCCGGTCACGATCAAACCGATCGGACCGAACGCAATCCCGAAAAACGCCGTGCCGACCAATTTGTCATATTGAGCCACCTTTTTTTCAATCTCAGTGTCGAGCGCAATCAACTGCTCGCCGATCGTAGCAATCTTCTTGTCGACACTTTCTTTCTTCAAACATGCCAAGAGACCAGAGCCCTTGGGATGCAAGACCTTGTCGATCTGCTCACCGAAATGATCGACCAGCGCCTTGACGTGGCGAATGGTGGCGAGCATTTCCGTAATTTCACCTTGGATGGTCGGCAAGTAGAGATCGATCGCCGACTTCAGTGATGTGATGTCCGCTGTCGAGAGCGCGGCCCTCGGAATCTTGTCGGCCGGAATCGCTGGCAACAGCGTGTCCATTGCCTGCGTGTTCTTCAGTTCGGCAATAAACTTCACACCTTCAGTAATAAAGTTTTCGGAAAAGACCTGTAAATCGCCACCCATTGTTTTACAGGCATCTTCTACGCCGTCCCACGCATCCACATGCTGATGCAGATTCTCATGGAAGGACCAGAAGTCATCAGCACTGATTGCCAAGGCAGTAAAGTTTACATTCGCCTCCATCTCTCGCCGCTCCCTGGGCAGCAGTCGTACCGCCCTCTGATAGCGTTTGATGGTGCGCAGGTTGTCTTGACTGAATAGAAAAGCCGGTTCTTTCTTTTTGAAATCGAAAATTTGCTGAGGGATGAACTCGACCCGTTCATCCACTGTGAGCTCATCGAAAGGCAGACTCGCTTTTGAAGCAGAATTCTCCGCCCGCTGCTCAGTTACATCAGTTGCCATGATTATTCCCCTCTACTCACACTCTTCTGCAGTTGAGAGCGCGTTACTGAGGAACCAATCTAACGGTCTACGGCCGTTCACGAAGTCAGGACGGTGCTCAGCCTGTGGGAGGAAAACACACTGCTCTCTGCCAGATCATTGATCATTGGACAAACTGACAAATGCCCCGAGACTGCTCTGCCACGCAGACGGCGTTCCCTGATTTTCGCTAGAATGTGCCTCCTTCAACCCACTGCACGAGCCCGCTGTGAGCCACCCCTCAGACCGCCTATTCGCCCAGCCTCTGGAACAGGTACCCGACTTCGTCTTCAACGAAGACGTCGTGCGCGTGTTCCCGGACATGATCAAGCGCTCGGTGCCCGGCTATCCGACCATCGTCGAGAACATCGGTGTGCTGGGTGCGCGCTTTGCCCAACCGCATAGCGTCTTGTATGACCTGGGCGCTTCGCTGGGCGCCGTGACTCAGTCGCTGCGTCGTCATGTGCGCGCTGACGGCTGCCGGGTCATGGCGGTGGACAACTCGGCAGCGATGGTCGAGCGCTGCCGCCAGTACCTCACCGCCCAGGACTCCATGTTCCAGGAACTGCTGCCGGTGCAGGTACTGGAGGCCGACATCCTGGCGCTGTCGCTGGAGCCGGCGTCGTTCGTCGCAATGAACTTCACCCTGCAATTCATCGCCCCAGACGAACGCCTCGACCTGCTGGCCCGCATCCGCCAGGCGCTGCTCCCCGGTGGCGCGCTGGTGCTCTCGGAAAAGCTGCGCTTCGACGACGCGCAGACCCACGATCTGCTCAACGAACTGCACCTGGACTTCAAGCGTGCCAATGGCTACAGCGAACTGGAAATTGCCCAGAAACGCAGCGCCATCGAGCACGTCATGAAGCCTGACACTCTGGAGACCCACGAGCAGCGCCTGCGCGCCGCCGGTTTCTCCAAGGTGGTGCCCTGGTTCCAATGCCTCAACTTCGCCTCGCTGATAGCCCTGCCATGATCGATCTGTCTCCCCTGGTCCGCCGTCTGGCGGGCACCCCACTGGCTCGCTGGTCCCAAGGCCTGCAAGCGCAACTGGATGCCAAGCTGGAAAAAGGCCACGGCGACCTGGAGCGCTGGCGTGGCGCACTGGACGCGCTGCCCGCCTTGACGCCGAGCACCCTCGACCTGGTCAACGGCCTGCGCCTGGACAGCGACTGCGATCCCGCCAGCCGTGCGCAGATGCATCAGGCGCTGATGGGGCTGTCGCCCTGGCGCAAGGGGCCGTTCGAGCTGTTCGGCGTGCACGTGGACACCGAATGGCGCTCGGACTGGAAGTGGTCGCGGGTCAGTCCGCACCTGAACCTCAGCGGCAAACGCGTGCTGGATGTGGGCTGTGGCAACGGCTATTACCAGTGGCGCATGCTCGGTGCCGGCGCCGACCTGGTGGTCGGGGTAGACCCGAACTGGCTGTTCTTCTGCCAGTTCCAGGCTGTCAGTAAATACCTCCCGCACCTCCCGGCCTGGCACCTGCCGTTCGCCCTGGAAGAACTGCCGGCCAATCTGGAAGGGTTCGACACAGTGTTCTCGATGGGCGTGTTCTACCACCGTCGCTCGCCAATCGAGCACCTGCTGGCGCTGAAGGACTGCCTGGTCAAAGGCGGCGAGCTGGTGCTGGAAACGCTGGTGATCGAAGGTGACGCGCATCAAATGCTGGTGCCCGAAGACCGTTACGCGCAGATGCGCAACGTCTGGTTCCTGCCGTCGGTGCCGGCCCTGGAACGCCTGCTGCGCCGGGCAGGTTTCAGCGACGTGCGCTGCGTGGATGTCAGCGTCACCAGCGTCGAGGAACAGCGCAGCACCGATTGGATGCGCTACCAGTCGCTCAGCGACTTCCTCGACCCTGCCGACCACAGCAAGACCATCGAAGGCCTGCCAGCGCCGCGCCGGGCCACGTTGCTGGCGCGCAAATAGAGAGCCGCAAGTGCCCCAAGGGGCATTGCATTCAGTTGCGGCGCGGCGCGGCAGCGAGCATCAGCGCTTTCATCTCGGCAACGGCGGCCGGGAAACCGACGAACAGTGCGTGCGCCACCAGCGCATGGCCGATGTTCAGCTCATTGATGCCTTCAATGGCCGCCACGGCTTCGACGTTGTGGTAATGCAGGCCATGGCCGGCATTGACGATCAGACCCTGAGCCAAACCGAAAGCGACGCCCTGAACGATACGTTCGAGCTCTTCGGCCACCTCCTTTGGGGTCTGGGCATCGGCGTAGCGCCCGGTGTGCAGTTCGATGGCCGGCGCACCGACCCGGCGCGACGCCTCGATCTGACGCTCATCGGCATCGATGAACAAGGACACTTCGGCGCCGGTGCGCGACAAGCGCTCCACAGCGGCCTTGATCCGCTGCTCTTGGCCGGCCACGTCCAGCCCGCCCTCGGTGGTCAGTTCCTGGCGCGTTTCAGGCACCAGGCAGATGTGCGCCGGGCGAATCTTCTCGGCAAAGGCCATCATCTCTTCAGTGACGCCCATTTCGAAGTTCATGCGTGTCTGCAAGACATCCTTGAGCAGCAGCACGTCGCGCTCCTGGATATGCCGACGGTCTTCGCGCAGGTGCACGGTGATACCGTCGGCCCCCGCCTGCTCGGCGTCCAGCGCTGCCTTGACCGGATCCGGATAGCGAGTGCCGCGGGCCTGGCGCAAGGTCGCCACATGGTCGATATTGACGCCGAGAAGGATGCGGTTGCTCTGAGTCACGAAAGGCTCTCCTGAAGATTGAGCCCCACAGCATACGTCGTGCTCAGCGCTTGCGAAACAGTTCGCGGCTGACCAGTGGCTTGGCCCCCAGGTGGACCGCCAATGCCTGGCGCATCAGGCGCTTGGCGGCCAGCAAGGCGCCCGGCGCTTCCCACTCGGCCTCGGACAGCGCCAGCAACTGCGCGCCATTGAACAGTCCGGGCTGGAACAGCTCGACACGCTCAAGCCCGGCATCCACCTGCAGCCGGTACAGTCCTTCGGCAACCACTGGGGCCTGGTCGACATCTTCGGTCAGGGAAAACGCGTAGCCCAGCTCATCGAGCAGGCGCCACTCGAACGCACGCAGCAGCGGCTCGAGGGGGCGACCCGCCGCCAGCGCTTGCAGGGTAAGACCGTAGTGTTCGAACAAAGCGGGATAAGGGGCTTCGGCAGGAAGCAGGCGCATCAGCAACTCATTGAGGTACAAGCCGCTGAACAACGCGTCGCCGTTGAGCCAATCGGCGAGGCCGACGGTGTCCATGCGCCCCACATTCTTCAGCTCGCCGCGCCCGCGCAGTTCCAGCTCCAGCGGCACGAACGGCCGCATGGAACTGCCGCCCTTGCCCCGCGCCCGGCGCAAGACGGCACGCACACGGCCCTGGGGCGTGAAAAAATCCACCAGCGCACTGGTTTCCTTGTAGGCGCGGCTGTGCAGGACGTAGGCGAGTTGTGGTGTGGGTTGGTCCATGGCGATCTCACGCAGCGAAGATACCGGGAGGCGCGGGTGACCCCATGGAAGCGGCGACAGCGCCGCTTTCCCAGGTCAATCGCAGCGCCTGCCTACGCGCTCATAGAAAGCCGCGCCGTCGCGAGCCGTTTAGAGGTCGCCGTAACCCAGCGAGCGCAGCGCCCGCTCGTCATCGGACCAGCCGCCCTTGACCTTGACCCAGAGGTTGAGCATGACCTTGGCGTCGAACAGCACCTCCATGTCCTTGCGCGCATCGGAGCCGATGCGTTTGATGCGCTCGCCCTTGTCGCCAATGATGATCTTCTTCTGGCCGTCACGCTCGACCAGGATCAGGGCGTGAATGTGCAGCACATGCCCCTGCTGCTTGAACTCTTCGATTTCCACGGTGATCTGGTACGGCAGCTCGGCACCGAGCTGACGCATGATCTTTTCACGGACCAGTTCGGCGGCGAGGAAACGGCTGCTGCGGTCGGTGATCTGGTCTTCCGGGAAGAAATGCTCGTTCTCGGGCAGGTGCTTGGCGATCAGTGCCTCGAGAGACTCCAGGTTATGCCCCTGCTGCGCCGAGATCGGCACGATTTCGGCCTTCGGCAGTTGCGCCTGAAGCCATTGCAGGTGCGGGATCAACTCGGCTTTCTCGTCCATGCGGTCGGTCTTGTTGACCGCCAGGATCAGCGGGCCTTCCACGTACTGGACACGCTCGAGCACCAGTTGGTCCTCATCGGTCCAACGGGTACGGTCGACCACGAAGATCACCACATCGACGTCTTTCAAGGCCGCCGATGCGTTACGGTTCATGTAGCGGTTCAGGGCCTTGTCGTTGGCCTTGTGCATGCCGGGGGTGTCGACGTAGATCGCCTGCACATCGCCCTCGGTCTTGATGCCGAGCATGTTGTGGCGCGTGGTCTGCGGCTTGCGCGACGTAATCGCCAGCTTCTGCCCGAGAATATGGTTGAGCAGCGTGGACTTGCCCACGTTGGGACGGCCGACGATGGCCACATAGCCGCAACGGATCGGGGTGTTCTCAGTCATTGCCATTCTCCACGCCCAGGGCGATCAGTGCGGCGGCGGCAGCGACTTGCTCGGCGATACGCCGGCTAACGCCCTGTCCACGGCTCTTGTTGTTCAGCAGCACCACTTCGCATTCGACGAAGAACGTACGGCAGTGCGGTTCGCCCTGGATGTCCACCACTTCGTAGCGCGGCAACTCGCAGGCACGCGATTGCAGGAACTCCTGCAGGCGGGTCTTGGGATCTTTGTTGGTATCGACCAGGGTCAGGCCGTCGAACTCGCCCGCCAGCCAGGCGAGGATGCGCTCGCGGGCGGTCTGCATGTCGGCGTCCAGGTAGATGGCGCCGATCAGGGCTTCGAGGGCGTCGGCCAGGATCGATTCACGACGGAAGCCGCCGCTCTTGAGCTCGCCCGAACCCAGGCGCAGGTACTCGCCCAGGTCGAAGCCGCGTGCCAGACGGGCCAGTGTTTCACCCTTGACCAGGCGAGCGCGCAGACGCGAAAGCTGGCCTTCTCGCGCTTGGGGGAAACGCTCGAACAGCGCTTCGCCAGCCACGAAGTTGAGAATGGCATCGCCAAGAAACTCCAGGCGCTCGTTGTTGCGCCCGGCATAGCTGCGGTGCGTCAGCGCCAGGAGCATCTGCTCCCGGTCCCTGAAGGTGTAGCCGAGCTTGCGCTCGAGGCGCTCGAGGGAAGCGCTCATGCGGCCACCCCATCGTTGTTAAACGCGTTCAAATCAACATCCTGAAAGACTGTTTGGCCGTGTCGCACCACAACGTGGCGCTGGATTGATTCATCCCTGAGAACACAGCCTATGTCAGAAATGCATTCGGCGCCGTCCGTGGACAGCGCCGAGGGGTATCAATGGATCAGACCCACCCGCGACAGGTTCGGCAAGTGGCTGAGCTTGGGCTCTGGCCAGCTCATCCACACCGCGAAGGCCTTGCCGACGATGTTGCGGTCCGGGACCATGCCATGCAGCTCGCGAGGGATGTTCGGGTCGTCCCAGAAGCGGCTGTCATTGGAGTTGTCGCGGTTATCGCCCATCATGAAGTAATGCCCGGCCGGTACGGTCCATTGCTGGTCCGGCGGCATGCGGTAGCGGCTCATTTCCTTGCGGATCAGATGCTCGGTTTCGCCGAGTTTTTCCTTGTACAGCTCGGCGCTACCCAGCGAGCCAGCTTCGCTGCCGACCAACTGCTCGGCGACCAACTGGTCGTTGACGTACAGGCGCTTGTCGTTGGTGTAGCGGATCCGGTCGCCCGGCAGGCCGACCACACGCTTGATGTAGTTGACGTTCGGATCGCTCGGATAGCGGAACACCATGACGTCCCCGCGCTGCGGATCACCCACCTCGATGACCTTCTTGTCGATCACGGGTAGACGGATACCGTAGGAGAACTTGTTCACCAGGATGAAGTCGCCCACTTCCAGGGTCGGTTTCATCGACCCCGAAGGAATCTGGAAGGGCTCGACCAGAAACGAGCGCAACACCAGCACGATGAACAGCACCGGGAAGAAGGACTTGCCGTATTCGACCAGCAACGGCTCCTTGTTCAGGCGCTCGACGACGGCCACTTCGGGCTGGCTGACGCTGCCCTGGTAGTTGGCGATCGCCGCTCGCCGGCGCGGCGCCAGGAACAGCAGATCGATCAGACCCAACAGACCGCAGACGGCTACGGCGATGACGAGCAACAGCGGGAAATTTAGCGACATAGGACCTAGCTATCCAACCTGAGCACAGCAAGGAAGGCTTCCTGTGGAATCTCCACGTTGCCCACCTGCTTCATGCGTTTCTTACCGGCCTTCTGCTTCTCCAGCAGTTTTTTCTTACGGCTCACATCGCCGCCGTAACACTTGGCCAGTACGTTCTTTCTGAGCGCCTTGACAGTGGTCCGCGCAATGATCTGACCGCCGATGGCTGCCTGGATCGCCACATCGAACATCTGCCGAGGAATCAGTTCCTTCATCTTCTCGGTCAACGCACGGCCTTTGTAGGCCGCGTTGTCGCGGTGCACGATCAATGCCAGGGCATCGACCTTGTCGCCGTTGATCAGCACGTCCAGCTTGACCAGGTTGGCCGACTGGTAGCGATCGAAATGATAGTCCAGCGAGGCGTAACCACGGCTGGTGGATTTGAGGCGGTCGAAGAAGTCCAGCACCACCTCGTTCATCGGCATGTCGTAGCGCACCTGCACCTGGCTGCCGAGGAACTGCATGTCGCGCTGCACGCCACGCTTCTCGATGCACAGGGTGATCACGTTGCCCAAGTGTTCCTGGGGCACGAGGATGGTTGCGGTGACGATCGGTTCGCGGAAGTCGGTGACCGCCGAGACGTCCGGAAGCTTGGAGGGGTTGTCGACGACAATGGTTTCACCCGTCTTCAACTCCAGCTCGTAGATCACGCTTGGCGCGGTGGTGATCAGGTCCAGGTCGTATTCGCGCTCCAGGCGCTCCTGAATGATCTCCATGTGCAGCATGCCGAGGAAGCCGCAACGGAAGCCGAAGCCCAGGGCGTCGGAGCTTTCCGGCATGTACTGCAGCGACGAGTCGTTGAGCGTCAGCTTCTGCAGGGCATCGCGGAAGTCCTCGAAGTCGTCGGAACTGACCGGGAACAGACCCGCGTAGACCTGCGGCTGAATCTTCTTGAAGCCTGGCAGCACCTGGACTTCAGGCGTCGAGGAGAGGGTCAGGGTGTCACCCACCGGGGCCCCGTGAATGTCCTTGATGCTGGCAATGATGAAGCCCACCTCGCCAGCCTTCAGGTCAGCGGTGGCCGTGTGTTTCGGGGTGAAGACACCGACGCTGTCGACCAGGTGCACCTTGCCGGTGGACTTGACCAGGATCTTGTCGCCCTTCTTGACGCGACCCTGGCGCACACGCACCAGCGAGACGACACCCAGGTAGTTGTCGAACCAGGAATCGATGATCAGCGCCTGCAACGGCGCCTCGATGTCGCCCACCGGCGCCGGGATGGTCTGCACCAGGCGCTCGAGCACCTCGTCCACGCCCATGCCGCTCTTGGCGCTGCACGCCACGGCGTCGGTGGCGTCGATGCCGATGATCTTCTCGATCTCGTCCTTGACGCGGTCCGGATCCGCCTGGGGCAGGTCCATCTTGTTGAGCACCGGCATCACTTCCAGGCCCTGCTCGATGGCGGTGTAGCAGTTGGCGACCGACTGTGCCTCGACGCCCTGACCCGCATCGACCACCAGCAGCGCGCCTTCGCACGCCGCCAGCGAACGCGAAACTTCATAGGTGAAGTCGACGTGGCCGGGGGTGTCGATGAAGTTCAACTGATAGGTTTTGCCGTCCTGCGCCTTGTAGTGCAGGGTAACGCTGTGGGCTTTGATGGTGATACCGCGTTCACGCTCAAGGTCCATGGAGTCGAGGACCTGTGCTTCCATTTCGCGCGAGGTCAGGCCGCCGCACATCTGGATGAAACGGTCGGCCAGCGTCGACTTGCCATGGTCGATGTGGGCGATGATGGAGAAATTGCGGATATGACTCAAATCACTCACAGATCAACACTCGATAAGGCTGCGAGCCGGACGCCCGCCGAAAAATAGCCGGGCATTGTAACGCAAGCCGACGGGATATGGGAGGTTCCTGTATGGCCGCTGACCCGCTCGGTGCATTGGGGTTTTCAGGTCAAACCAGGTCCACTCGTGAAAAAGGGCAGCCGCAGCTGCCCTTCTCTCAGACTGAATCGATCACTCGGCCAGTTTGAAGGTGATGAAGCTGGCACGCCCTTGACGCAGTACGCGCATGGACACCGAGCGATTCTTCGGCAGTTCCTTGGCAATTTCAGTGAACTGCTTGGCCGAGCCGATCGCCTGGTTGTTCAGGTGGCTGATGACATCGCCTGGGCGCAGGCCGATCAGCGCCGCCGGACCGTCCTGCACTTCCTTGATGACCACCCCGCCCTTGAGTTCGAGCGACTTCTTCTGCTCATCGCTCAGGTCGGCCACCGATACACCGAGACGGTTGCTGTTGCGCTCGGCGCCGGCCTGGCCACCCGTGCCGATGTCGGCATCGTCCTCGGGCAACGCACCGATGGTCACGTCCAGGGTCTGGCGCTTGCCTTCGCGAATGATCTCCAGCTTGGCTTTCTGACCGTCCTTCAGACCTCCGACCAGATGCGGCAAGTCGGCGGACATGACGATCGGCTGGCCGTTCATGCTCAGGATGACGTCACCCACCTGCAGACCGCCCTTGGCCGCCGGACCGTTTTCCAGCACCTGCGCCACCAGCGCACCGGCCGGTTTGTCCAGGCCGAACGACTCAGCCAAGTCCTTGTTGACCTCCTGAATGACCACACCCAGCCAGCCACGGCTGACCTTGCCGTCTTTCTTCAACTGGTTGGAGACATCCAGCGCCACATCGATCGGGATGGCGAACGACAGGCCCATGAAACCACCGGAACGGGTAAAGATCTGCGAGTTGATACCTACCACCTCGCCCTTCATGTTGAACAGGGGGCCGCCGGAGTTGCCTGGGTTGATGGCCACATCGGTCTGGATGAACGGCACGTAGGTGTCGTTGGGCAGGGTACGCCCCTTGGCGCTGACGATACCTTTGGTCACCGAATGGTCGAAGCCGAACGGCGAGCCGATGGCCAGCACCCACTCACCGACCTTGAGCTTTTCCGAGTCGCCCAGCTTCACGGTCGGCAGATTCTTGCCATCGACCTTGAGCAGCGCCACGTCGGTACGCGGATCGGTGCCCACCAGCTTGGCCTGCAGCTCACTGCGATCGGAGAGACGCACGATGATCTCGTCGGCATCGGCGACCACATGGTTGTTGGTCAACACATAACCATCCGGGGAAATGATGAAGCCCGAGCCCAGCGACTGCGCCTCGCGCTGACGATCACCGCGCGGCGAGCGCGGCTGCTGCGGCATGTTGCGCTCGAAGAACTCGCGGAACATCGGCGGCAGACCTTCCAGATCCGGCATCTGACCGGCAGCCACACGACGATCGGGCAGCTTTTGCTTGGTACTGATGTTGACCACCGCTGGCGAGGCTTGCTCGACCAATGTGGTGAAGTCCGGCAGGGCCTCCTCCGCCTGGGCGGTGAGCACCTGGCCGAGCATCAGCACGGCGGCGAACATCGATAGGTAGGATTTCATGCGTGGTATTGACATACGGCTCCCGTCACAACGAGCGTAATTAGCAGAACGGCCTCTGCAGATACAGGAAAGGCCAGACCCCGGAGAGTCTGACCTATAGAAAATTTACCGGTCGAATGCAAATGACAATGCCTTAATTTGATGTCAGACGCACGCTGGACTAGCCGTACGAAACGTCCTCGCCAATCATTGCCGTGCCTGGATGTCCTGTGGCCGCATCGACAATGCCACACGCTCGGCAGTACCGAGGGGAATTTCACCGACCACCGTTACCATGACCTTGCCCGAAGGCGTGTTGAGGTGTCGCGAAACGGCTGCCGTTGGGCCGAGCTGCACACGCGTGTCGGTGCCCTTGTCGTCGATAGGTTCGAGAAACACCGAGAAGCGGGTGAGCCCGTCATCGTACATGAGGCTGCTGATCGAGCGCTTATCCGCAGAGTTGGTGCGCACTGCGCTGTTGATCAGCTCGAAGCCCGGGGGCAGCCAGTCGGAGCGCCAGCCAGCGACCGACTCGGACTTGGCTCCCGGCTCCGGCGCCACCGGCTTGCAGTCGGCACTGGGTTGCAGGTCGCGGTCACTGGGCAGGTTCGCGGTGTCCAATCGAGTCATCTGGAATCGTTCCAGCAATTGACCCTTGTCGTTGAGCATCAACGAGCGCAGGGGCAAGCCGGTTTCACGGTCCAGATGCAATTCGAAGGCATAACGATGTTGATCGCGAGGCGTCAAGGTAACGATCACGGCATCTCGACCGGCCACGCGGGACGTGCCCGCCATGCTCAGGTCGTACCAGCTCATCAGCTTGAGCGGATCGAGGACACGCGCAGCCGCGTCGGGTGGTGCCCCGACACCGTCGGCGAGTGCACCGCTGACGCACTGCACCTTGCCGTCGACGCGCACAATCTCCTGGGAAGCGCCATCGAGCTGAAGTAGCCGCTCGCTGACCTTGCCCGACTGGACGCGATGCCAGATATCGTGGGAAGAAAAACTGCGGTTACGCTCGTAGACGAAGGCGCCCTGGTAGCTCTGCTTCTGCTCGGCCTGTGCCAGCTTGGACAGCCATTCACCCGCCTCTGGCGAGGAATTGGCCGCCAACACCGGCACCGACATGCATCCGCCGAACAGCAGCGCCAGGAGAGGTAGCGCGCGCATGGTCCTCCTTACTTGGCAGGTTCCAGGCTAGCGGCGCGAGCGTAAGGAAGAGCGTTTTCAGCGCCCTTCAGCGCAGACTCCTGAGCGTGCTGGCGCAGGTAACCTGGCAGACGCTGATCCCAACCGGCTTGATTCTGCAACACGCCGTTGGCCATCGGGCCGGTCGGCTGGTCGCTGCTCTCGGTGTAGCCCGCCAGTACGGCCGGACCTTGCACCTGTGGCACGCTGACACCCTGCTGTACAGGCTGCTGCGAGGCAAGCTGGGCACCGGTGATCTCGTCCTGGTTGTAGAGGCGCACACCGGCCAGGACGGCAACGGTCACCGAGGCAGCTACGGCCAGACGACCGACACTGCGCCATGCCCCACGCTTGGGCTGCACCGGCGCAGCTTCATCAGCAAGCGCGGCCGACACGGCCGAAGCGATGTCGAGGTTGGGCAGCAGCAGCTCCTTGTGCATGGCTGCGCGAGCCACTTGGTAACGCGACCAGGTGGCACGGGTTTCGGCATCGTCGGCGGCGTTCAGCACGCGACGTAATTCCAGTTGGTCCGCTTCGTTATCCATTACCGCGGACAGCGATTCCTGCAAAGCTTCACGACTCATGGCGGTTCCTCTCTTGGCTGTCGCCGCTGTCTCAGGTTTCCTGCAACAGAGGCTGCAGGGCTTTGTCAATGGCCTCCCGAGCGCGGAAGATTCGAGAGCGCACGGTACCCACCGGACATTGCATGACACTTGCAATGTCTTCATAACTCAGGCCATCGAACTCACGCAGGGTCAATGCCGTACGCAAGTCTTCCGGTAGTTGCTGGATGGTGCGATGGACAGTGCCCTCGATTTCATCCCGCAACAACGAGCGCTCTGGTGACTCGAGATCCTTGAGGCCATGATCGCCGTCGTAGAACTCCGCATCCTCGGAGCTGACATCACTGTCTGGCGGCCGTCTTCCACGGGACACCAGGTAGTTCTTCGCCGTGTTGATGGCGATGCGGTACAGCCACGTGTAAAACGCACTGTCACCGCGGAAATTGCCTAGCGCTCTGTAGGCCTTGATGAAGGCTTCCTGCGCCACGTCTTGCGCTTCATGGGTGTCGTGAACAAAACGCACGATCAACCCGAGAATCTTGTGCTGATACTTCAGCACCAACAGATCGAACGCTCGCCTGTCACCACGCTGCACGCGCTCGACAAGCTGCTGATCCTCTTCCTGGGTTAGCATGAACACTCCTCAGTGAACTCAAAGGAGCGTTGCGAAAGCCATCGTTCAGGCTTGCAACCATAGACTCGGCCTTTGCGCAAAAGTTCTCCCCTCCAAGCAAGTTTCCTGCGGCCTCTGGTCGGCTCGCACGAAAAAGGCACAGCGCGGTCGCAGCCGGCTGCGTCGATAATCGGTGTTTCAGATACACAGGTGGCAGCCTGGATAGCGCCGCCGTCCTGCATCGCTTTGGCATTGGTGAAAGACGGGCAGCCTGCTTAAGATTTCCCGTGGTGCCGGAAAGTTCCCACAGCCGGGCTGTACATGCAGTCCCGCCATTGGAAATCTGGCGCTGGAGACTGCTATAAAGACAGCCCGACCGGATTCACGATAGTTTCACAATGCCATACGCGCATGACTATTGTGCCGCCCCCCATCCCCAGTTACTAGTGTCCCGACATGAGCCAACAATTCCAACATGATGTCCTGGTGATCGGCAGCGGCGCCGCCGGTCTCAGCTTGGCACTGAACCTCCCGGCTCATCTGCGCATCGCCGTGCTGAGCAAGGGCGAGCTGGCCAACGGCTCGACCTACTGGGCACAAGGCGGGGTCGCCGCCGTGCTCGATGACAGCGATACCGTGCAGTCTCACGTTGAAGACACCCTCGACGCCGGCGGCGGCCTGTGCCACGAAGCCGCGGTGCGCTTCACTGTGGAGCACAGCCGCGAGGCCATCGAGTGGCTCATCGAGCAGGGCGTGCCCTTCACCCGTGACGAGCAGCACGGCGTGGATGATGGCGGTTTCGAGTTCCATCTCACCCGCGAAGGCGGTCACAGCCACCGCCGCATCATCCATGCCGCCGACGCCACCGGGGCGGCGATCTTCACGACGCTGCTGGCGCAGGCGCGGCAACGTCCGAACATCGAGTTGCTCGAGCAACGCGTGGCCGTCGACCTGATCACCGAGCGGCGCCTGGGCCTGAGCGGCGACCGTTGCCTGGGTGCCTATGTGCTGAACCGCCACAGTGGCGAAGTGGACACCTTCGGCGCACGCTTCACCGTGCTGGCCACCGGCGGCGCCGCCAAGGTCTACCTCTACACCAGCAACCCCGATGGCGCCTGCGGCGATGGCATCGCCATGGCCTGGCGCGCCGGTTGCCGGGTGGCCAACCTGGAGTTCAACCAGTTTCATCCCACCTGCCTCTATCACCCCCAAGCCAAGAGTTTCCTCATTACCGAAGCCCTGCGCGGTGAGGGCGCGCTGTTGCGCCTGCCCAACGGGGAGCGTTTCATGCCGCGCTTCGATCGCCGCGAAGAACTGGCGCCACGGGACATCGTCGCGCGTGCCATCGACCATGAAATGAAACGCCTGGGCGTGGATTGCGTGTATCTGGACATCACCCACAAACCTGCCGACTTCATCAAGAGTCACTTCCCCACCGTCTACGAGCGCTGCCTGACCTTCGGCATCGACATCACCCGCCAGCCCATACCCGTGGTACCCGCGGCGCACTACACCTGTGGCGGCGTGGTGGTCGACGAGCGCGGTCGCACCGACGTTCCGGGCCTGTATGCCATCGGCGAAACCAGCTTCACCGGGCTGCACGGCGCCAACCGCATGGCCAGCAACTCGCTGCTCGAATGTTTCGTCTATGGCCGCGCAGCGGCTGCGCACATCCAGGCGCACCTGGAGCAGGTGCCGTCCCCGACCGCCCTGCCCTGCTGGGATGCCAGCCAGGTCACCGACTCGGACGAGGACGTGATCATCGCGCACAACTGGGACGAGCTGCGACGCTTCATGTGGGACTACGTGGGGATCGTGCGTACCAGCAAGCGCCTGCAACGCGCCGAACATCGCGTGCGGCTGCTGCTCGATGAGATCGATGAGTTCTACAGCAATTACAAGGTCAGCCGTGACCTGATCGAGTTGCGCAACCTGGCGCAGGTGGCCGAACTGATGATCCGCTGCGCCATGCAGCGCAAGGAAAGTCGCGGCCTGCACTACACCCTCGACTATCCCGCACTGCTGGAAACCGCCAGGGACACCGTGCTCAGCCCGTGCTGAGCCGAGCCCAGCGCCGCCGACTGAATTTCAGGCGCACCCGCAGCCGGCGATGCTCCTCGCCGGGCAGCGCATCGAAAGGAATGCATTGGCTTTCGCTCAGGCGGCGGCCCTGACGAACGAAGCGCAGGACGATCACCGCAGGCAGCGCCAGGCTGTCGCGGCGCAACTCGACCCGCTGCCAGCCATGGGCACGGCTGAACAACTGCCAGCCGCTCGCGTCGCGACGCAGGCCGCTCATGGCATCGGGATGGGTCAACAGGATACGCCGAGGGATCGTCCAGTAGGCGTGAGCCATGCAGAGGGAGTGCAGGCTGATGGACAACCACCAGGGCAGTGCACTCCACCACAAGGTGAGGAACACGAGCCCCTGGGCTGCAAGATAGGCCGTCAGCAGCAGGCGCGAGCCTTGCCAACGGCACTCGAACCGCTCACTTGGGCTGGACACGGTCCAGAATGATGCGAACCATGCGCTGCAGCTCCGCATCTTCCGACTCGGTGCGCTCCATGAACCAACCGAACATGTCCTGATCTTCGCAGGTCAACAGGCGGCGATACAGTTCGCGATCCGCTTCGCTCAGGCTCGGGTAGACCTCTTGAGTGAAGGGAACGAGCAGTACATCCAGCTCCAGCATGCCACGCCGGCTATGCCAGAAAAGCCGATTGAGTTCAGTTTGTTCGACCATGGGGCCCTCCTCGAATGGTCGCGCAGTATAGCGCGCCGCAACCGCAGCGGCACGGGGCATTGGTCTGCTCACCTACCTATTTTGTTACTGCCGTTCTATGATGGCCGCCAGTCTTTCTAGCGACCGCGATGACCCATGGCCGACTCCGCTTTTTTCTGCCCCCTGTCCCACGAGGGCATTCTCGCCGTACGCGGCTCCGACGCCGGTAAGTTCCTGCAAGGCCAACTGACCTGCAACCTCGACTATCTCAGCCTTGAGCATGCCAGCCTGGGGGCTCGGTGCATGGTCAAAGGCCGCATGCAATCGAGTTTCCGCATCCTGCCCGAAGGCGACGGTTTCCTGCTGGCCATGACCCGCGAACTGCTCGAACCGCAATTGGCAGACCTGAAGAAATACGCAGTGTTCTCCAAGGCCAAGCTGACCGACGAAAGCGACGCCTGGGCCCGCTTCGGCCTGCAGCACGCGGGCGCTGCGCTGCAGGCACTGGGGCTGGAGGAGCCTCAGGGCGCCGGCACCACCCTGCGCAACGAGGGATTGATGGTCATTGCCGTCTCGCCAGGACGCGCAGAACTCTGGGTGCCCGCCGAGCGCGCCGCCCAGGTGAGCGCGACGCTCGCCGAGGCCGTGCCCGAAGCGCCGTTGGCGGCCTGGTTGCTCGGCCAGATCCGTGCGGGCATCGGCCAGGTGATGGAGCAAACCCGTGAGCTGTTCATCCCGCAGATGATCAACCTGCAGGCCGTCGATGGCGTGAGCTTCAAAAAAGGCTGCTACACCGGCCAGGAAATCGTCGCGCGCATGCAGTACCTGGGCAAGCTCAAACGTCGCCAGTATCGGCTAGCCCTGGACGAGGAACAGGCCCCTGTTCCTGGCAGCGAAATCTTCTCCCCTACCCATGGTTCATCGGTCGGCGAAGTGGTGATCGCCGCACCTGCCGAACATGGCGTGGAACTGCTGGCGGTGCTTACTGCCGAAGCAGTGGCGGACGACAACCTGCACCTGGGCAGTCTCGAAGGCCCGCGCCTGAGGGTGCTGGACCTGCCTTACGAACTGGACCGCGACCGGGAAATTCAGCGCTGACCAGCCGGCCCCGCCGCCGTGCGGGGCAGCCCCACCACTGCGGTAGAGATGTTCATGAACAAGCTGGCCAAGATGGTTCAAGCGCAATTACTGGCGGCCATCGAGAACGACGACCTGGTGCTGCCCACACTGCCTGAAGTGGCCCTGAGCATCCGCGAAGCGGCTGAAGACAGCGAGATCAGCGTGGCCGCCCTGAGCCGCGTGATCGGACGCGACGCTGCGCTGTCGGCGCGCCTGATCAAGGTAGTCAACAGCCCGCTGCTGCGGGCGCTGGTCGAGGTCACCGACCTGCATACCGCAATCACCCGCCTGGGCGTCAACTACAGCTGCAACCTGGCCATCGGCCTGGTGATCGAGCAGATCTTCCACGCGCGCGCCCCTGCCGTGGAGCAAACCCTGCGCACTATCTGGGAGACCAGCCTGGAAGTGGCCGGGGTAAGTTACGAGATCTGCCGCCGTCACACCCATCTCAAGCCGGATCAGGCCGCACTCGGCGGCCTGGTGCACCAGATCGGCGCCCTGCCCGTGCTGATCTATGCCCAAGAGCACAACGAACTGCTGTCCGACCCGGTGTGCCTGCAGTTCGTCATCGAGCAGATCCAGCCCGTGCTGGGCGACAAGATCCTCAGCGCCTGGGACTTTCCCGAGCAACTGGTGCGCCTGCCCAGCCAGGTCCAGGACCTGGCGCGTCAGAGCGACAAGATCGACTACATCGGTATCGTGCAGATCGCCCGCGCCCTGTGCCTGCGCGAGCAGGACCAGGCACCGCAAGCGCTGGCCGCCTACCGTCACCTGCGCTTGCCTGAAGGCAAGGACCTGGACCTGAGCGAGCTGCTCGACGCCCGTGACATGCTGCGCTAAGCGCCCAGCCGCCCTTTTCAGTCGGCGATGAAGCTCACCCGCACTTTAAGACCACCGTTGTCGCCATCATGCAGACTGATCTGCGCCAGGTGCGCCCGGCAAATCTCGCCGACAATGGCCAGCCCCAACCCACTGCCTTGCGCGCTGCGCCGATAGAAGCGCTCGAACACCCGCTCGCGGTCATCCTCAGGGATACCCGGACCATCGTCCTCCACCTCCAGCACCGCAGGCGCCAGTACCCGCAAGATCACATTGCCGCCGGAGGGTGTGTGGGCCAGGGCATTGTCCACCAGATTGCTCAGCAGTTCGTTGAGCAAGGTCGGTTCGCCCTTGAGCCACACCGGCGCTTCGGCTTCCAACGCCAGAGCGACCCCGTGTGCATGGGCCAGCGGCGCCATGGCCATGCCCAGTTCGCGCGCCAACTGACTGAGATCCAGGCGCTGAGCGCCCCCCTCGGCAATGGCCCGAGCACCGTTTTCCACCCGCGCCAGCGACAGCAACTGATTGGCCAGGTGGGTCAGGCGATCGGTGCCCTGCGCCGCCGCCTCCAGCGTCTGGTGCCACTGCTGCGGCTCTCGCGAGCGCAACCCCAATTCGACACGCGCCTTGAGCGCCGCCAAGGGCGTGCGTAACTCGTGGGCAGCGTCGGCGATGAATTGCGCCTGGCGCTGGAACTGACCGCGCAAGCGCTCGGTGAAATGATTCAAGGCGCCCACCAGCGGCATCAGCTCATGCTGCACCTGCACCACCGGCAGGGCACGCAAATCGTCGGGCTGACGCTCCTCCACCGCCGTGCGCAACCGCTCCAGCGGGCGCAAGGCGGCACTGACCGCGAACCACACCAGCACCAGCGCACCCAGCGCCAGCATGCCCAGACGCAGCAGGGTATCGGCCATCAGGCTGCGCGCCATGCTGACCCGCGCCTCCTCGGTCTCGGCCACGCGAATCTCGGCCATACCGTTCATGTTCGGCTCGCTGACGGCCTTGAGCAGGCTGACCACGCGCACGTCCTGGCCCAGATAAGTGGCGTTGTAGAAGCGGGCCAGCGCCGGGTAATCGTCGGTGCGCGGCGTACCCGGCGGCGGCGGCGGCAGCTTTTCATAGCCGGAGATCAGCTTCTGGTCGATGTCCAGGACCTGATAGTAAATGCGTCCGGCACTGTCGTAGGCGAAGGTGTCCAGTGCCACGTAGGGTACGTCGGCGCTGAGCGTGCCGTCGCGCTGCGAAAGCCCGGCAGCGATGGTCCGCGCCGACGCCAGCAAGGTCCGGTCATAGGCCGTGTCGGCCGCTTCGCGGCCATTCCAGTAGGCGCTCAGACCACTGGCCAGCATCAACACCACCAGCAGCAGCGCAAGGTTGCCCAGCAAGCGCCCACGCAAGCTGCCGGCGTCACGCATCGCGGTGCTCGAGCAGGTAGCCCAGCCCACGGAACGTCACGATGGCTACCGAATGGCCGTCGAGCTTCTTGCGCAATCGGTGGATATAGATCTCGATGGCGTCGGGACTGGCCTCCTCGTCCAGACCGAACACTTGGGCGGCCAGTTGCTCCTTGCTCATCACCCGTCCGGGACGAGCGATCAACGCTTCGAGCACGCTCTGCTCGCGAGAGGTCAGGGTCAGCGCGTCGTCACCCAGGGTAAAGCGTCGAGTGTCGAGGTCGTAGACCAGCGGCCCACAACGCTGCTGACGCTCGCCGCCGAGCACGCTGCGCCGCAGCAAGGCCTTGACCCGCGCTTCGAGCTCGGTCAGTTCGAACGGCTTGGCCAGGTAATCGTCGGCCCCCAGGTTCAAGCCATGGACCCGATCCTTGACATCGCTGCGTGCGGTCAGCATCAACACCGGCAGTGTCTTGCCACGGGCGCGCAGGCGCGCCAGCACCTCGAAGCCGTCCAGGCGCGGCAGGCCGACATCGAGTACGGCCACGGCGTAATCCTCGCTGGCCAGGGCCAGGTCGGCCGCCACGCCGTCATGCAGCACGTCCACGGTCAGGCCGTGACTCTTGAGCGCCTGGGCCACGCTGTCGGCCAGCGGCAGGTGATCTTCGACCAGCAGCACACGCATCGGTTTATTCCTGCTCGGATTGGACAGTGGCCCGGAGTGTACCGCTGTCGCCGAGCCTGTGAAGCCCCTGGGTCACAAACCTTTCACGCTGAAAGGTTGGCGAAAGGTTCGTTACCTAGCATCGCCCCAAGGTCGCTCCACGCGCCCAATAAAGCACCAGCAAGGTGCAACGAATAAGAACAATAAACGGAGTCAGACAACGATGCCGTCTCTGCATCCCAACCGGTTCCTGTCCGGTCGCACCCCGAGGCTCGCCCCGCGCGCCCGCTCGAACACAGCCCTCAGCACTCCCCTGCAAGTACCGCGACCTGACCGTTGGCGATGAAGTGCGCCTGCCGATCAGCACACGCCTGACCCTGTGACACCCCATAACAACAACGTTCACGGAGACCTATCATGACCCCTTCACTGCGCCGACTCGTCCTGGCCACCGGTTGCCTGCTGCTGGCGGGCAACGCCCTGGCCGCCGAACCCAAACGCCCGGAATGCATCGCCCCGGCCTCGCCCGGTGGCGGCTTCGACCTGACCTGCAAACTGGCGCAGAGCGCTCTGGTGCAGGAGAAGATCCTCAGTAAGCCCATGCGCGTGACCTACATGCCCGGCGGCGTCGGCGCAGTGGCCTACAACGCCGTGGTCGCCCAGCGCCCGGCGGATGCCGGCACCCTGGTGGCCTGGTCCAGTGGCTCGTTGTTGAACCTGGCCCAGGGCAAGTTCGGCCGCTTCGACGAGAACGCCGTGAAATGGCTGGCCGCCGTCGGCACCAGCTACGGCGCCATCGCGGTCAAGAGCGATTCGCCCTACAAGACCTTGGATGACCTGGTCAAAGCACTGAAGAAGGACCCAGGCAGCGTGGTGATCGGCTCCGGTGGCACGGTCGGTAGCCAGGACTGGATGCAGACCGCGCTGATCGCCAAGGCTGCCGGCATCAACCCGCGCGACCTGCGTTACGTAGCCCTGGAAGGCGGCGGCGAAATCGCCACGGCACTGCTCGGCGGCCATATCCAGGTCGGTTCCACCGATATTTCCGACTCCATGCCGCACATCCAGAGCGGCAACATGCGCATCCTCGCGGTGTTCTCGGAAAACCGCCTGGACGAGCCGGAGATGAAGGACATTCCGACCGCCCGTGAACAGGGCTACGACATCGTCTGGCCGGTGGTGCGCGGCTTCTACCTCGGGCCGAAGGTGACCGATGAAGAATACGACTGGTGGAAAGCGTCGTTCGACAAGCTGCTGGCCTCGGAAGACTTCGCCAAGCTGCGTGACCAGCGCGAACTGTTCCCCTTCGCCATGACCGGCGAAGAGCTGGACGCCTACGTCAAGAAGCAAGTGGCCGACTACAAGACCCTTGCCAAGGAATTCGGCCTGATCCAGTAAGCCACCACGACCTTTCAGCGCTTCCTGTGGCCGCGGCGATCCTTCGCTGCGGCCACAGGCTCCGCGTTCACTGAGGACTCAGCAATGATCCTGCAACGTCTCTTCGCCCTGGCCATGCTCGCGGTCTGCGCGGCCCTGGCCGTGATGGCCTGGCCCTATCAGGCCGCTTTCTCCTACGAACCTGTCGGCCCACGGGCCTACCCGCTGCTGATGCTCGGTCTGATGGGGCTTGGCCTGTTGTACCTGGCCATCCGCCCCACGCCCATCGTGCGCAAGGACGATGAACCGGCCCTGGATCGCGAAACCCTGACCAAGATCGTCGCCTGCATCGGCCTGCTGATTCTGTTCGCCGCAACCTTCGAATCGCTCGGCTTCATCCTCAGCGCCGTGCTCGTCGGCGTGCCCATGGCGCGCCTGTACGGTGGCAGTTGGCTGCACAGCGCCGTGGTGGTGGTCGCCATGAGCCTGCTGCTGTACTGGTTGTTCGACCGGATGATGGACGTGCCCCTGCCCCTGGGTCTGCTGAGCGTACTGGAGAACTGACACATGGATACTTTGAGCTACCTGGGCCAGGGCTTCGGCGTCGCGCTGAGCCCGTACAACCTCGTCACGGCCTTGTGCGGCACGCTGATCGGTACCGTGGTCGGCCTGCTGCCGGGCCTGGGCCCGATCAACGGCGTGGCCCTGCTGATCCCCATCGCCTTCGCCCTCGGTCTGCCGCCGGAATCGGCTCTGATCCTGCTGGCGGCGGTATATCTGGGCTGCGAATACGGTGGACGGATCAGCTCGATCCTGCTGAACATCCCCGGCGAAGCCTCTACCGTGATGACCACCCTCGACGGCTACCCCATGGCACGCCAAGGCCTGGCCGGCGTGGCCTTGTCGCTGTCGGCCTGGAGTTCGTTCATCGGCGCCCTAATCGCCACCTGCGGCATGGTGCTGTTCGCACCGCTGCTGGCGAAATGGGCGATCGCCTTCGGACCGGCGGAGTACTTCGTGCTGATGGTGTTCGCCATCGTCTGCCTGGGCGGGATGGCCGGTGACAAGCCGTTGAAGACCTTCATCGCCGCCTTGATCGGCCTGTTCCTCTCAGCGGTCGGCATCGATGCCAACAGCGGTGTATACCGCTTCACCGGTGACAGCGTGCACTTGGCCGATGGCATCCAGTTCGTGGTGCTGGTGCTGGGCCTGTTCTCCATCAGCGAAATTCTTCTGCTGCTGGAAAAGACCCACCATGGCCACGAAGCGGTCAAGGCCACCGGACGCATGCTGTTCAACATGAAGGAAGCGGCCTCGGTGTTCGTGGTGAACATTCGCTGTGGTCTGCTGGGCTTCATCATGGGCGTGTTGCCCGGCGCGGGCGCGACCCTGGCCAGTGCCGTGGCCTACATGACCGAGAAACGCATCGCTGGCACCAGCGGCAAATTCGGCAAAGGCGACGCCCGTGGTCTGGCCGCACCCGAAACCGCCATCGGCGCCTCGTGCTGCGGCGCGCTGGTGCCCATGCTGACCCTCGGCGTGCCAGGCTCGGGCACTACTGCCGTGATGATCGGTGCGCTGACCCTGTACAACATCACGCCAGGTCCGATGCTGTTCGAGCAGCAGCCGGACATCGTCTGGGGCCTGATCGCCTCGCTGTTCATCGCCAACATCATGCTGGTGATCCTGAACATCCCGATGATCCGCATCTTCACCCGTATCCTCGCCGTGCCGAACTGGGCGCTGGTGCCGGTGATCGCGATCATCACCGCGATTGGCGTATACGCCGTGCATGCCACCACCTTCGACCTGTTCCTGATGGTCGGCATCGGCATCATGGGCTACATCCTGCGCAAGCTCGATTTCCCACTGTCGCCGATCCTGTTGGGCTTCATCCTCGGCGGTTTGATGGAGCAGAACCTGCGCCGGGCGCTGTCGATCTCCAACGGTGAACTGGGCATTCTCTGGTCGAGCCCGATCAGCCTGGGCGTGTGGGCATTGACCCTGTGCATGATGAGCCTGCCGCTGCTGCGTATCTGGCGCCGCCGCAGCCTGCAACGCCGAGCCATGGCCGATGCCTGATCGGTCGTTGCCGCTGTTCTGGGCAACCGGGCTGGTCGGCCTGACGGGCGGTTTCATCGCCAGTCAGGTCGGCTGGCCTTTGCCGTGGATGGTCGGCTCGCTACTGGCGATCATCGCCGTGCGCTGCCTGACACCCTGGCAACTGTCGGAAATTCCCAACGGCCGCAAATGCGGGCAATGGGTCATTGGTATCGGCATCGGCCTGCACTTCACCCCTGAGGTGATCGAGCAGGTCGCCGGCCATTTCGGCCTGATCTTTTTCGGCGCCCTGCTGACCACCCTGTCCAGCGTGGTCGGCGTCTGGCTGCTGCGCCGCGCCGGCGAAGACCGCGCCACGGCATTCTTCGCCAGCATGCCCGGGGGCTCGGGCGAGATGGTCAACCTCGGTGCGCGCAATGGCGCGCTGCTCAGCCAGGTGGCCGCCGCCCAGAGCCTGCGGGTACTGGCCGTGGTGCTGTGCGTGCCGGCACTGTTCAAGCTGCTGCTGGGTAACGGTGTGGCGCTCGATCACGCCGGCAGCGTCAGTTGGGGCTGGTTGGCGCTGATCGCGCCGCTGAGCATCGGCGTGGCGTTGCTCTGGCAACGTCTGCGCCAGCCCAACCCCTGGTTGTTCGGCCCGTTGCTGGTGGCCGCCAGCATCAGCCTGGCGGGCGATCTGCGCATCGGTCTGCCCAATGGGGCCAGTCAGATCGGCCAGTGGCTGATCGGCAGCGGCCTGGCCTGCCATTTCAACCGGGCCTTCTTCCGTCGCGCCCCGGCCTTCCTTGTCCGCACCCTGGTGGCCACGGCCTTGTGCATGCTGATCGCCGGTGGCGCAGCCTGGGTGCTGAGCCTGTTCAGCCACTTGGACCTGCGTTCGCTGACCTTGGGCATGATGCCTGGCGGCATCGCCGAGATGAGCCTGACCGCAGAGACCTTGCAGTTGTCGGTGCCGCTGGTGACTGCACTACAGGTGATGCGTTTGCTGTTCGTCCTGTTCCTGGCGGAGCCGCTGTTCCGTTACTGGGTGCGCAGACGCGGGTGAGCCCCGCGCGCCTCACAGCGGCGGCAAGGCCCAGTCGATGGGCGTCAGCCCGCGCTGCTCGAGGAAGCTGTTGGCGCGGCTGAAATGCCCGCAGCCGAAGAAGCCGCGGTACGCCGACAGCGGCGAGGGGTGCACCGACTTGAGCACCAGGTGGCGGGTGCCGTCGATCAGCTTCTGCTTGCTCTGCGCGTGCGAGCCCCAGAGCAGGAACACCACGCTTTCGCACTGCTCGCTGACCACCTCGATGATGCGGTCGGTAAAGTGCTCCCAGCCCTTCTTGGCGTGCGAGGCAGCGTTGGCGCGCTCGACGGTCATGGTGGTGTTGAGCAGCAGCACGCCCTGTTCGGCCCAGCTCTGCAGGTAGCCATGCGTGGGGATCGGCAGATTCAGGTCGCGTTGCAGTTCCTTGTAGATGTTCACCAGCGACGGCGGCGTCGGCACCCCGGGCTGGACCGAGAAGCACAGGCCATGGGCCTGGCCGGGACCGTGATAAGGGTCCTGGCCGAGGATCACCACCTTGACCTGCTCCAGCGGCGTGCTGTTGAGGGCATTGAAGATCAGCGGACCGGGCGGATAGATCTGCTTGCCGGCAGCGTATTCGCCGCGCAGGAATTCGCGCAACTGATGCATGTAGGGCTTGTCGAACTCGGCGCGCAGCGCAGCCTTCCAGCTGGGTTCGAGCTTGATGCGATCGTCGTCGGTCATGGTGCCATCCTGAATCGGTGAGGCGCGACACTAGGAAAGCCGTGCCAGCTTGTCAATCGCGCCGACCGATGACCAGCAGGATCGGCCAGGCCAGCCATACTTGAGCGACGATTCGCGCGAGGTGGTTCATGTCGATTCACTGCGAGCTACTCACCGGCGCCGATGGCGCCCGTCTCGGCATCGCCACACTGGATGCCGCCAAGACCCTCAACGCCCTCACCCTGCCCATGATCGAGGCGCTCGACACGCGCCTGCGCGAGTGGGCGAACGATCCGGGGGTGGTCTGCGTGCTGCTGCGCGGCAACGGTGCCAAGGCCTTCTGTGCCGGCGGCGACGTCCGCGCCCTGGCCCAGGCCTGCCGCGAATCGCCCGGCGGCGTGCCGCCGCTGGCCGCGACCTTCTTTGAACGCGAGTACCGTCTCGATCATCTGCTGCACACCTACCCCAAGCCGCTGCTGTGCTGGGGGCACGGCCATGTGCTGGGGGGCGGCATGGGCCTGTTGCAGGGCGCCAACCTGCGCATCGTCACGCCCAGTACGCGCCTGGCGATGCCGGAGGTGAGCATTGGCCTGTACCCGGATGTCGGGGCCAGTGGGTTCCTCAGTCGACTGCCGGGCAAGCTGGGACTGTTTCTGGGCCTGACCGGCTCGCCGATCAACGCCCGCGACGCCCTCGACCTGGGCCTGGCCGACCGCTTTCTCGGCGAAGGGCAGCAGGACGCGCTGATCGACGAGTTGCTGCAACTGAACTGGCAGGAACAGACCGAACTGCAGCTGTGCAGCCTGCTGCGGGCCGAGCAGCACCGGGCCCGCGCCGAGCTGCCCGAGCCGCAGTGGTTGCCGCGTCGGGCGCAGATCGACGCCTTGCTCGATGTCTGCGATCCGGTGGCGGCCTGGCGTGCAGTGTGCGGCTTGCAAGGCCACGCCGATCCACTGCTGGCTGCCGCGGGCGAACGCGTGCAGCAGGGCTGCCCGTTGACCGGCCATCTGCTCTGGGAGCAACTGCGGCGCGCCCGCACCTTGTCGCTGGCCCAGGTGTTCCAGATGGAGTACGCCATGAGCCTGAACTGCTGTCGGCACCCGGAATTCAGCGAAGGCGTGCGCGCGCGCTTGATCGACAAGGACCAGCAGCCGCGCTGGCATTGGCCGGACGTCGGCCAGGTGCCGGGGGCGGTCGTCCAGGCGCACTTCAGTCCCGTGTGGGAGGGCGCACATCCGCTGGCCGACCTGGGGCAACCGTCCGGCCTGCGAGCCAGTCCCTGAAGCATGACGCCACTGCGAGGCACGGCCTGTAGCCGCTATACTGCGCGCCTGCCTGCCCCCAGACACGATTTTGCGGACCCGCTCATGCACGACCCTCAACGCTGCCCCGCCTGTGGCGCCGCCAACCAGTGCGCACTGGCCGACCCCCGCAGCGCCACCCAGGCCTGCTGGTGCTACAGCGTCAGTATCGATCCTGCGCTGCTCCAAGCCCTGCCCGCCGAGCTGCGCAACCGATCCTGCCTGTGCCCGCGCTGCGCCGCGGTGGATGAGCAACTCAAGGCCGCGGCCACGCGGCAACACGACTGAGCGCCCGCCATGCGCGTGGACCGGTTTCTGGCCAACTTTCCCCAGTACAACCGCCAACAGGTGCGTATCCTGCTGGCGCAACGCAGCGTGCGCGTGGACGGTCTGACGGTCACCGATCCGCGCCATGAAGTGCGCGAGTTCAGCCAGGTCGAAGTGGCCGAGCAGGTTTTGCAGGCGGGACGCGCAGCGCGTTACCTGATGCTCAACAAGCCCGCCGGGTGCGTCAGCGCCACACGCGATCCGCAACACCCCACCGTGCTGGAGTTACTGCCCCCGCCACTGCGTGACGACCTGCACATCGCCGGGCGCCTGGACTACAACACCACCGGCCTGATGCTGTTGACCAACGACGGCCAGTGGTCGCGACGCCTGACCCAACCGCAGACCAAGCTGCCCAAGGTCTACCACGTGCAGACCGAAGACGAGATCGGCGCGCACTACATCGAGACTTTCCGCGCCGGCCTGTACTTCGCGTTCGAAGACCTCACCACCCTGCCCGCCCAGCTCGAGATCCTCGGCCCGCGCAACGCACGACTGGCGATCGTCGAAGGGCGCTATCACCAGGTCAAGCGCATGTTCGGTCACTTCGACAACAAAGTGATCGCCCTGCACCGAGAGCGCATGGGCCCGATCACGCTGGACCCGGACCTGGCGCCTGGTGCTTTCAGACTGCTGACCGCCGATGAGATCGCGGCGGTGTGAGCCGACTGCATCGATCCCCTTCAAGCGGCATAATGCTCAGTCGCCTTTCTTGACCCTGAACCACGCGGCATACAACGCCGGCAGGAACAGCAACGTCAGCGCCGTGGCGACGATCAGCCCGCCCATGATCGCCACGGCCATCGGCCCGTAGAACACGCTGCGCGACAGCGGGATCATCGCCAGCACTGCGGCCAGCGCCGTCAGCACGATGGGCCGGAACCGACGGACGGTGGCTTCGATGATCGCCTGCCAGCGGTCCAGGCCGGCGGCGATGTCCTGCTCGATCTGGTCCACCAGGATCACCGAGTTGCGCATGATCATGCCGGCCAGCGCGATGGTGCCGAGCATCGCCACGAAGCCGAACGGCTGGCGGAACACCAGCAGGAACAGGGTCACGCCGATCAGCCCCAAGGGCGCGGTGAGGAACACCATCAGCGTACGCGAGAAACTGCGCAGCTGGACCATCAGCAGGGTCAGCACCACCACGATGAACAACGGCATGCCGGCATTCACCGAACGCTGGCCGCGCTCGGCGTCCTCGACCGTGCCGCCGACCTCCAGCAGGTAGCCGTCCGGCAGGTGCTCACGTACTGACTGCAAGGTCGGCAGAATCTGCCGGACCAGGCTGTCGGGCTGCTCCTTACCATAGATATCACCGCGCACGGTGACCGTCGGCAGGCGATTGCGGTGCCAGATCACGCCCTCTTCGAAGCCATACTCCAAGGTGGCGATCTGTGACAGCGCCACGCTGCGGCCGTTGTCGGTAGGCACCGCGAGGCTGGACAGGCTGCCCAGGTCGCGACGCGTCTCGGCGGTGCCGCGCACCAAGATCTCGATCAGTTCGTTGTCTTCGCGGTACTGGCTCACCGTGCTGCCGCTCAAGGCGCTCTGCAGGAAGCTGGACAATTGCGCGGTGCTCACGCCCAGGGCGCGGGCGCGGTCCTGGTCGATCGCCAGGAACACCGCTTTGCTCGGCTCCTCCCAGTCCAGGTGCACGTTGACCAGGTGCGGGTTGTCGCGCACCTTGACCGCCACTTCGCGGGCCAGGGCGCGCACCTGGTCGATGTGCTCGCCGGTCACCCGGAACTGCACCGGGTAGCCCACCGGCGGGCCGTTCTCCAACCGTGTGACGCGCCAGCGCAACTGCGGAAACTCGTCGTCCAGCGTGGCGATGGCCCAGCGGCGCAGAACCTCGCGGTCCTCCAGCGACTTGGCCAGCACCACGAACTGGGCAAAGCTGGTGGCCGGCAATTGCTGGTCCAGCGGCAGGTAGTAGCGCGGCGAGCCGGTACCGACGTAGGCCACGTAGTTGTCGATGCCAGGCTGCTGCTTGAGCAGTGCCTCCAGGCGCTCGACCTGTTCGGTGGTGTTGGCCAGCGAAGCGCCTTCGGCCAGCTTCAGGTCGATCATCAGCTCCGGGCGCGCGGAGGCCGGGAAGAACTGCTGCGGCACGAAGCGGAACAACAGCAGGCTGCCGACGAACGCCGCCAGGGTCAGCAGGATCACCGTCTTGCGCCGGCGTACGCACCACTGCACCACCGCCCGTACGCGCCGATAGAACGGTGTGGCATAGGGGTCGGGACCGTGCTGAGCGCCCTGCGCGGCATGCCGCTTGGCCAGGTCCGGCAGCAGCCGGTCACCCAGGTAGGGCACGAACAGCACGGCGACGATCCATGAAGTCAGCAGTGCGATGGTCACGACCTGAAAGATCGAACGGGTGTACTCGCCGGTGCTCGAGGCTGCGGTGGCGATGGGCAAGAACCCCGCTGCGGTGATCAGGGTGCCGGTGAGCATCGGGAAGGCTGTGCTGGACCACGCGTAGCTGGCCGCCTTGAGCCGGTCGAAGCCCTGCTCCATCTTGATCGCCATCATTTCCACCGCGATGATCGCGTCGTCCACCAGCAGGCCCAAGGCCAGCACCAGCGCGCCCAGGGATATCTTGTGCAAGCCGATGCCGAGGTAGTGCATGGTGGCGAAGGTCATCGCCAGCACCAGCGGAATGGCCAGTGCCACCACCAGGCCGGTGCGCAGGCCCAGGGAGAAGAAGCTGACCAGCAGGACGATGACCAACGCCTCGACCAGCACTTGGACGAATTCGCCGACCCCGGCCTTGACCGCTGCGGGCTGGTCCGAGACCTTGCGCAACGCCATGCCCAGCGGCAGGTTCTGCGCCAGCCGGGTGAACTCGGCCTGCAACGCCTTGCCCAGCACCAAAATGTCGCCGCCGTCCTTCATCGACACCGCCAGGCCAATGGCATTCTCGCCCATGAAGCGCATGCGCGGTGCGGGCGGGTCGTTGAACCCCCGGTGCACGTCGGCCACGTCGCCGATGCGCAGCGTGCGCTCGCCCACCCGCAGGGGGAACTGGCGGATCTGCTCGACACTGTCGAAGCGCCCACTGACCCGCAGTTGCAGGCGCTCGCTGGGCGTTTCGAAGAAGCCTGCGGTGCTCACCGCGTTCTGCTCCTGAAGTGCCTGTTGCACGGCAGCCAGCGACAGGCCCAGAGTGGCCAGCTTGGTGTTGGACAGTTCGATCCAGATCTTTTCGTCCTGCAAGCCGAGCAATTCGACCTTGCCCACGTCCTTGACCCGCTGCAACTGGATCTGGATGCGATCGGCATAGTCCTTGAGCACGGCGTAATCGAAGCCCTCGCCACTGAGCGCATAGATGTTGCCGAAGGTGGTACCGAACTCGTCGTTGAAGAACGGCCCCTGAACCTCGGGCGGCAAGGTGTGGCGGATGTCCGCGATCTTCTTGCGGACCTGATACCACAGCGCCGGGATGTCGGCCGAATGCAGCGAGTCACGGGCCATGAAGGTGACCTGGGATTCACCGGGGCGCGAGGACGAGATGATTTTGTCGTACTCGCCGGTCTCCATCAGCTTCTTCTCGATGCGCTCGGTGACCTGTCGGGCCACTTCTTCGGCGGTAGCGCCCGGCCAGAGGGTGCGAATGACCATGGCCTTGAAGGTGAAGGGCGGATCCTCGCTCTGTCCCAGCTTGGTGTAGGACACAGCACCGATGGCTGCGAGCAGAATCATCAGGAACAGGACGATCTGGCGATTGCGCAACGCCCAGGCGGAGAGATTGAACCCCATCGCGACTTACTCCTTGGCCGCCAGGTCCACCCCTCGGTTGCTGCGATCCACCGGCCTCACCTCCTGGCCCTCGCGCAACACATGACCGCCGGCGGCAACCACCCAGTCACCCGCGTCGAGCCCGGCCAGCACCGGCACGCTCTCGGCGCCATAAGGCCCGATGCGCACCGGCGCGCGTTGCACCCGATGGTCGCGACCGACCCGCCAGACATACGCCTGTCCCTGCTCGGCAGTGACGGCCGAGAGCGGCACCGACAGCGGCGAGCGCTCGGCGCCGGCGATGTACACCTTGGCGCTCTGCCCCAACTGCGCGGGGATCGAGGTGGAGGCGAACGCCACCCGCGCGGCGAATGTACGCGAGCGTGGATCGGCCGCTGGCGACAGCTCGCGAATGCGGCCAACGAAGCGTTGGCCGGGCTGCGACCACAGCTCGACGCTGACCGGCTGGCCGACGGCGAAACGGGCGAACTGCTGCTCCGGCAAGCCGATGGCCACTTCCCGCTCGCCATCGGCAGCCAGGGTGAAGACCGTCTGCCCCGGCGCCACCACCTGGCCGACCTCGACCAGACGCTGGGCGATCACCCCGTCCTGCGGCGCACGCAGCACTGCGTAGGCGGCCTGGTTTCCGGCCACATCGACCTCGGCCTTGGCCTGCTTCAGGCGAGCGAGCCCGGCCCGGTAGAGGTTCTCGGCGTTGTCGTACTGGGAGCGGCTGACCATCTGCCGGTCGATCAGGCGCTGATAGCGATCGCGCTCGGCACGGACCAGCGCCAGGTTGGCCTCGGCCGCTGCCAACTGGGCACGACTCGCATCCAGTTGCAGGCGCACGTCTTGGGGGTCCAACTCAGCCAGTGGCTGGTCGGCCTTGACCCGCTGCCCCTCCTCCACCAGGCGCTTGCTCACCTTGCCGGCAATACGAAACGCCAGCGCCGGTTCGAAGCGGGCGCGCACTTCTCCGGGGTAGCTGTCGGCAGCGGCGACGGCAGGCTGGGGCTGAATCACCAGGGCCGGACGCGGGGCGACGGGCGTCGCGACCTCCGCGCCACAGGCAGTGAGCAGCAGGACACAAGCGAGCGACAACAGAGGCGAGGCGTGACGCAACATGATGACGGACCTTCCTGGCAGGGGACGCTTCTAATAATTGAACTGGCGGGTATATTAAGTCAGGGAACCGAACCGGGGAAGCCGTTGCCCTAGAGAAAAATCGTATTGACCGCATGACCCGGTAAGATGAGCGCCACCTCGGACAAACAAGGACTGCAATGCCCATCGACGCACCCACAGGCCCTGGCCGGCCCAAGGATCTCGCCAAGCGCGACGCCATCCTCGAAGCCGCCAAGTCGCTGTTCCTCAGCCTTGGCTACGCCAACACCAGCATGGATGCGGTCGCTGCGGCGGCAGGTGTTTCAAAACTCACGGTCTACAGCCACTTCAACGACAAACAGACGCTGTTCGGCACGGCGGTCATGGCGACTTGTCAGACGCAACTGCCTGACCTGATCTTCGAGCTGCCAGAGGGCGCCTCCCTCAAAGACGTCCTGCTGAGCATAGCCCGTGGTTTCCAGGCGCTGATCAGTAATGACGAGTCGGTCAAGCTGACACGGCTGATCATGGCCTTGGGTAATCAAGACCCTCGACTGGGGCAGTTTTTCTACGAGGCGGGACCCAGGCGGGTACTGGCTGGCATGGAGGGATTGCTGCGGGAGGTCGATGCACGGTCGATGCTGTCCATCGACCGTCCCGACAGGGCGGCGGAGCACTTCTTCTGCCTGGTCAAGGGGGCGCCGGATTACCGCTTGCTGCTCGGTTGCGCGCCGCCCTTGGCCGGCGAAGAGGCCGAGGTGCATCTGCGCGAGGTGGTGGCGCTGTTCATGCGTGCGTATCGGCGCGAGCCCTGAACGATTCGCGCCCTGCTTCACGGTCGAATCAAGCCTGGGGCTTGAGCGCCTTCTTGGGGTAGATGTCATAGCGGCTGGACTTGCCTTCCAGGCTGTGACTCGGCTTGGGTCCGTCGATGATCGGCGCCTTGCGCGGACGCTTGACCACCACGCGATGGCTCGCCAGTGCAAGGGCCGCTTCGAGCAGCGCCGGAGCGTCCAGGTCGTCGCCGACCAAGGGACGGAACACGCGCATTTCCTTCTTCACCAAGGCGCTCTTGTCGCGATGAGGGAACATCGGGTCGAGGTAGATCACCTGCGGCGCCTCGCCCTGCCATCCGCCCATGTGCGCGATGGCGTTACCCGTCAGCAGGTGCATGCGCTCGACGATCGACGCCACTTCAGCGTCCGAACGCCCTCGCGCCAGACCATCTTCGAGCAATGCTGCGATCAGCGGCTGGCGCTCGATCAGGGTCATCTGGCAGCCCAGGCTGGCCAGCACGAAGGCATCCTTGCCCAAACCGGCCGTGGCATCCAGCACCCGCGGCCGCACACCCTGGGCGATGCCCACCGCCTTGGCGATCATCTGCCCGCTGCCGCCGCCGAACAGCCGGCGGTGGGCTGCCTGACCTTCGACGAAGTCCACGCGCACCGCGCCCGGTGCCTGCGGCCCTAATTGCTGCAACTGCAGCCCCTCGGCACCGACCTGCAGGGCGAACGCCGCCGCGTCATCCACCAACGGCAGGCCCAGGCGCTGCGACCACGCCTGCGCCTGACTGTGAAACGGCGCCGACATTGCCTCGACCCTGATACCTGCGCCCTGCCCTTGCTCTGCCATGCGACCTGCACTCGAAAAAATTAATGAAACCCCGGCCACGGCCGATAGAAGCTCTATCCGCTATTCTGCCAGAGCACAACGCGCGCGACTTGCCATGTCAGAAACTCTTCCCATCGGTTTGACCTACTTGTCGCCTGTCGGCAACTACGGTCGGCAGAATTCCCAAGCCCTGGGCGGCGTCAGCCACCTGTGGCAGGACTTCTTCGCCCGCGCCATGGCCGAGCGCTCCGAGGAAGAGCAGGACAGCTTCAGCCAGGCGCTGACCCGCCAGTACGATCACGATAGCGGCGAACCCCTGGGCGGTGCCAAGGCCCTGGCTTTGATCGAAATCCAGCGTGCGCTGCCCGTGCAGGACCACGAAGTGCGTCCGCCCGAGCCGCTGTTCCTGCCCAAGGCGGAGCTGGAGGCCAACCTGCTGCCGCCTGCGCCGGAGCCGTTCAGCGCCAGCGAACTGATCGAGCAGCAGCGCCAGCTCGACCTCGACGGCAGTTGGCTGCGGCCACGGGTGATGAGCCAGGGCCATCCCCTTCCCGCCCCAGGCCCTGCGCCCTCACCGCGCCCGCTGCACCTGCCGATCGCCGAGCTGGAGCCGCAGTTGCTCGAGCCCGCAGCAGAACCCTTCGACGCGTCCACCCTGGCCCAGCAGCAGAACGCGCTGGAATTCGATACCCACTGGGCGCGACCGGTGGTGCTGAACAACGTGCGCGCCTACGCCTGAATCAGCGACAGACCTGCCAGCGTCCCATGTCCACATGGAAGTGATTGGCGTGGGCGGCGTTGTAGTCCGGCCCTAGTACGCCACTGAAACTGGCGCACGCCGCATCGCGCACCTCGCGCAGAAACTGCGCCTTGGCTCCGCCCGCTTGCCAGTCGCGCGCCAGCACGATGCGCTGGCCATCTTTCAAACGAAAGCCGCTGATGTCCAGGGCGTTTGCCGTGGCGTGCTGACTGAGCCTGCCTTGTGCCCGGTGGTACACATTGCGGCAAGCGAAACTGCCCAGGTGGTCCACCTGCGTGACCGGCTGCCCGAACACCCGCTGCGCGGCCGGCTGCAGACCGTGGATCTCGAACAGCGCATAGGCCACTGCCAGCGGGCAACTGGCGATGAAACTGCTGCTCAAGCGTGCCTCACCGCTTTCCACACGCCAGACATTGCGCAAAGGACAATCGGCTGAGGCCGGGCTGTCGGCCTGTGCCCGATAACGCAGCGCAGAGGTTTCCAGCGCTTGACGGCAAAGCGCCGGGTCATCGCGCAGACGCGAGAGTTTCCAGGCGGTCAGCAGGTTCGGCGGCTGCCGCACATCCAGCGGCGCCCAGGGATTCCACGGCGCCGGTGGCCGCCAGCCCAGATACCAAGCCTGCGCGCCGACCAGCAACAGGGCGCCGAGCAGCAGCGCGATCAGACGCACGCGAGTCAGCGGCGCAGCAAGTCGTTGAGCGCGTCGAACGGCATCGCCTGGTCGGCGTAGCTGAACGTGCCCTGATCACGAATCTCCAGCGCCGCCCGCTGGAAGGCGCCCAGCGCCGCACGCGCCAGCGACGAACCGACGCTGATGCGACGCACGCCCAGGTCCTGCAACTGATTGACGCCCAGCGGTACTCCCGCCAGCCCCATGAGTACGTTCACCGGCGTCGGCGCCACTGCCTGCACCACCGCACGAATTTCCTCGACGCTGCGCAGTCCCGGTGCGTACACCACATCGGCCCCGGCCTCGGCGTACGCCTGCAGGCGGCCAATGGTGTCGTCAAGGTCCATGCGCCCGTGCAGCAGGTTCTCGGCGCGGGCACATAGCGTGAAAGCAAACGGCAAGCTGCGCGCGGCCTGAACCGCCGCGCGCACCCGCTCCAACGACACAGCGAACTCGTAGATCGGCGCATCGGCCCGGCCGCTGGCGTCTTCGATCGAAGCGCCCACCAGGCCCACTTCAGCGGCGCGCAGAATGGCGTTGGCGCAGTCCTGCGGCGCGTCGCCGAAGCCGTTCTCCAGGTCGGCGGAGACGGGCAGCGCGGTGGCGTCGACGATACCCCTGGCGTTGTCGAGCACTTCGTCCAGGCCTAGGGCACCTTCGGCATCCGGCCGCCCCAGGCTGAAGGCCAGCCCCGCACTGGTGGTGGCCAGGGCTTCGAAGCCGAGCGCCGCCAGCATCCGTGCCGAGCCCGCATCCCAGGGGTTGGCGATGACGAAAGCGCCATCGCGCGCGTGCAGCGCCTTGAAGGCTTCGGCTCGCAGGGTTTGCACATCCATGATCACGTCTCCGGGAGGGTCAAAAGGGGTGTCAGAGCAGTCCCAGTTGTTCGACCTCAGGCGCACGAGGCAATTCCGGTAACGCGGCCAGGCCCGGCAAGCGCATCATCAAACGCTGGTGAAAACGCTGCGCCAGGGCGGCGGCCAGGCGGTTGTCGGCGGTGTGCAGGAACATGTACGGGCAGCGCCCTTGCTCGATCCACTCGGCGATCTTGTCCACCCAAGGCGTGAGGAATGGATCGTTGGCGTCCAGTTCGGGATGACCAATGAAGCGCACCTGCGGATGCTGACTGAACGCTGCGGGCCGAGGCGGCACCTTGGGTTTCTTCGACTGCGCGTGCAGCACCTCGGGCGAGCGCGACGTGCAACTGAACAATGCCCGCGAATCCAGGCAGATACGCTCCACCCCGCGCGCGTGCAACAGCCGGTTGAGCAGCCGTTCTTCGTCGCCTCGGGCGAAAAACGCATCGTTGCGCACCTCCACCGCCACGGGCACGCCGATGTCGTCGAGGAACTGGCTCAGTTCGGCCAGACGTCCCGGCCCGAAGGATGCCGGCAGTTGCAGCCAGTAAGGCGATACCCGTTCGCCCAGCGGCGCCAACAGGCGAGTGAAGTCGGCGGCCGAGTCCAGTTGCTGACGCAGATCGTCGCAGTGGCTGACCTCGCGGGGAAACTTGGCGGTGAAGCGGAAGCCTGCAGGCATCGACTGCGCCCAGCGCTCGACCGTGGCGGGTGCAGGGCGGGCATAGAAGGTGGTGTTACCCTCGACAGCGTTGAACACCTGGCAGTACAGCCCGAGAAACTGCGGGGATCGCGAATCGACGGGGTAGAGGTACTCGCGCCAGGCGTTTTCGCTCCAGGACGGGCATCCGAGGTGGTAAGGCAGTGGCGATGGGCTCATCGCTCAAATGTACAGGTCGAGCCCCAGCACTTCCATCTCCCAGTCGCTGAAGCCGGCGGTGCTCAGGTAGCTGGCCAAGGCGGTCGCCGTGCGACGATCACGGGCCCGAGGGAAGATCATGTCCTGCTGGCGGGCCGGCAGGCCAGCGCTGCGGCGCTGGGCGCGGGCGACCTGCACCGCTTCATCGTCGTCCTCGACGAGCTGCGCGTCTTCGATCGACTCGTCGCGCACCGGTCCCTTGCGCGGGGGGCGCTTGACCGGGTACGGCTGTGAGGAGAATCCGTCGATGCGCATGAGGGCATACTCAGAAACAGTAATGGCAATCTAGCAGCATCCGGCATCCATCACCAACGCGGCCGTGATAACTGGACCACAGTTTTTGCCAAATGTTTATCTCGAACCGCAATAGCCGACGAACTGCACTCAGCGCGCCTTTGGTGTGGCCACGTTGTCGCGCAGATACACCGGCTGCGCCTGGTCGGCGGCCACCGCTTCGCCGCGCGCCCAGGCATGCGCGGCGAGGCTGAGGATGTCCTGGGCATGGGGCAAGGCCTGGGCGTCGTGGCTGGCCACCTGAACCGCCAGTCGCTCGCCGTAGCCCCAGCCGGTGCCGGCGCCAAACCACTGACCGCCCTGAGGCAACACCACCTGTTCAGGGGCAATCACGCGTTCCGGTGCCAGCAGACGCATTTCGTCGCCCTGGGCCTGGTAGCAGCCCCAGTACACCTCGTCCATACGCGCATCGATGGCCGCCGCCACCTGCTGCACGCCGTGCTGACGCAACGCGCCCTGGGCCAGCGCCGCCAGGTTGGACACCGGCAGCACCGGACGCTGCAGGGCGAATGCCAGGCCTTGGACCACGCCAATGGCGATGCGCACGCCGGTGAAGGCGCCCGGCCCGCGACCGAAGGCGATGGCGTCCACCGCGTTCAGGGCCACCCCGGCGTCAGCCAACAATTGCTTGAGCATCGGCAGCAGTTTCTGCGCATGCTGGCGCGGAATCACCTCGTAGTGGCTGGTCACCTGGCCGTCATGCAGCAGGGCGACGGAACAGGCTTCGGTGGCGGTATCCAGGGCCAGCAGGGTGGTCATCGAACGTGTATCCAAAGGCGAAAGGGAAAAGGCCGGCAGTATAAACGACTACGGCCCGCAAGCGGGCCGTGGTGCACTGCAAGGGACGATCAGCTCAGGGCTTGCAGTACCTTGGCGGTGATCGACTCGACCGAGCCGACACCTGCGATATGGGCGTACTTGGGCTTGCCGTCATTCGCGGCGGACAGCTTCTGATAGAAGTCCACCAGCGGTTTGGTCTGGGTGTGATAGACCGACAGGCGATGACGCACCGTCTCTTCCTTGTCGTCGTCGCGCTGAATCAGTTCCTCGCCCGTGACGTCGTCCTTGCCCTCGACCTTCGGCGGGTTGTACTGGATGTGGTAGGTGCGACCGGAGGCCAGGTGAACGCGGCGACCGGCCATGCGCCCGACGATCTCTTCGTCGTCCACGGCGATTTCCACCACGGCATCGATGTCCACGCCTGCCGCGACCATGGCTTCAGCCTGCGGGATGGTCCGCGGGAAGCCATCGAACAGGCAGCCATTTTTGCAATCTGGCTGAGCGATGCGCTCCTTGACCAGACCGATGATGAGTTCGTCGGAGACCAGTTGACCGGCATCCATGACTTTCTTCAACTCCAGGCCCAGCGGGGTACCGGCCTTGACCGCGGCACGCAGCATGTCGCCCGTGGAGATTTGCGGAATACCGAACTTTTCGGTGATGAACTTTGCCTGAGTACCTTTACCGGCCCCGGGAGCTCCCAGCAGAATTACGCGCATCTTGTGCTCCTCATATTTTTTTATAGCAAAACAGTGGATTCGGCGGTTCAGGGCCAAGTCCGGAAAATCGGATAGACCGGAAAATCGGTCAAAAGGCTGCTCAAGATACACAGCGCCCGTCAGCCAGACAAGCGTGCGAAAGTGGCACGGACCGGCGTGCCATGCCCCTTTTCAGTGCGGGTTGCGCCCCTCGCAACCGCACCCCGCACCGCCTTGCAAGACACCGTCGCTTGCGCGCATTCGACGGTGCCTCGGCACCTCAGCCGGTGTTGCGCAAACCCGCCGCAATGCCGGCCACGGTGACCAGCAGGGCCTGCTCCAATGGGCTATCCAGAGCGGCTTCGCGCACCCGCGAGCGGGCCAGCAGTTCGGCCTGCAGGCGATGCAGCGGGTCCAGGTAGGTGTTGCGCAGACTGATGAATTCCAAGGTCTCGGGACTGTGGGCCAGTAGCACCGGCTGGCCGGTCAGGCTCAGCACCACCTGGCACGACTGCGACAATAGGTCGCGCAGATGCGACCCCAACGCCAGCAGTTGCGGTTGCACCAGACGTTCGTCGTAGGCTTTGGCGATTTCCGCATCGGCCTTGGCCAAGACCATCTCCAGCATGTCGATACGCGTACGGAAGAACGGCCACTGCGCACGCATCTGCGTCAGCAGGTCACCCTGCCCCCGGGCCAGAGCGTTGCTCAACGCGGTTTCCCAGCCCAGCCAGGCCGGCAGCATCAGCCGTGTCTGGGTCCAGCCGAAGATCCATGGGATCGCCCGCAGACTCTCGATGCCCCCGGCGCGGCGCTTGGCAGGCCGGCTACCCAACGGCAGACGTCCCAGTTCCTGCTCGGGCGTGGACTGCCGGAAATACTCGACGAAATCCGGGTTCTCGCGCACCACCGCGCGGTAGGCCTGGACGCCGTCGGCGGCCATCTGGTCCATCACCTCGCGCCAGGCGGGCTGCGGCGGCGGAGGCGGGAGCAAGGTCGCCTCCAGCACCGCCGCCAGATACAAGTTGAGGTTCTGTTCGGCGATGCCCGGCAGGCCGAACTTGAAGCGGATCATTTCGCCCTGCTCGGTGGTCCGGAAGCGTCCGGCCACCGAGCCCGGGGGCTGCGACAGGATCGCCGCGTGGGCAGGACCACCGCCACGCCCGACGGTGCCGCCGCGGCCATGGAACAGCAGCAATTCGACCTCATGTTCACGACAGATCCGCACCAGGTTTTCCTGTGCGCGGTACTGCGCCCAGGCCGCCGCCGTGGTGCCGGCGTCCTTGGCCGAGTCGGAATAGCCGATCATCACTTCCTGCGGACCGTGCAGCGTGTCGCGATAACCGGGCAAACCGAGCAGGCGCTCCATCACCGGGCCGGCGTTGTCCAGATCGGCCAGGGTCTCGAACAGCGGCACCACGCGCATCGGCCGGGTCAGCCCGGCTTCCTTCAACAGCAATTGCACTGCCAACACATCGGAGGCCGCGCCGGCCATGGAAATCACGTAGGACCCCAGCGAGGCAGCGGGCGCCGCCGCGATCTCGCGACAGGTCGCCAGCACCTCGGCGGTGTCCGCCTCGGGCTGGAAATAGCCAGGCAGCAGGGGTCGACGATTGGCCAGTTCGGCTTGCAGGAAGGCGATGCGCTGCTCTTCGTCCCAGTCGGCGTAGCGTCCCAGCCCCAGGTAGTCGGTGATTTCCGACAGTGCATCGCGGTGCCGGGCTGCGTCCTGGCGCACGTCCAGGCGCACCAGGAACAGGCCAAAGGTCACCGCCCGGCGCAGACAGTCGAGCAGCGGACCGTCGGCGATCACGCCCATGCCGCAGTCATGCAGCGACTGATGGCATCGCTCGAGGGGCTCGATCAGTTCGCGGTTGTTGACCAGCACCTGCGCCGAAGCAGGCTGTGGCCCGGCCAAGGAGGCATGGGCCCAGGCGCGGGTGGCGCGCAAGCGGTCGCGCAGTTGCTTGAGCACCGCGCGATAGGGCTCGGCGCTGTCACCGACCACTTCACGCAGCGCGGCGCTGGCCTGCTGCATGGACAAATCCGCCGCCAGCGCATCGATGTCGCGCAGGAACAGGTCAGCCGCCATCCAGCGCGCCAACAGCAGTACCTCACGGGTTACAGGCGCGGTGACGTTGGGGTTGCCGTCGCGGTCACCGCCCATCCATGAGGCGAAGCGGATCGGCGCGGCGCTCAGCGGCAGTCGCTGGCCGGTGGCGTCGAACAAGGCCTGGTCGACCTTGCGCAGGTGATTGGGAATGGCCTGCCACAGCGAGTGCTCGATCACTGCAAAGCCCCACTTGGCTTCATCGACCGGGGTGGGCCGGGTACGACGGATTTCCTCGGTATGCCAGGCCTCGGCGATAAGACGGCGCAGCCGCTCGCGAATCTGCTGGCGCTCGGCGGGCGTGAGGTCGCGATGGTCCTGGGCGGCGAGTTGGGCGGCGATCGCATCGTACTTCTGGATCAAGGTGCGCCGCGCCACTTCGGTGGGGTGCGCCGTCAGCACCAACTGGATGTCCAGTTCGGCCAACTGCCGGGCCAGGGTGTGATCGTCATGCCCGGCCTGGCGCAGCCGTGCCAGCAGTTCTGGCAAGGCGCGTTCCTCGAAGGGCGCCTGCTGCTCGGCACCGCGCCGATGGATCAACTGGTACTGCTCGGCGATGTTGGCCAGGTTGAGGAACTGGTTGAACGCACGGGCCACCGGCAGCAGGTCGTCATCGGCCAGATCGGCAAGGGTCGAACTCAACTGCTCGCCCGCACCGCGGCGATCGGCCTTGGCACTGTGGCGAATGTCCTCGATCTTCTGCAAAAAACCTTCGCCATGCTGCTGGCGAATGGTTTCCCCGAGCAGCTCACCCAATAGGTGGACATCTTCACGCAAGCGCACATCGATATCGGTCATTGGCTCTCCTTAGATCGCGCGGTCACCCCGCGCCAGCATCCCGGTCGATCCGCCAAGAGTGCCCACGACCGCCCGCCAAGACAAGCGACGCCACGCCAATGCAACTATTGCAACCTGCCGCGGTTCTCAACACAGACCGCGCCGTGGCACGTGCGATGGGCTTGAGTCAGCGGCCTGTGCGCACTGACCGATCAGTCAGAAAAAGTTGCGTTGCCTAGCTAAGTTTTTTCTGAACTATTCTTGAATCGCTCAAGTCGGAGCCAATAGCCATCACGCAAAAACCCTGCGCCCATGGTGTTTGGTGCACCGGCACAAGCCTATGTGATGTCAGGGAGCGATGGACTGTCACGGACATCGTTATCAGGAGTGTTCCAATGGAGTTGACCACCATGAAGACCCGCACCGCAAACTTCCCGTCCAACTCACTGCGCGGGCTGAAACTGGCCGCGCTGGCCCTGGGCAGCAGCCTGGTCCTGGCCGGCTGTGCTGGCAATCCGCCGACCGAACAGTACGCCGTGACCCAGTCCGCCGTGAATTCTGCGGTCAGCGCCGGCGGCACCGAGTACGCCGCAGTCGAGATGAAAGCTGCGCAGGACAAGTTCAAGCAGGCCGAAATCGCCATGCATGACAAGAAGTACGACGAAGCCAAGCGCCTGGCCGAACAGGCCGAGTGGGACGCCCGCGTCGCCGAGCGCAAGGCCCAGGCAGCCAAGGCCCAGAAGGCCGTGCAGGATGCCCGCCAAGGCGTCAATGACGTGCGTGAGGAAGGCCTGCGCAGCGCCCAGTAAGGCCTGCCTGACCGCCCACCTGCCTTCGTTATCGATCAAAGGATGAACACTATGCGCAACTACGTAATGATCCCCGCCCTTCTGGCCCTGAGCGTTGGCCTGGCTGCGTGCTCGCACGACCCGAACGCCAACCTGGAATCGGCCCGCACCAACTTCTCGTCGCTGCAGAGCGATCCGCAGGCGAGCAAAGTCGCGGCGCTGGAAACCAAGGACGCCCAGGACTGGCTGAACAAGGCCGACAAGGCCTACATGGACCGCGAAGACGAGAAGAAGGTCGACCAACTGGCCTATCTGACCAACCAACGTGTCGAAGTGGCCAAGCAGACCATCGCCCTGCGTACCGCCGAAGCTGACCTGAAGAACGCCGCCGCCCAGCGCGCCCAGGCCAAGCTGGACGCCCGCGACGCGCAGATCAAAGCCCTGCAGGACAAGCTCAACGCCAAGCAGACCGACCGCGGCACCCTGGTGACCTTCGGCGACGTGCTGTTCGACTTCAACAAGGCTGAGCTCAAGAGCAGCGCCCTGCCGAACATCACCACCCTGGCCACTTTCCTCCAGGAAAATCCAGAGCGTAAGGTGATCGTCGAAGGCTACACCGACAGCGTCGGTTCGCAGAGCTATAACCAGAGCCTGTCCGAGCGTCGCGCCAACAGCGTGCGCATGGCCCTGGTACGTGCCGGCATCGACCCAGCGCGCATCGTCGCCCAGGGTTACGGTAAGGAGTATCCGGTTGCGGACAACTCCAGCAATTCTGGCCGTGCCCAGAACCGTCGCGTGGAAGTCACCATCTCCAACGACAACCAACCGGTAGCGCCGCGTTCGACCATCCGTTGATAGCGTCTGCTCGGTAATATGAAAAAACCCGCCTCGATGGCGGGTTTTTTCATGCCTGCAGGTTTTATTGCACCTGTTGCGGCGTGTCCTGACCCATGCAGCGGATCGCCCGCTTGCGGTTGTCCACCAGCACGCCCGTCAGGCCCTTCTGCTGGGTATCGAACAGCACCAGCACGCCGTCGACGCACTGCGCCAATTGCGGCGAGGGCTCCAGCGATACCTTGTAGTCTTCGCCCGGGATGGTCTTGAGCATGGTGTAGTCCTGCAGCAGCAGCGCGTCTTCAGGCTTGGCGAAGTGCAGGTAACCGTAGTACCACAAGGCCCCCACGGTGACGATGATGGTGCCTACACCGGTCAGGATCAGCGGGATGGCGTTGCGTTCTTCACTCATTGCGGGTGGTTCTCGTCAGGGTAGTTCGGCACTTCCGCCAATCGGCGCAGGCCGTTGAAATGGCTGGGATCGTCGAGAAAACGCAGCATCACCTGACGCCAGGTCGGGTCGGCGAAGGTCTGCACATGATCGCCCCGGGTCAGTTGCAGCACGCGCGGCGGCGGTGCGTGCTGATACAGCCGGATGCCGTTGGCCATCGGCACCAGGTTGTCGTCGATGCTATGGAAGAACAGCTTCGGTGGGCTGTCCAGACGCTCGATGGAACGGATCGCGCTGTCGCCGTCGGGTACCAGCCAGGACAGCGGCACCTGCAGCGGCCAAGTCATCCACGAGGTGCTCAAGGCAAAGCGCCCGACATCGCGGTAGCTGGCTGGTACGCCGTCGAACACAAGGGCGCTGAAGCGCTGGCGTTGCTGGGGGTGTTCGGCCAGATAGTGGATGGCCATGGCCCCTCCCAGGCTCTGGCCCAGCAATACCAGCGGCTTGCCTTGGACCTCGGGCGCCTGCCCCAGCCAATCCAAAGCGGCTTCGATGTCCTGGTACACCGCCGGCAGCGTAGGCTTGCCGGCAGAGAGGCCATAGCCCCGGTAGTCGAGCATCAGCACCTGATAGCCCTGCTCAGGCAGCCAGTAGCTACCGCCCAGGTGCCAGGCCAGGTTGCCGCCGTTGCCATGCAGGTGCAGCACCGTACCCTTCACCGCGACGCCGGCTTTGGCCGGTAACCACCAGCCATGCAAGCGCGTGCCATCGCGCGCCGTCAGCGTCACGTCGCGGTACTGCAACTGCGCACGCTCTGGCGTGAACGGCTGACCGGGCTCGGGGTAGAACAGCAGACTGCTGCAACCGGCCAGGCACACCAGGCCGAGCCCCAGCAACAGCGTACGGCAGCGCTCAGAGAATGTTGGCGTAGTCGGCTTCAATGCGATCGAGGCTCAGGTGGTTGAGGAAGTTGGAGAAACACATCCAGGCCGACAGCGCGTTAAGGTCGCGGAACTGCTCGGGAAGGTACTTCGGTGGCGCCACCAGGCCCTCTTCGACCAATTGACGCAACGTGCGCATGTCTTCCAGCGTGGTCTTGCCGCAGAACAGCAGCGGGATCTGCTCCAGCTTGCCCTTCCTCACGGCCAACTGAATGTAGTTGTAGACCATGATGAAGCCCTTGAGATAGGACAAGTCTTTGGTGAATGGCAGGCCATTGGGCACGGAACCACGGAACACGCGACTGGCATTGCCGTAGCTGTCGGCCATTTCGAAGCCCTGGTCGCGGAAAAAAGCGTAGACCTGCATGAAGTCGGCGCCCTGCTCCACCATGTGGATGGCGCGGGTACGGTTGGTCAGTTTGCGCAAGCGGCTAGGGTAGGAGGCGAAGGCGATCACCTCCATGAGAATGGCCAGGCCCTCCTGGGTCACGGTGGACGATGGCGGGCCTTTGGAGAGGAAGGTGCAGATGGGCTGGTTGAGGCCGTTGAGGGTGGTGCCGACATGCACCAGCCCTTCATGCACCTCCAGCGCCCGCACGTCCCGGCTGTTGAACAGGGCGTCGCTGCGCACCTTGATGTAGTCGGCACCGGCCGCGGCATCGGCGACGATACCGTCGGACTCGAACACGCGGATGGTTTCTTCCGCCTCGCCGAACACCTTGTTCAGGCGACGCTGGAGAATTTCCACCGCTTCCTTGGCCGTGAGGTTCTTCGGCTCGTCCTTGAGGTCGCCGCGCCCGTCGATGTTGTTCAGGTAATCCGAAAGCATCAGCCCCAGGTCGGCCAGGGTCGGGTCACCCGCGTGGAAGGCATCGGACGCGGCGCCGTACAGCTCCTGGGAGATCAGGCCGAAGTCCTCGGTGCCGCGCGCTTCGAGCATGCGCACCACCATGCGGTACTCCTTGCACATGCGTCGCATGATCTGCCCGACTGGGTTGAACTGGCCGAGCTGGCGGGTGATGTCGCGCTCGATACTCTGGAATTCGGCTTTCACCGCGCTGGAGTCGAATGACAGCGGCCGGCTTTGATAGTAGGCGCGATCTACCGCCGGCGGTTCCTTGCCCTTGGTCTTGTAGAAGCCCTGGCGGATGCCGTCGTCCCACTTCACCGCATCCAGCACCCGTATCGGGGTCTGGGCGGCGACGATACGGTCGGACAGCGCGCGGATGGTCTGTTGGTAATCGTCCACCGGGAACTCCTTTCTGAAAAACGCTGGCCGTGCCGGGCTATAGCTTTGAGGCCAATAGCGAACGCTTCAGCCGCAAAGCGTCCGGCAGGTTTATTTGCTGGTCCGCTGGAACCGCGCCGCTTCCACGAACAGGTCGGAGTTGGCCGGGTCGTCCAGGTATGCCAGAACGCGTTCGGCCGAACTGTCGATCAACACGCCCGCGCCGTTGTCTTGCGGCACCTCGGTGCGGCGACCACTGAGTTCCTGCTTGTCCACGGCCTGCTGCATCTGTTCCACGTCCAGGTTGTAGACCACCAACTGTTTGCCATCGATCAGTTCGAAGCCGCCGATCACATAGTGGCCACCCAAGGACTTGGGCACCGCCGCCGACAGATACCAGCGGTTGCCATGGCGCGACACGGTGAAGTCGTAGGACTGTGGCGCCTTGCCCTGGGTGCGGGCCACCGCCTTGTAGGTGTCGCCAACCGTGCGGCTGATGGTCAACTGCAGCGGCTGGCCCCAGGCATCCTTGCTGCTCCAGTGACCCACCAGGCCCTTGGGCGCCGCCTGGTGCGCCGCCAGCGGTTCGTCGAACGTCACCAGACATCCGCCCAGCAGCAGGAACGACAGGGTCAGCAACAGCACACGCCAGGCTTTCATCGGGTTCTCCTTGAAGAAATCGGCTATGCCTTACACCGCAGCCAGCACCAAGTGCAGATAGCGGGTCAGGATAGCGAGCATCTGTTCGTCGGCCTGGGCATCGGGCGCATCGAGCAGGCCCTGATATTCCATCTGCTCGATGATGGCCGTCAACACCAGGGCGTCCTGTTGCGGCTGACGCGAGCCGACCACCTCGAGCATCTGCCGCGCACCATGCAGCAGGATCTGCTCATGGGCGCGCACCAGTTCGGCCAGACGCGGACACAGCAACGCCTCCTGGCGAAACGCCTGTTCGGCCAGCAGGAAGTCGCGGCGGTTGAGCAATTGGCGGCTCACATAGTCAGCGGTCATGCGCGCCACTTCGTCGGCCAGACGCGCCCGTGACAAGGCGCTGCAATCGCCCTGGGCGAGCAAATGACGCAACACCCCTTCGGTGTTGGCCCACAGCTTGGCCATGTAGGCGGCGCTGCGCTCGACGTACTGGGCGAAGCTGTCGGTGAGCAGGTCCTCGATGTCCTTGAAGTAATAGGTGGTGGCCGACAGGGGCACACCGGCCTCGGCGGCCACAGCGCGATGCCGCACGCCGCGCACACCATCACGCACGACGATGCGCATGGCGGCGTCGAGGATCTGCTGGCGGCGCTGCTCGCTGCCCTGGCGACTGGCCTTGCGGCCTTGATACTGGACGCTCTCGGCGACGGCATTGGCCACGCCGGCAGCCCCTTGCGGGGCAGTTGCGGGTGTCACGGGAAGTACCTCACGAAATGCAAGAAAAAGCCGCCTCGGGAGGCGGCTTGGTCAGTGGGCTCAGGCCTGCGGGCGCATGTGCGGGAAGAGGATCACATCGCGAATCGACGGCGAGTTGGTCAGCAGCATCACCAGGCGGTCGATACCGATCCCCTCACCGGCGGTCGGCGGCATGCCGTACTCCAGGGCGCGCACGAAGTCGGCGTCGTAGTGCATGGCTTCGTCGTCACCTGCATCCTTCTCGGCCACCTGGGCCAGGAAGCGCTCGGCCTGGTCCTCGGCGTCGTTGAGCTCGGAGTAGGCGTTGGCGATTTCGCGGCCGCCGATGAACAGCTCGAAACGGTCGGTGACGGCCGGGTTGTCATCGTTGCGGCGAGCCAGTGGCGAGACCTCGAACGGGTACTCGGTGATGAAGTGCGGTTGCTCCAGCTTGTGCTCGACCAGTTCTTCGAAAATCATCACCTGCAGCTTGCCCAGGCCCTCGTGGCCGAGCACCTTGGCACCGGCCTTCTTGGCGATGTCACGGGCCTTGTCGACATCCTGCAGGTCGGCCGCGGTCAGCTCCGGGTTGTACTTGAGGATCGAGTCGAACACGCTGAGGCGAGCGAACGGCTCACCGAAGTGGAACACCTTGTCGCCATAGGGCACGTCGGTGCTGCCCAGGACCAACTGTGCCAGCTCGCGGAACAGCTCTTCGGTCAGGTCCATGTTGTCGCGGTAATCGGCATAGGCCTGGTAGAACTCGAGCATGGTGAACTCGGGGTTGTGCCGGGTCGAGACGCCTTCGTTGCGGAAGTTGCGGTTGATCTCGAAGACTTTCTCGAAGCCACCGACCACCAGACGCTTGAGGTACAGCTCAGGCGCGATACGCAGGAACATGGCCATGTCCAGCGCATTGTGGTGGGTTTCGAAAGGCTTGGCGGCGGCGCCACCGGGAATGGTCTGCAGCATCGGCGTTTCGACTTCGAGGAAGTCGCGCTCGGCGAGGAACTTGCGGATGTGCGAGATCACCTGGGAGCGCACACGGAAGGTGTGGCGCGTGTCCTCGTTGACCATCAGGTCGACGTAGCGCTGACGATAGCGCTGTTCGGTGTCGGTCAGGCCATGGTGCTTGTCCGGCAGCGGACGCAGCGACTTGGTCAGCAGGCGCACGTCGGTCATCTCGACGTACAGGTCGCCCTTGCCGGAACGCGCCAGGGTCCCTTCAGCGCTGATGATGTCGCCCAGGTCCCAGGTCTTGACCGCTGCCAGAGTCTGCTCGGGCAGGGTCTTGCGGTTGACGTAGACCTGGATGCGCCCGGTCATGTCCTGGATGACCATGAACGCGCCACGGTTGAGCATGATGCGGCCGGCGACCTTGACCGGAATCGCGGCTGCTTCCAGTTCTTCCTTGGTCTTGTCCACGTACTGCTTCTGCAGGTCGTTGCAGTAGCTGTCGCGACGGAAGTCATTGGGGAAGGCATTACCCTTGGCCCGCTCGGCGGCAAGTTTGTCCTTGCGCAGGGCGATCAGGGTGTTTTCTTCCTGTTGCAGGTCTTGCGATTCGGTCTTCAGGTCGCTCATGTCGTCATTGGTTCCATCAGGTGTTCGTTGCCCCTGTCGGGCAGGCCACGCGACACCGGCCCCAGGCCAGGTATCGCGGCGGTGGTGTGCGGTTTACAGGCCCTGCTTGAGGCTCGCTTCGAGGTACTGATCGAGGTCGCCGTCGAGGACTTTCTGGCAATCGCTGCGCTCGACGCCGGTGCGCAGGTCTTTGATCCGCGAGTCGTCAAGCACGTAGGAGCGGATCTGGTGACCCCAGCCGATGTCCGACTTGCTATCTTCCAGCGCCTGGGAAGCGGCATTGCGCTTCTGCATTTCCAGCTCGTACAACTTGGCCCGCAGCATTTTCATGGCGGTGTCCTTGTTGGCGTGCTGGGAGCGTTCGTTCTGGCACGCCACCACGGTATTGGTCGGCACGTGGGTGATACGCACCGCCGAGTCGGTGGTGTTGACGTGCTGACCGCCCGCACCGGAGGAGCGGTAGGTGTCGACGCGCAGGTCGGACGGGTTGATCTCGATCTCGACCTTGTCGTCGATTTCCGGCGAAACGAACACCGCCGAGAACGAGGTGTGGCGACGGGCGCCGGAGTCGAACGGGCTCTTGCGTACCAGACGGTGGACGCCGATCTCGGTGCGCAACCAGCCGAAGGCATATTCGCCCTTGATGTGCACGGTGGCGCCCTTGATGCCGGCGACCTCGCCTTCGGACAGCTCGATGATGGTGGCATCGAAACCGCGCTTGTCGGCCCAGCGCAGGTACATGCGCAGCAGGATGTTGGCCCAGTCCTGCGCCTCGGTGCCGCCGGAACCTGCCTGGATGTCGAGGTAGGCGTTGTTCATGTCCATCTCGCCGCTGAACATGCGGCGGAACTCCAGTTGGGCGAGGGATTCCTCGAGCCCTTCGAGTTCCCCGATCACATCGCTGACGGCTGCGTCGTCACCCTCTTCCACGGCCATGTCGAGCAAGTCCTTGCAATCGGCCAGGCCGCCGGACAGCTTGTCCAGGGTCTCGACCACCTGCGCCAGCATGGCCCGCTCGCGGCCCAGGCTCTGGGCATACTCAGGCTTGTTCCAGACGGCCGGGTCTTCCAGTTCGCGGTTGACTTCGATCAGGCGATCACTTTTGTGATCGTAGTCAAAGATACCCCCGAATTGACTGGGAACGCTCGGTAAGGTCCTTGATGGTATTGAGGATCGGTTGGATTTCCATGGGCGGGCAGCTCTCGCGCGAATTCGGTGAAAAGCCCGCGAGTATATCGCAGTCCGTAGCGGTACGGCAGTGCGGGAGCGGCCATGTGTCGCGAAAGGGCGATCAATCGACCTGGGCACTCAGGCCATCGCCCCCGTTCCCGCAGACGCTGCTTTCAGGCGATACCCACCTGATTGCGACCGCTGTTCTTGGCCTGGTACAGGCCTTTGTCCGCCGCCGAGATCAGTTGCCGGCAATGGCTGCCGATCACCGGGGTCTGGGTGGCCAGGCCGATGCTCACGGTCAGGCTCGAGTCCGCCTGCGGTGCGCTGTGGGGAATCTTCAGCGCCAGGACGGTCTGGCGCAGCTTTTCCGCGATCAGGCGCGCGCCACCCGGTGAGGTGTTGGGCAGCACCAGGGCGAACTCCTCGCCGCCGTAGCGCGCCGGCAGGTCACTGGGCCGCGAACAGGAACCGCGAATGGCCTCGGCCACCTGGCGCAAGGCCTCGTCGCCGGCCAGATGGCCAAAGCTGTCGTTGTAGGCCTTGAAGTAGTCCACGTCGATCATCAGCAACGACAATTGCTGCTGCTCGCGCATGGCCCGGCGCCACTCGAGCTCCAGGTACTCGTCGAAGTGGCGGCGGTTCGACAGCCCGGTCAGACCATCGGAGTTCATCAGCCGCTGCAGCATCAGATTGGTGTCGAGCAACTGCTGCTGGCTCACCCGCAAGGCCCGGTAGGCCTCATCGCGCTGCAACAGGGTCAGGTAGGAACGCGAGTGATAGCGGATGCGCGCCACCAACTCGATGGTGTCCGGCAGCTTGACCAGGTAATCGTTGGCTCCGGCGGCGAAGGCGGCGCTCTTGACCAGCGGATCCTCCTTGGTCGAAAGGACGATGATCGGAATATCCTGGGTGGCGGGGTTGTTGCGGTATTCGCGCACCAGGGTCAGACCGTCCAGGCCTGGCATGATCAAATCCTGCAGGATCACCGTGGGCTTGATGCGCATCGCCTGGGCCACCGCCTGATGCGGGTCGGCGCAGAAGTGGAAGTCGATGTTCTCTTCATGGGACAGCCCGCGACGCACCGCCTCGCCGATCATCGCCTGGTCATCGACCAGCAGGACCATGGCGGCACCTTCGTTGATCGTCGTGAAACCTTCGATCGGTAGATCATTCATCTGTATTCACCAGATCACCACCGACCACTCGGCGTGACTCAACACATGTCGTCATTTCGGAAAGATTTCCACTAGTCGCCCGGCAATCCGTTCCAGCGGCCGAATCTCGACGGCCGCCTGGATCGCTGCGGCCGCTTTGGGCATGCCATATACCGCACTGCTCTGCTGGTCCTGGGCAATGGTCAGAAAGCCCTGTTCGCGCATCAGCTTCAAACCCTGGGCGCCGTCACGGCCCATGCCGGTGAGCAGCACCCCCACCGCCTCGCTGCGCCAGAAGCGCGCCACACTCTCGAAGAACACGTCGATCGAGGGTCGATAGATTTCGTTGACCGGCTCGGCGGTGTAAGCCAATTGGCCGTTCTGCAACAGCCGGATATGGTGGTTGGTGCCGGCCAGCAGCACCTGGCCCGGCTGCGGCGGCTCGCCCTCGCGCGCCAGGCGCACCGGCAGCCCGGACACCCCGCTGAGCCACTCGGCCATCCCGGCGGCGAACACCTGATCGACATGCTGGACCAGCACGATGGCGGCGGGAAAATCCCGCGGCAACGCCTTGAGCAGCACTTCCAGAGCCGCCGGACCACCGGCTGAGGAGCCGATGGCCACCAACGCACAGCGCGACGCCGGAGCACGCGCCGGTGCATCCAGCGAACGTGCCGCACTGGAGCGTTGCTGACCGATCAGCCAGCCGATATTGAGGATCTTGCGCAGCAACGGCGCGGCAGCCTCACGGGCATCGCCCGCGCCCAGCGCCGGCGTATCCACCACATCGAGCGCGCCGTGGCCCATGGCCTCGAACACGCGGTGCACGTTCTGCTTGCGATCCACCGTGACGATGACGATCGCGCAGGGCGTTTCGGCCATGATGCGTCGCGTCGCCTCGACGCCGTCCATCACCGGCATGATCAGGTCCATGAGGATCAGGTCGGGCGTGAGTTCGGCACACTTGCGCACGGCCTCCCCACCGTTACCCGCGACCCACACCACCTCATGGGCGGGCTCGAAGGCCAGCGCACGGCGCAAAGCTTCCACGGCCATGGGCATGTCATTGACGATGGCGATTTTCATCCTTGTGCCCCTCCGATCAGCTCCACCACGGCGTCCAGCAACGCATCGTCATGGAAGCTGGCCTTGGCCAGATAATAGTCGGCACCGGCGTCCAGACCACGTCGTCGGTCTTCTTCCCGGTCTTTGTATGACACCACCATCACCGGTAATGACTGCAATCGATTGTCGCGGCGAACCAAAGTCACCAGTTCGATGCCATCCATGCGCGGCATGTCGATGTCGGTGATCAACAGGTCGAAGTCCTCGCCCCGAAGCGCATTCCAGCCATCCATGCCATCGACCGCCACGGCCACCTCGTAGCCGCGCGTGCTGAGCAGCTTGCGCTGCAATTCGCGCACGGTGAGCGAATCGTCGACCACCAGCACGCGCTTGCGCGGTACGCCTCGACCAGCGCCCGCACTGCGCTCGATGCGCTCCAGGCGACCGGTGCTGAGCAGTTTGTCCACCGAGCGCAGCAAGTCTTCGACATCGATGATCAGCACCACCGAGCCGTCGTCGAGCAACGCCCCGGAAGAAATGTCCTGCACCTTGCCCAGGCGCGGATCCAGCGGCATCACCACCAGCACCCGCTCGCCGATCAGGCGCTCGACCGCCACCCCATAGAGCTGCTCGCGCTCACGGATGACCACTACGCGCAGACTGTCCGCATCAACCTGCGCGGGCGGACGATTGAGCAACTGGCTGGCGGCGACCAGGCCGATATGGCGGTCTTCGTGCCAAAAGTGCTGGCGCCCCTCGATCTGCACGATGGACTGCGCGGGCACGTCGAGGGTGCGCTCGATGTGCGCCAGCGGGAAGGCGTAGGCTTCGCTCCCGACCTCGACCACCAGGCTGCGCACCACCGACAGGGTCAGCGGTACTTCCATGTGGAAGCAGCAGCCGTGGCCTGGCGACTGGGTCAACTCGATCGAGCCGCGTAATTCGCGAACCATGTGCTGCACCGCATCCAGGCCCACCCCGCGTCCTGACACCTCGGTGACCTGCTCGCGCAGGCTGAAACCCGGCAGGAACAGGAAGGTGAGCAGTTCTGCTTCACTCATCTGTGCGACGGTTTCGGCCGGCGACAAGGCGCGCTCGACGATGCTGCGGCGCAGGCGCTCCAGGTCGATACCGGCACCATCGTCGGTCAGCTCGAGGATCAACAAGCCGGCCTGATGGGACGCGCGCAAGCGCAAGGTGCCATCGGCCGGCTTGCCCGCCAGCAAGCGCTGTTCCGGCGACTCGATGCCGTGGTCGACGGCGTTGCGCAGCAAATGGGTGAGCGGTGCATCCAGGCGCTCCAGCACATCACGGTCGACCTGCGTCTTGTCGCCCTCGATCAGCAACTGCACCTGCTTGCCGAGCGACCGGCCGAGGTCGCGGACCATGCGGCTCTGCCCGGTGAGTACATCGGCGAACGGCCGCATGCGGCACGCCAGCGCCGTGTCATACAGCAATTGAGCGCGTTGACTGGCCTGCCAGCCGAACTCGTCGAGGTCGGCGGCCTGCTGCTGGAGGATCTGCTGGGTTTCGGCCAGCAGGCGTTGGGTCTGGGCCAGGGCCTCGAGCACCTCGACGTTCTGAGCGCTGCCCTCGAGCTGGCCCCTGAGCCCGTCCAGCGCACGCATGCCCTGGCCATGCATGCGCTTGAGGCGCTGCAGGGTGGCCAGGTAAGGCTTCAGACGTTGGGTTTCCACCAGGGATTTGCTCGAGAGGTCAAGCAAGCTGTTCAAGCGATCGGCGGTGACCCGCAATACCCGCTCGCCGCCCTCACCGCCTCGCCTGCTGGTCTTGGTAACCGTCGCCGCTTCGGATTCGGGTTCGCGCTCGACCGAGGCCACCGGCAACGCCGGCGGGTACGCTGGGGGCGGGGCGGGCGCAGGCTCGGCGGGCAGACTCGGGCGCGGCACGATGGGCGTGGTGGGATCGAGCAGCGCCGCCATCTGCACCAGGAACGCCGGTACCGCTGCCTCGCCTTGCAGATCGCCCGGGGTGGCGATTCGCATGAGCAGATCGGTGCCCTGCAACAGAGCGTCGATGTGCTCCGGGCGCAGCAGCAGTCGCTGTTCCTGAGCCGCCACCAGGCAGTCTTCCATGACATGAGCCACGCTGACGCCCGCATCGATCCCGACGATTCGCGCGGCGCCCTTGAGCGAGTGCGCGGCACGCATGCAGGCCTCGAGCTGATCGGCCTGGGCCGGATTGCGCTCCAATGCCAGCAGGCCGGCACTGAGCACCTGGGTCTGGGCCTCGGCCTCCAGGCTGAACAGTTCGAGCAGCGAAGCGTCGCGCATTTGCTCCGGGGTCATGACAGGCTCCGCTTCACGGCAGACAGAAGTTGGCGCTCATCCAGCACGCGCACGCTGCGGGCACGCCACTGCAGTACCGCCAGGGTGAAGGTCGCGGCGTCGCGCTCGTCCTGCGCCTGCGCGAGGTCCAGACGATGGATGCCGTCGACCTCGTCCACCGGCAACACCACCGGCCCGCCCTCGGCGGCAAGGATCAGCATGCGCGGCATGATTCGGCCCGGGCGCTCAGCGCCTGAGACTGCGGCCACGCCCAGCAGGTCGGCGAAGGACAGGCACGGCACCAGCGCACCGCGCACGTTGGCCACCCCCTGCAGGACTCGCGAGCGTTGGTGCGGCAGCGAATGTACCGGCAGCAGCGGTTCGATCTCCGCCAGGCAGGCTGTGGCCAGCGCCAGCCACTCCTCGCCCAGCCGAAACAGCAGCATGGAGCGTCCCGCAGCCCTCGGCTCGACGCTGACGGCCTCGACCTGCTCGTCCTGTTGCAGCGCGTAGCGGTCCAGCAGGCGGGTGGCCGCAGCGGCGTGCACTTCGCAGTTGCGACAGTGGATATGCCGTTCAAGCAACGGGCATTGCTTGTCGCCATGAACACCGATGCGGTTCCAGCAATCATCGATATCGTCGTCGGCCCGGGCGATCAGTGGCAGGCCCTGTTGCTCGCTCATCGTTCAGACTCCCGGTCCGCCTTAGCCGCACGCGCCTGCAGGCGCCGTGCGCCGGCACTGTCGCCCTGGGAGGCCAACAACGCGGCCAGGTGCATCAGTGCCTCGGCATGCTGCGGCTCCAGATACAGCGCCTTGCGGTAATGCTTGAGCGCCTCGCCGGCGTCGCCCTGGGTATCGCTGAGCAAGCCCAGCCAGTAATACACCTGGGCCTTGGGCGCGAACTGGCGCAAGTAACGCTCGCAACTGGCGCGGGCCTGGTCGCTGGCGCCGCTGTTGGCCAAGCGCGCAATGCTCGCCAGCAGTTCGGGCTCACCCTCGCTCGCCGCCGGTACTGGCAGCGGCCTGATCGGCGCTGTCAGGGTGCGTGTAGCCTGCAGCGCATTCGGCGCCCAGGCAGTCGCTCGCGGTGGCGGTGCGGGCGTCGCCGCCACACGCACGACAGGTGCGGGACTGGGCGGCGCAGTGACGCTGGCGGGATCCTGGCGCACATAGGCGAACGACTGCGCGATACCGACCGGGCGCATGCCCAGGCGTGCCAGCAAGCTGCCCTCGGCCGGGCCGATGAACAATACGCCGTCGTCGTGCAGCAACAACTTCAATACCTCGAACACGCGCTGCTGAGTCGGGATGTCGAAATAGATCAGCAGGTTGCGGCAGAACACGATGTCATACAGTCCACTGCGCGCGCGCAACGCCGGGTCGAGCACGTTGGCCGCTTCCAGGCTGACCTGCCGGCGGACCCGCTCGGACAACTGGTAGCTGTCGTTGACGCCTTCGAAGTGCCGGTCACGGAAGGCCAGATCGCTGCCGCGAAACGAATTGCGTCCATACACCGCGAGTTCGGCGCGCGCGATGGAGCTGGGGCTGATGTCCATGGCGTCGACGCGGAAGGCAGAGGGCGCAAAGCCCGCATCGAGCAACGCCATGGAAATCGAATAGGGCTCTTCGCCGGTCGAGCACGGCAGGCTGAGCAGGCGCAAGGGCCGGGCACCGGCCAGTTCGGCCAGGCGCTTACGGGCCAAGGTGGCCAGCGCGGTGAACGACTCGGGGTATCGGAAAAACCAGGTCTCCGGCACGATCACCGCCTCGATCAGCGCCTGCTGCTCGACGGTCGATTGCTGCAGGCACAGCCAGTAGTGGTCGAGGTCGCCGGCCGCCGACGCCGCACAGCGTTGGCGCAAGGCGCGCTCCACCATCGAGGCGCCCACCGACTCCACGTCCAGCCCGATGCGCTCCTGGAGGAAGCGGAAAAAGCGCTGCTCGCTCATTCAGCCTCCGTTTCAGAGACTTGGGGGAACAGCAGCCGGCGCACATCCTCATCGAGCAAATCATCGACCTGAATGCGCTGCAGCAGGCCATGTTCGTCCTGTCGTACCGGGCCGAGATAGCGTGCTTCGCGGTTATCCACGCCATACGGCAGGAACTCATCGGGTTGGCTGCGCAGGGTGTGGGTGGCCTGTTCCAGCACCAGGCCCAGGCGAAGCGGCGCGCGCAGGGGATCGCCTTGATAGTGCACCAACACCAGACGCGTACTGGTGCGGCGCGGCGCAGGTGTGCCGAAGCTCAGCGCCGACAGGTCGATGACCGGCACCAGCGTACCGCGATGACCAAGAATTCCGGCCACCCAATGCGGTGCCTGGGCGATGGGCTTGAGCGGGCGCAGCGGCAGCACCTCGATCACCTCGCGCACGTCCAGGGCGAAGCGCTGCTGGCCAATGCTGAACTGCAGGTACAACACGCCCTTGTTCGCGGTCTGGCGCTGCTCGTGCGATTGCGGCTCGGCCATCGTCGTCAGACTTTGAAGCGCGAGACGCCGCCGCGCAGTCCGGCTGCCACCTGACTCAATTCGTCGATGGCGAAGCTGGCCTGACGCAGCGACTCGACCGTTTGCGTGCTGGCATCGCTCAACTGAGCCAGCGCCTGGTTGATCTGCTCGGCACCGGTGGCTTGCGCCTGCATGCCTTCGTTGACCATCAGCACGCGCGGCGCCAGGGCCTGCACCTGATGGATGATCTGGGTGAGCTGCTCGCCCACCTGCTGCACCTCGAACATGCCGCGGCGCACTTCTTCGGAGAACTTGTCCATGCCCATGACCCCAGCCGACACCGCAGACTGGATCTCGCGCACCATCTGCTCGATGTCGTAGGTGGCCACCGCGGTCTGATCGGCCAGGCGACGCACCTCAGTGGCCACCACGGCGAAGCCACGGCCATACTCACCGGCCTTCTCGGCTTCGATGGCGGCGTTGAGCGACAGCAGGTTGGTCTGGTCGGCCACCTTGACGATGGTCACCACCACCTGATTGATGTTGCCGGCCTTCTCGTTGAGGATGCCCAGCTTGGCGTTGACCAGGTCGGCCGCGCCCATCACCTGGTGCATGGTTTCCTCCATGCGCGCCAGACCTTGCTGACCGGAGCCGGCCAGGCTGGAGGCCTGATCAGCGGCGCTGGTGACCTCGGTCATGGTGCGCACCAGGTCGCGAGAGGTCGCGGCGATCTCGCGCGAGGTCGCGCCGATTTCAGTGGTGGTGGCTGCGGTTTCGGTGGCGGTGGCCTGTTGCTGCTTGGAGGTGGCAGCAATCTCGGTGACCGAAGTCGTGACCTGGACCGACGAGCGCTGGGCCTGGGCGACCAGGTTGGCCAATGCCTCGGCCATGTCGTTGAAGCCGGTCTCGATGGCGCCGAACTCATCCTTGCGCGCCATGCTCAGGCGCACGCTGAGGTCGCCAGAGCTGAGTTTGTCCAGGGCCTGCACGATGCTGCGCATGGGCGCGCTGATGACCCGCATCAGCAGCAGGCCGCAGATGCCGGCGGCGAGAATCGCCAGGATCAGCGATACCACCATGCTCACCTTGGCCGTGGCCACCGCATCGACGATGTCCCGCGTGGCGGCATTGGCTGCTTCGGTGTTGCGGTCGATGACCGTGTTCAGGTGCTTGCGGCCAGCGGTCCAGGCCGGCGTGAGCACCTCGATGATCAGGCGCTCGGCTTCGGCATAGTTCCCTGCTCGATAGGCACCCAGTACCTGATCGATGGCCTTCTCGTACGCTTGTTCAAGCCCCACGAAGGTATCGAAGGAGGCTTGATCCTGGGCATCCTGGATGGTGCCCTGGTAGTTGGCCATCTGTTCTTTGAGCCGGTCGTGGAAGCCCTTGAACAACTCGGCGTCGGCCGAGCTCAGCTCGCGGTGCTCGGACAGGCCGACCAACTGCTGGGTCGCGACGTAGCTGTCGACCCAGGCGCTGCGGATCATCGAGCTGTAGTAGATGCCGGGAATGCTGTCGGACCCCACCGCTTCCTCGCTGGACTCGATGGTCACCAAACGCGAGTAGGCGGCCACGATCATCAACAGCATGATGGCGATGATCACGGCAAAGCTTGCCAGGATCCGTTGGCGCAAGGTCCAGTTCTTCACAATCAGCCCTCAGGAAAGCTTCACGAGCGGGAAAATCGTCGAAGTATAGCCCAGGCGCCTGACGCTTTATCGGGAGAATTGAAGGCTTACCGGGCTTGCGTGCCCGATGGGTAGCTCAAAGCCATCTCAGGGTGTCGATACCTGCCTGACCTGCAGTTCAAGTTCCTCGCGCAATGCGGGTTCCAGGCGCAGTTGGCGAGCCAATTCGTCGAGGTAAGCACGTTCCATGAAGTGCTCCTGATCGACCATCATCACGCTGGCCAGGTACATCTCGGCGGCCATTTCCGGCGTTTGCGCCGCACGCGCCACCTCTGCCGGATCGAGCGGCTTGTTCAGTTCGCCCTGCAACCAGCGCTGCAGCTCTGGGTCGCTGTCCAGGCGCGTGAACTCGCCCTCGATCAGCTCACGCTCACGCGCATCGATATGGCCATCGGCCTTGGCGGCGGCCACCAGGGCCTTGAGTACGGCCTGGCTGTGTTGCTCGGCCTGGGCTGGCGGCAGTCGGTCGAGCGTCTGCGGCTCGCCAGCATCGCCCTGGCCCTGGCGCGCCTGCCAGTTGCCGTAGGCCTTGTAGGCCAGCACGCCCAGTGCGGCGAGGCCACCGTAGGTCAGCACCTTGCCACCGACCTTGCGCACCTTCTTGTTGCCCATCAGCAGGCCCATGGCGCCGGCCGCCAAGGCGCCGCCACCGGCGCCGGAAACCAGGCCTCCCAGACCGCCGGCCTTGCCGCCGAGCAGATCGCCGAGCCCCGACACCTTGCCGGTACCGGGCTTGCCCGACGAATTCTGCAGCAGCGATTGACCGGATTTGAGCAATTGATCGAGCAGACCACGGGTATTCATCTGGCGAACCCTCAAGGACAGGAAAGCGCCAGATTACGACCGCAGTCTGAATCCAGGCTTAATCGCGCAAATCCGACTCGTGAATCGGGTTGGCGCGATGAGTGGCGCGCTGGTACTGGGCAGGCCAGGTCGCCTTGTTGCCGCCCAGGTCATCGTCGGCATGCAGCGGCCAGTAAGGGTCGCGCAGCAGCTCGCGGGCCAGGAAGATCAGGTCGGCCTGACCGGTGCGCAGGATGTGCTCGGCCTGGGCCGGTTCGGTGATCATGCCGACGGTGCCGGTGGCGATTTCCGACTCCTTGCGCACCCGTTCGGCGAAGCGCGTCTGATAACCGGGCCCGGTGGGAATCTCGGCGTTGACCGAGGTACCGCCAGAGGACACATCGATCAGGTCCACGCCCAGCGCCCGCAACCGGCGCGCCAGCTCCACCGTCTCGTCAGGGTTCCAGCCATCCTCGACCCAATCGGTGGCCGACACCCGTACGAACAGCGGCAGTTCCTTGGGCCAGACCTCGCGCACCGCTTCGGTCACCTGCAAGGTCAGGCGGATGCGGTTGTCGAAGGAACTGCCATAGTCGTCACAGCGCTGATTGCTCAATGGCGAGAGGAATTGATGCAGCAGGTAGCCGTGGGCGGCGTGCAATTCCACCACTTTGAAGCCCGCGGCCAGGGCGCGCCGCGCGGCCTCCACGAACGCCTCGACGACCTCCTGGATGTCATCGTGGCTCAGTTCGCGCGGTGCGGTGTGCTGGGGGTCGAAGGCGATCTTCGACGGCCCCACCGGCTGCCATCCACCGTCCTGCGGCGCGACGCTGCCGTGCTTGCCGAGCCAGGGCCGATGGGTACTGGCCTTGCGCCCGGCGTGGGCCAGCTGGATACCCGGAACCGCGCCCTGAGCGGTGATGAAACGGGTGATGCGTTGCAGCGCAGCGATCTGTTCGTCGTTCCACAACCCAAGGTCTTCTGCGGTGATGCGTCCGTCGGCGGTCACAGCGACGGCCTCCGTGATCACCAGGCCAGCGCCGCCGACAGCGCGACTGCCCAAGTGGACCAGGTGCCAGTCGTTGGCCAGGCCATCGACGCTCGAGTACTGGCACATCGGCGAAACGGCGATGCGATTGGGCAACGTCAGCTGACGCAGGGTATAGGGCTCAAGCAGCATGCTCATGGGAGGGCCTCCGAAGGTCTGCAATGACGGTCCGGCCCAGGCGCTGTGGTGCGATCCTGGACCGTTACCGGCGTTCCTTGAGACTAGACCAGATTACCCTGGGGATCGGTTCCCGAAAATTCAGGCCATGGCACCTGCACGGTCATCGGTCGCGACCTGGCGCCGCCATCCCGAGCGAATGCGCCGAGCCCTCAGCGCGGCTCCATATGCGCAATCATCAACTGCACACTTTCGTTACCGCGAAACTCGTTCACATCCAGTTTGTAGGCCAGCTCCACCCAGCGCACCGTCGGGTTGGGCCATACCTCGCGGTCGACGCTGAAAGCGATGCCGTCAAGACGCAGCGAACCGCACTCGCTCTTGAGCACCACTTTCAGATGGCGCTCGCCGACCACCCGTTGCTCCACCAACTCGAACACGCCGTGGAACAACGGCTCGGGAAAATGCTGCCCCCAGGGGCCGGCATTACGCAGGGCGCGGGCAAGGTCGAGGTGGAACTCCTCGACCGCCAGGCTGCCGTCGGACAGCAACCGACCGGTCAGATCGTCCTCATCCAATTGGCGTCGCACCTCCTGGTCGAACGCCTCGGCGAACACCGGGAAGTGCTCAGCCGGCAGCGACAAGCCTGCCGCCATGGCATGTCCGCCGAACTTGCTGATCAACTGGGGGTGCCGCGCCGCCACCGCGTCCAGGGCATCGCGAATGTGAAACCCCGGTACCGAGCGCGCCGAGCCCTTGAGCATGCCTTCGCCGGCGTCGGCGAAGGCGATGGTCGGACGGTGATAGCGCTCCTTCAAGCGCGAAGCGAGGATGCCGATCACGCCCTGGTGCCATTCGGAGTCGAACAGGCACAACCCATAGGGCATGGCGTCGAGCGGCAGGTCCTTGAGCTGGGCCAACGCTTCGCGCTGCATGCCTTGTTCGATGGACTTGCGGTCCTGGTTGAGCCCATCCAGTTGCGCAGCCATGTCCAACGCCGTGGCGGGGTCTTCGCAGAGCAGGCATTCGATGCCCAGGCTCATGTCGTCCAGACGCCCCGCTGCATTGAGCCGAGGCCCGAGGATGAAGCCCAGGTCGGTTGAGGTGATGCGCCGGTGATCGCGCCGCGCGACCTCAAGGATGGCCTTCAGGCCTGGCCGGGCACGGCCCGCACGGATGCGCTCGAGTCCCTGGTGAACCAGGATGCGGTTGTTGGCATCCAGCGGCACCACATCGGCGACGCTGCCCAGGGCCACCAGATCGAGCAACTCCCCGATGTTCGGTTGCGCCTGGGTCTCGTAGCGGCCCAGGCTGCGCAAGCGCGCGCGCAGCGCCATGAGCACGTAGAAGATCACCCCCACCCCGGCCAGCGATTTGCTGGGGAAGGTGCAACCGGGCTGGTTCGGGTTGACGATGGCATCGGCCTGCGGCAACTGCTCGCCCGGCAGGTGGTGGTCGGTGACCAGCACCTTGAGCCCGGCCGCCTTCGCCGCAGCGACGCCTTCGACGCTGGAGATCCCGTTGTCCACCGTCACCAGCAGGTGCGGCTCGCGCTGCAGCGCCACCTCGACGATTTCCGGCGTCAGGCCGTAACCGTACTCGAAGCGATTAGGCACCAGGTAATCGACCTGGGCTGCACCGAGCAGACGCAGGCCGAGCACGCCGACGGTGCTGGCCGTAGCGCCATCAGCGTCGAAGTCGCCGACGATGAGGATGCGCTGGCGCCGGTCCAGGGCCTCCACCAGCAGATCCACGGCAGCGTCGATGCCCTTGAGCTGCTGATAGGGCAGCAAGCGCGCCAGGCTCTTGTCCAACTCCAGTTCACTCTGCACACCACGGGCGGCGTACAGACGGGTCAGCAGGGGCGGCAGTTGGCCGAGAAATGGCAGGGTTGCAGGCAGGGGGCGGGGCTCGATGCGCATGGGGCTCTTCAGTCAGGTCGAATCAGGTCAGCCGCGCTCGCCGAGCAGCCACTGCAGTTGGACTTCGTGCTGACCCCGGTCGTCGGTCACGAAGAGCGTGCCTTCGCTGATCATCACGTCCCACTTGATGGTCCGCGGCATGTCGGTGGCCAGCACATCCAGCACCTCTTGCGGCACCGCTGCGATGCTCAGGTTCTTCAGGCCCTTGACCGCCGGCACCACCTTGCCCTCCCACACCCGCAGGCTGCCGTAGGCCAGCAGACTGGTGCGCTCGGTGCGACGCGAGCACCAGGTCAGGCGATCGGCATCGGGCTGGCCCACTTCGATCCAATGCAGGATCCGATCATCCAGGCTCTTCTCCCACACCGCAGCCTCATCGACGTCCGACAGACCGCGCCCGAAGGCCAACTGTTCGTTGTACCAGAGCGCGTAGGCGAGCAAGCGAACAGCCATGCGCTCCTCGGTCTCGGACGGATGACGGGCGATGGTCCGGCGTACGTTTTCGTACACGCCACGGTCGAGGTCGGTGAGATTGAGTTCGAACTTGTAGGTGGTGGACGGCTGGGCCATGGGGCAGAGGCTTCTTCGAAGAAAGTCGGAGAGTTTACCCGATCCACGTGCGCAGAGGGGCTCGTGTCGTCCGTCATTGCGCACAGGCACGCAACCGCTGTCGGGAGCCATTACCTGCATCGAGCCAGCTGTGATAAAACCAAGCCCTCTTTTCAACCGTCACGGATCCACCATGTCCAGTCCTGCCAAACCCCTCGCCGGCCTCAAGGTGATCGAGCTCGGTACCCTGATCGCCGGACCCTTCGCCTCGCGCATCTGCGCCGAGTTCGGCGCCGAGGTGATCAAGGTCGAATCGCCGGACGGCGGCGATCCGCTGCGCAAGTGGCGCAAGCTCTACGAGGGCACGTCGTTGTGGTGGTTCGTGCAGGCGCGCAACAAACAGTCGCTCACCCTGAATCTCAAAGACCCGGAGGGTCGCGAGGTGCTCAAGCGGCTGCTGGCAGAGGCCGACATCCTGATCGAGAACTTCCGCCCCGGCGTGCTGGAAAAGCTCGGCCTGGGCTGGGACGTGCTGCACGCCCTCAACCCGCGACTGGTGATGGTCCGCCTTTCCGGCTTCGGCCAGAGTGGGCCGATGAAGGACCAGCCCGGCTTCGGTGCGGTCGGCGAATCCATGGGCGGCCTGCGCTACATCACCGGCTTCGACGACCGGCCACCGGTGCGTACGGGCATCTCCATCGGAGACTCGATCGCCGCCTTGTGGGGCGTGATCGGTGCGCTGATGGCCTTGCGTCATCGGGAAGTCAACGGGGGCCAGGGACAGGTGGTGGACGTGGCCTTGTACGAAGCGATCTTCGCCATGATGGAAAGCATGGTGCCGGAATTCGACGTGTTCGGTTTCATTCGCGAACGCACCGGCAACATCATGCCGGGCATCACCCCGTCGTGTATCCACACCAGTGCCGACGGCCGCCATGTGCAGATCGGCGCCAATGGCGATGCGATCTTCAAGCGCTTCATGCAGGCCATCGGCCGTAACGACCTTGCCGACGACCCCACTCTTTCCAGCAATGACGGTCGCGACCTGCGCCGGGACGAGTTGTATGGCGTGATCGACCGTTGGGTCAACGGTTTGCCGCTGGATCAGGTGATGCAGGTGCTGAACGACGCCGGTGTGCCCGCCAGTCGCATCTATTCAGCCGAAGACATGCTCCACGACCCGCAGTTTCTCGCTCGGGAAATGTTCGTCCAGGCTCGGCTGCCAGACGGCAAGCCGTTCAAGATGCCGGGCATCGTTCCCAAGCTTTCGGACACGCCCGGCTCTACCGAATGGGTGGGACCGGCCCTTGGCGAGCACACCGCCACGTTGCTGACCCGCCTGGGCTACAGCGAGGCCGACATTGCCCGACTGCGCGAACAGGGGGCCATCTGATTCAACTTCAAAGGGCCGCGCAGCGCCTGCTGCTGTGCATCCTGCCGCTACTGGCGCTGCAACCTGCGAAGGCGGGTGAGCGCCTGACCTGGCTGGTACGTGACCTACCGCCGTTCACCATCTACGAAGGCACGGAAAAAGGTCAGGGTGTGATCGACAGCCTGCTACCCCAGTTGATCGAGCAGTTGCCGGAGTACCAACACAGCATCGTGCGCGTCAACCGCCCGCGTGGCATCCAGATGCTGCAGGACCCTACCCTCACCTGCGATCCGACGCTGCTGTGGACGCCGGAGCGGGCCAGCTTCGCGAAATTTTCCCAGCCTTTGCTACCGATCGTGAGCAGTGGCGTGATCGTACGCAGACAGGACCTGGCAGCACTGAACCTGTCCGCAGGCCAGATCTCCGTGGACCTCACGCAATTGCTCGGCGCGCCGGGTCTGAAACTGGGCGTCGTCGCCGGCCGCAGCTACGGGCAAGAAACCGATGCGATCCTCAGCCAGATGCCTGACTCGGCGTTGAGTCGGCACTACGGCAACGATGCCACCGCCAATCTATTGCAGATGCAGCAGTTGGGGCGGTTGCACGTGGTATTGGGTTACTGGCCTGAAGCACGCTATCTGCTTCAACAGCAAGGCAACGCGTTGGACGCGTATGCGTTTCTCTCGATCAAGGGCGCCAAACGCTATCAACTGATCCACGTCGGTTGCTCCGACACCCCGGCAGGTCGAGAGGCCATCGCCAAGATCGACCGACTCCTGCCCCATCTGCGCTCAGCGGAGCTGCTTGAGCGCTATGCCCGATGGCTGGATCCCGACCTGCGCGAACACTACCTGAAACAGGCGCAGCGGCTGTTGCAAGCAGAGCAGCCAGAGGACGCCGCCCCTCAGCGCTGATCGCTAAAAAAGAAACCCCGCAGGCTGTCGCACAGCCAACGGGGTCAAGCAAAGGCCTTGCGGGCCTTGCGCCCTGGGTCGATACCACCGGAGCAAAGCAGTATCACCACAGGGTCAAGAAATGTGACGGGGCGCTTACGCGAAGGTTCCCTGAGTTTGCACAGGCTGACGCAGCGCCGCGATCACGCACGGTTGCAAGCGGCCTTCGACGATCTGCAGGTCGCGGTGCAGACCGTCCACCAGATCCACCAGCAGCCGCTGATCCTGCAACTGCAACAGGCTGACCGAGCGCCGCAGCACGGATGTGCCGCGCATATCGACGACGCTCAACTGGCGGTGGCCGCTGGCGTCCACGGCATCGAGCTGGACCTGATAGGGGGACAGGGCATCATTGAGCAGGGTGCAGATTCTTTCCATCCGGCGTACTCGCTTTGTCGGTAACCTAACGAAACTGACCGCCAAGCGAAGCGGAAAGTTCGCTTGACGGTCGCCGCGTCATCGAGCATGGAGGCTGGAGGTGACAGTTTCGATATCCCGCGTCTGCAGCCCACCGATCGCCGGACGCAAGCGCAACAGCGCAGCGTGCAAGGCCGGCATCGAGAGCGGCCAGGAAAGGTTGGCGACCACCCACAACCCTCTGCGCCAGGCTTCCACGGACAGGTTCGGTGCCCCCGCCGGTGGCGCGCCGATGAACAGCACCGCACGCACTTGCCCTTGACGCACGATGCTTTTCAATAGCGCCTGAACGGCCAGGGTGGGCATGCCATGATCGATGAGCACCGCATCCGGCGCTTGGGCCAGACTCGCCTTGGCGTTGTGCAGGTCGTTGACCACCCGCACCTTGAACACGCCCAGCGCGTTGCAGGCTTGGTGGAGGGTGATCTGGTGAGAGGGACGGGACTGGACGACGAGAAGATCGAGGCGCTGCATGAGCCGCTCCTGAGGGCTGCTGGCCCTGGTGGACAGGGCGCCCACTCTAGAAAGGCGATACAGAAACTCCTATAGGAAGAAACTGATAGTGCAGGATGAATCTTCGCAGAACCCCCTCCATTCGAACGAAAACGGGGCAAGCCGGATGACCGACTTGCCCCGCTTGGCCTCTCGACCAGAACGCCTTACAGCGGCTTGCCGCGATTACCGTGCTGGCTGACGAACGCCTGGACCGCTTTCAGATCGTTGGCCAGCACCGTGCAACGCTCCTCACGGCTGAACAGGTCGCTCAGGTGCACCGGCAACTCCAGCGCCTTGCCGACGCCCGCCTGCTCGACCGCCTCGGGGAACTTCACCGGGTGTGCAGTGCCCAGCACCACCATCGGCGTATCCAGGCTACGGCGGCACTCGCGAGCAGCCTTGACACCGATTGCGGTGTGCGGATCGAGCACCTCGCCGGTGGCCTTGAACACCTCGGCAATGGTGTCGCACGTCTGCTCGTCGCTCACCGCCAGTGAGTCGAACAGCTTGCGCGCCTCGGTCCAGCGGTCCTGCTCGACGCTGAAACCGCCGCCTTGCTTGAAGTTGGCCATCAACTCGGCAATCGCCGCGCCATTGCGACCGTGCAGGTCGAACAGCAGGCGCTCGAAGTTCGACGAAACCATGATGTCCATCGACGGCGACAGGGTCGGGTGCAGGGCGTCCTTGACGTACTGGTTGCCACTCATGAAGCGGTGCAGGATGTCATTGCGGTTGGTCGCCACGACCAACTGGCTGATCGGTAGACCCATGTTGCGCGCCAGGTAACCGGCGAAGATGTCGCCGAAGTTGCCGGTCGGCACCGAGAACGCCACGGAACGGGCCGGGCCACCCAGCTGCAGCGCCGCATGGAAGTAGTAGACGATCTGAGCCATGATCCGCGCCCAGTTGATCGAATTGACCGCCACCAGCCGGGTGCCTTTGAGGAAGGACTGGTCGGCGAAACTCGCCTTGACCATCTCCTGGCAGTCGTCGAAGTTGCCCTCGATGGCGATGTTGTGGATGTTGTCGCCCAGGATGGTGGTCATCTGGCGGCGCTGGACTTCCGACACACGCTGGTGCGGGTGCAGGATGAAGATATCGACGTTGTCGCAGCGGCGGCAGCCTTCGATGGCAGCCGAGCCGGTGTCGCCGCTGGTGGCGCCGACGATCACCACACGCTCGCCACGCTTGAGCAAGACGTGGTCGAGCAGACGACCCAGCAGTTGCAGGGCGAAATCCTTGAACGCCAGGGTCGGGCCGTGGAACAGCTCCATCACCCACTCATTGCCATTGAGTTGGCGCAGCGGCGCCACCGCAGCGTGGGCGAAGACGCCGTAGGTTTCCTCGAGAATCTTCTTGAAATCGGCATCGGCGATGCTGCCTGCCACGAAGGGGCGCATCACGCGGAACGCCAGCTCGTGATACGGCAGGCCGGCCCAGGAAGCGATCTCTTCCTGGGTGAAGCGCGGCAGGTTTTCCGGTACGTACAGGCCGCCGTCGCTGGCGAGGCCCGCCAGCAGAACGTCTTCGAAATTCAACGCCGGAGCCTGGCCCCGAGTACTGATATAGCGCATGGGTGCAAACCTTTCATTTGAGCTGCAAGCTGTAAGCGCCAAGCCACGAGAAAAGCCGATTGGCGTTGCTCTCGCGCTGTGCTTCTCACCTTGCCGCGAATGGACTCTGTTGAAAGCCTCAACACCGCGCCGCTTTTACTGGCAGCTCGCAGCGTGAGGCTTGCCGCTTAATTGAGCTGTTCGACGCGGATGCGTACCACGCTGCCGACCACGTCCTGCAGCGCTTCCAGGGCGACGATGGCGTCGTCGATGCGCTGTTCGATGACCCGGTGAGTGAGCAGGATCATCGGCACCAGGCCATCCTGCTCCTCGGCTTCCTTCTGCATGATCGACTCTATGTTGATGCCACGCTCGGAAAGGATGCTCGCCACCTGGGCCAGCACGCCCGGGTGATCCTTGGCCTGGATGCGCAGGTAGTAGGCGCTTTCGCAGGCCTCGATCGGCAGGATCGGGTGCGCCGACAGCGAGTCGGGCTGGAACGCCAGGTGCGGGACGCGGTTCTCCGGGTCGGCGGTCATGGCGCGCACCACATCGACCAGGTCGGCGACCACCGAAGAGGCGGTCGGCTCCATGCCGGCACCGGCGCCGTAGTACAAGGTCGAGCCGGCGGCATCGCCGTTGACCATCACCGCGTTCATCACGCCGTTGACGTTGGCGATCAGGCGGTCGCTGGGAATCAGGGTCGGGTGGACGCGCAGCTCGATGCCATCGACGGTACGGCGCGCCACGCCCAGGTGCTTGATGCGATAGCCCAGGGCCTCGGCGTAGTTGACGTCGGCGGTGGTCAGACGGGTGATGCCTTCGGTATAGGCCTTGTCGAACTGCAGCGGAATGCCAAAGGCGATGGACGCCAGGATGGTCAGCTTGTGCGCAGCATCGATACCCTCGACATCGAAGGTCGGATCGGCCTCGGCATAGCCCAGCGCCTGGGCCTCGGCCAGCACATCAGGGAAGGCACGGCCCTTCTCGCGCATTTCGGTGAGGATGAAGTTGCCGGTGCCGTTGATGATGCCGGCCAGCCAATTGATACGGTTGGCAGACAGCCCCTCGCGAATGGCCTTGATCACCGGGATGCCACCAGCGACTGCGGCTTCGAAGGCGACGATCACGCCCTTTTCGCGGGCTTTGGCGAAGATCTCGTTGCCGTGGACGGCAATCAGCGCCTTGTTGGCCGTGACCACGTGCTTGCCGTTTTCGATGGCCTTGAGCACCAGATCGCGGGCAATGGTATAGCCACCGATCAGCTCGATGACGATGTCGATCTCGGGGTTGGTCGCAACGTCGAACACATCAGCGGTAATGGGGGTACCGGTAATCTGGCAGTTCGGGTTCTGCGAGCGCATGGCGATCTGGGCCACTTCAATACCGCGCCCGGCACGGCGGGCGATCTCCTCGGCGTTGCGCTGAAGCACATTGAAGGTACCGCCACCGACGGTCCCCAACCCACAGATGCCTACTTTGACCGGTTTCACTGTGAACTCCCCATAGAACGACCGGCACTGTGCCGACCGTGAAACATGCCGTCACCCCATGACGACGGCGTACTGAATGAATTACTTGGCCGCTTGCGCCTGGCCGGCCAACGCCAGCTTGGCCACTTGCGGTGCCGGCTGGTAGCCCGGAATCACCTGACCGCTTTCGAGCACGATCGCTGGCGTACCGTTGACGCCGATCGACTGGCCAAGGTGGAACTGTTTGCTGACCGGGTTGGCGCATTTGGCCGCCTTGATTTCCTTGCCATCGACCATCTTGTCCATCGCCGCGACTCGATCGCTGGAGCACCACACGGCCTGCAACTGCTCGTCACCCGGCGAGCCCAGGCCTTGGCGCGGGAAGGCCACGTACCGCACCTCGATACCGCGCTTGTTCAGCTCCGGTACCTCAGCATGCAGCTTGTGGCAGTACGGGCACGTGGTGTCGGTGAACACGGTGATGTGCGAGCGGGTTTCGCCCTTGGCCGGGTAAACGACCATTTCAGCCTTGGGAATGCCGTTGATCAGCTTGGCGATGCCTTGGCGCTCGGTCTTCTCGGTGAGATTGACCGGCTTGCCGTCCTGCAGTTGATACAGGTAACCCTGCATGACGTACTGGCCGTCACCACTGGCATAGAGCACCCGACCGCCTTGCAGCTTGACTTCGTACAGACCACCGACCGGGCTGTTGGAGACGCTCTCGATCGGCACTTCCAGTTCAAGGGTCTTGAGCGTGTTGCGAATGGCCTGCTCGGCGCCTGCGTTGGCACCGGCACTGGCCTCGGTGGCCGCGGCGGCGGCAAAGGTACTGGCCAACGCCAGAGCGGCGGCGGCAAAAATCTGGGTCACGCGCATGGGGTACTCCTGAAGACGGACGGGGACCGGAGGACATCGCCTGCGGGAAAAGCGCGGCGACTAGAGCGGTCCCTGATGCAAACCGCCCAAGACTACCACATCAGGCGGGGACGAAATCAGTGTCTGGAAAGCCGCCGAGCGGAACATGAGGATCATTCATCCACGCGGGTGGTGCTGGGCGTGCAACTGCTGCAAGCGCGCCTTGGCCACATGGGTGTAGATCTGCGTGGTGGACAGGTCGCTGTGGCCCAGCAGCATTTGCACCACGCGCAGGTCGGCGCCGTGGTTGAGCAAATGCGTGGCGAAGGCATGGCGCAAGGTGTGCGGCGACAGCGGCTTGTCGATCCCGGCCACGCGCGCATGGTGCTTGATACGGTGCCAGAAGGTCTGTCGGGTCATTTCCTCTCCACGCAGACTGGGAAACAGCACGTCGCTGGGACGACCGTTGAGCAGATCGGCGCGGCCACCGCGCAGGTAGCGCTCGATCCACAGCACCGCCTCCTCACCCATCGGCACCAGGCGCTCCTTGCTACCCTTGCCCATCACCCGCAAGACGCCTTGCCTCAGGTTGACCTGGTCCAAGGTCAGGCTGACCAACTCGGTCACCCGCAGGCCGCAGGCATACAGCACCTCCAGCATGGCGCGGTCACGCTGGCCGATGGCCTCACCCAGATCCGGCGCCTTGAGCAGGGCCTCGACATCCGCTTCCGACAGCGACTTGGGCAACGGTCGGCCCAGTTGCGGCATGTCCACCTGCAAGGTGGGATCGAGGGCAATCAGCTTCTCGCGCAGCAGATAGCGATAGAAACCCCGTACTCCGGACAGAAAGCGGGCGGTGGAGCGTGGCTTGTAGCCCTGGTCCAGACGCCAGGCAAGGTGATCGAGGATGGCGGCACGGCCCGCCTCGGGCAAGGCCAGGCCCTGCTCCTGCAGCCAACCGTTGAACAGGGCCAGATCACTGCGGTAGGAAACACGGGTATTGTCCGACAGCCCTTTTTCCAGCCAGAGGGCATCGAGGAATTGGTCGATCAGCGGATGGTCCAGAGCAGGCATTTAACGGGTCTGTGGCGAAAAAGTGCGCCTAGTCTTCCACACGGGACAACGCTTGTCTGCAATGGCCTGGCGACGCATCTTTTCACGGACGCAGAACGCAAAAAAGCAGCCCGAAGGCTGCTCTTTCTCTCGCAAGGTGGCCGAGGCCACCGGTCAAACTGCACTCAGGACAGTTTTTCCTTGATGCGAGCGGCTTTGCCGGACAGGTCGCGCAGGTAGTACAGCTTGGCTTTACGCACGTCACCACGACGTTTCACGGCCAGGCTGTCGATCTGCGGGCTGTAGGTCTGGAAGGTACGCTCGACGCCAACGCCGCTGGAGATCTTGCGCACGGTGAAGGCGCTGTTCAGACCGCGGTTACGCTTGGCGATGACGACGCCTTCGAACGCCTGCAGACGGGAACGCTCACCTTCCTTCACTTTGACCTGGACGACAATGGTGTCGCCGGGTGCGAAGGCTGGGATTTCCTTGCTCATCTGCTCGGCTTCGAGCTGCTGGATGATCTTGTTGGTCATGCTGTGCTCCTAAGATGGATACGCGATCCACCATCGATACGTTTAACTATCGTCCCGCTCGCGGAGGTATTCCTCGAGCAGCTTCTTCTCTTCTCCAGAAAGCGAGCGACTTTCCAGAAGATCGGCGCGTCGTTCGAAGGTCCTACCAAGGGACTGCTTCATTCTCCAACGCCGGATGTGTGCATGGTTGCCACTGAGCAACACGTCGGGTACACGCTGATCCGCATACACCTCAGGTCGGGTGTAGTGCGGGCAATCGAGCAGACCGTCGGTGAAGGAGTCTTCCTCCGCCGAGTCCACATGCCCTAAAGCTCCGGGCAGCAGCCGTGTAACCGCATCGATCAACACCATGGCCGGCAGCTCGCCACCGGAAAGCACATAGTCGCCAATCGACCACTCCTCATCGACATGAGCCTCGATAAAGCGCTCGTCGATGCCTTCGTAACGGCCCGCGATCAGGATCAACGATTCCTGTTCGGCCAGACCTTTGACCGCCTGCTGAGTCAGCTTGCGGCCTTGTGGCGAGAGGTAGATCACCTTCGCCGCTGCTCCGGTCGCGTGCCTGGCACTGGCCAGGGCGTCTTCCAGAGGCTTGATTTTCATCACCATGCCCGGACCACCGCCAAAAGGCCGATCGTCCACCGTATGGTGACGATCCGTGGTGTAGTCCCGCGGATTCCAGCAGGTCACCTGAAGCAACCCCTGTTTCACCGCGCGGCTGGTAATGCCGTACTCCGTGATGGCCGAGAACATCTCCGGGAACAACGTGACGACTTCTACGCGAAGGTTACCCATCGTCTAGAAATCCGCGTCCCATTCGACTCGCATCACGCCTGCTTCCAGGTCGATGGCCAGCACGCATTGCGCCGTATAGGGCAACAAACGCTCGCGATCGTCCAGGCTGCCAGCGCAAGGCTTGACCACCATGACATCGTTCGCACCGGTCTCCAACAGGTGATCGACCTTGCCGAACAGCTGTTCGTCCTGGTTGATGACCTTCAGACCTACCAACTGGTACCAGTAGTACTCGTCAGCGGCCAGGTTGGGCAAAAGGCTCCGCGGTATGCAGATTTCGTAACCGCTCAGAAGACGGGCTTCATCACGATCCTCGAGACCTTTCAACTTCACGACCAGGCCCTTCTGGGAGCCACGACCGTTGACCAGCTCGACCTGTTTTACCTTGCCTTCGTGCCTGAGCGTCCAGCGCGGATAATCCAACAGGTTTTCAATCGGATCGGTAAAGGAATACACCTTCACCTCGCCGCGAACGCCGTGAACCGAAAAAATCTTGCCGACGACGATGAGATCGTCAGGCTTTTCTGGCGTCGCGTTCATACTGCTCAGGCGGCGGCCTTGGCAGCGTCCTTCAGCAGCTGAGCAACACGCTCAGACGGCTGCGCGCCCTGGCTCAGCCAGTAGGTGACGCGTTCCTGGTTGACCGACAGCTTGACTTCGGCGCCCGATGCGATCGGGTTGAAGAAGCCAACGCGCTCAACGAAACGGCCGTCACGGGCGTTACGCGAGTTGGTCACGGTCAGGTGGTAGAAGGGGCGCTTTTTCGAGCCGCCACGGGCCAGACGAATGGTTACCATGTGAACATCGTTCCTATAGTCGGTACTGCAGTCGGTGCTGCAAATCTGAATGCCAAATAGGCACACGGGTGCCCAAAAGGCCGCATATTCTCGGGGAATACACGGACATTTGCAAATGGCTTTTTCGCAAAAGCCTTGCAATGCCGGCCAGACCTGCCGGTTAAGCCGCGCTGAGGCGGCCGGTTTTCCCGCCGAAGCGGGGTCGGATCGGCTGCCTCGCGAGGCGAGCAGCCGATCGGATTCCTTACAGTTTCGGCATGCCGCCACCGGGCAGCATCCCGCCCAGGCCGCGCATCATCTTGGCCATGCCGCCTTTGGCGGAGAATTTCTTCATCATCTTCTGCATCTGCTTGTGCTGCTTGATCAGCCGGCCGATGTCCTGCACCTGGGTGCCGGAACCCATGGCGATGCGACGCTTGCGCGACCCGCTGATCAGGTCGGGATCGCGGCGCTCGGCCGGGGTCATGGAATTGATGATCGCTTCCATCTGCTTGAACTGCTTCTCGGCCGCGCCCTGGGCATTGCCCATCTGCGACAGATTGACCCCGCCGATGCTCGGCAGCTTGTCCATCAAGCCGCCCAGGCCGCCCATGTTCTTCATCTGCTGCAGCTGGTCGCGGAAGTCTTCGAGGTCGAAGCCCTTGCCCTTCTTCAGCTTCTTGGCGAGTTTGTCGGCCTTGGCCTTGTCGATGTTCTGCTCGGCCTGCTCGATCAGGCTGAGCACATCGCCCATACCGAGGATGCGCGAAGCGATGCGGTCGGGATGGAACGGCTCGAGCGCCTCGCTCTTCTCGCCCATGCCGATGAACTTGATCGGCTTGCCGGTAATGGCACGCACCGACAGCGCGGCACCGCCGCGGGCGTCACCGTCGACCTTGGTCAGCACCACGCCGGTCAGCGGCAGCGCTTCGCCGAACGCCTTGGCGGTGTTGGCGGCGTCCTGGCCGGTCATGGCGTCGACCACGAACAGGGTTTCCACCGGCTTGACCGCGGCATGCAGGGCCTTGATCTCGTCCATCATGTCGGCGTCGATGTGCAGACGACCGGCGGTGTCGAGAATGACCACGTCGATGAACTTGATCTTGGCTTCGCGAATCGCCGCCTCGGCGATATCCACCGGCTTCTGGCTGATATCGGACGGGAAGAAAGTTACGCCGATGTCGTTGGCCAGGGTTTCGAGCTGCTTGATCGCCGCGGGACGGTAGACGTCGGCGGACACCACCATCACGCTCTTCTTCTTGCGCTCCTTGAGAAAGCGCGCCAGCTTGCCGGCAGTGGTGGTCTTGCCCGCACCTTGCAGACCGGCCATCAGCACCACGGCCGGCGGGGCTGCATTGAGCGCCAGGTCTTCGTTGGCCGCGCCCATCAGGCTTTCGAGCTCGGCCTGGACGATCTTCACGAAAGCCTGGCCCGGGGTGAGGCTGCGCGACACTTCGGTGCCGACTGCACGTTCCTTGATGCTGTTGACGAAGTCCTTGACCACCGGCAGGGCGACATCGGCCTCGAGCAGGGCCATGCGCACTTCGCGCAGGGTGTCCTTGATGTTCTCTTCGGTCAGCTTGGCCTTGCCGGTGACATGGCGCAGCGTCTGTGACAGACGGTCGGTCAGGTTTTCGAACATGGTGATCCTTTCAGGCCCAGTGAAGCCGAGGTTGTTCAGGCGCCCCGGCAAACATCGCACGCCGAGGGCACAGCAAGCCGGGCAGTATAACGGAGAGCGACGAAGGCGCGAAGCGGCAAGCGGCAAGCGGCAAGCGGCAAGCGAGTTTGGCGCGATCCGCTCCTGCTTGCCGCTCCACGCTTGAAGCCCGCGGCTTCTTGAAGCTTGCAGCTTGCAGCTTGCAGCTTGACGGTGCGAAACTCCCCTCCTTTAAGGGCTCGCCTCCCAGGACCTATGCTCTCCTCACCCAGCCTCATCCCCAACCTGATCGCAGCCATTCTCTACATCGCCGCGACCGTCCATCAGGGCACGCGCCTGGCACAGGGCAACAAAGCGGACAAACGGCTGCTCGGCTTGCTGGGCGTGGTCGCCGTGCTTGCCCAAGGCAGCGCCTTGTTCTTCCAGTTGCTCACCCCGCTGGGGCTGAGCCTCGACTTCTTCAGTGCGGCCAGCCTGATCGCCACGGCGGTCATCGCACTCACCTTGCTGGCTTGCCTGAGCATTCCGGTGGAGAACCTGCTGGTCCTGCTGTTCCCGCTCGGCGCCATCACTGCGTTGCTGTCGCAGTTCGCGCCGGCCGGTACGGTGCCACTGGTCAACGAAGAGCCCGGCATCCTTGCGCACATCCTGTTGTCGATCCTCGCCTACGGCCTGTTCACCATCGCCGTGGTGCAGTCGCTGCTGTTGCTGTTGCAGGATCATCAGCTCAAGCACAAGCACCCTTCCGGACTGATCCGTAACTTCCCGCCGCTGCAGACCATGGAAAGCCTGCTGTTCGGCTTCCTCTGGGCCGGGTGGATCTTGCTGTCGCTGTCGCTGATTTCCGGCTGGCTGTTCCTGGACAACCTGTTCGCCCAGCACCTGGTGCACAAGACCTCGTTGTCGTGCCTGGCGTGGATCGTGTTCAGCGTGCTGCTGTGGGGACGCACCCGCCTGGGCTGGCGCGGACACAAGGCAATCCGCTGGACACTGGCCGGTTTCTGCCTGCTGATGCTGGCCTATTTCGGCAGCAAGCTGGTTCGTGAATTCATCCTGCACATCTGACGAGCGGTCATGAACACTCTGCCGTATGCCCCTCTGCTCGGCACCCTGACACTGGCGCTGCTGTGGTCGGCGCTGTTCAGCGCCGTCGACGCCGCCCGCCAGCACCTGCTTGGCCAGCCCCGCCACAACGACATGCCAGCCCCTGCCCTGCCCGCCCAGGCCTTGGTGCTATGCGCCAGCCTGGGCCGATTGCTGGTCCTGGGCCTGGCCTGCCTGATCGGCCAGCGCCATAGCGGCGAACACGGGTTTTGGCTGGGCGGACTCGGCGCCACGCTGGCGCTGCTGGTGCTGGCCGAGTACCTGCCGCGCCGCCTGGCCCGGCGTAACCCCCAAGCCTTCGTCAGCCTCGGCGCCAGCCTGCTGAAACTGCCACTGACGCTGCTGCAGCCACTGGCCTGCCTGCTAGACGGGATGGCCAAGCTCATTTTGCGCCCGTTCCGTGTACAGCCTGCCGCCGTCGCCCTGCACCCACAGGACGAGGAGCGTTTCGACGAACACGAGCCCCACGAAGCCCCCCGCCAGGGCCTGGCCGAGGGCTTGCAAGCGTTGGACAAGATCACTGTCAACGACATCCTGGTGCCACGCAACGAAGTCGATGGCATCAACCTCGACGACCCGCTCGAACAGATCGTCCGGCAATTGATTGTCAGCCGCCACACGCGGCTGCCGGTCTATCACAACGACATCAATCAGGTCGAAGCCATCCTCAACACCAAGCTCATCAGTCACTTGCTGGCCAGCGCCGAGCTGACCCTGGAGAGCCTGAAGAGCGCCTGCTACGACCCCTATTTCGTCCCCGAAAGCACGCCCCTGCATCTGCAATTGCTGAATTTCCACAAGCAGCAGCGGCGCATGGGTGTGGTGGTGGACGAATATGGCGAGGTGCTGGGCCTGGTGACGCTCGAAGACATCCTCGAAGAAATCGTCGGCGAGTTCGAGGAAGAGCAGGGTCTGGACAATCCGCACATTCACCCGCAGGTCGATGGCCGCTTCGTCATCGACGGCACCGCTTCGTTGCGCGAGCTCAACCGCAGTCTTGGCTGGCACCTGCCCTGCGACGGCGGCCCGAAAACCCTCAACGGCCTGGTCACCGAAGCCCTGGAAAGCATTCCCCCCAGCGCGGTCTGCCTGAAGATTGGTCGCTATCGCCTGGAGATCCTCGAAATCGAAGACAACTGTGCGAGCAAGGTGCTGGTCTGGGCCGTCACTCGCTAGCTATACTCGGCCCACGCTTACCCAGCCCTGCCGTCCCGCCCGCTATCCGCATCGGCGGCTCACGGCCAGTCCGCTGCTGACGAGCCTGCGGTCCTGCCACCTATCCCGAACAGCATCCGCACCCTGCCATCCCTGGGTCTTCGTCAGCCTGGCGAACCACAATAATACGCGGTGGCCTGCGCGTGCAGCCTCGCGAACGACTGCTCAGGGACTTTCGCATGACAACCAGCAGCACCTACGCCGAGCCTGCCTCGGCGACTCCGGTCAACTCACCTGCCCGCGTGGCGACCGCCAGCTTCATCGGCACCGCCATCGAGTTCTACGATTTCTACGTCTATGCGACTGCCGCGGCACTGGTCATCGGCCCGGTATTCTTCCCCTCAGGCTCAGGCACCGCGCAGATGCTGGCGGCCTTTCTCACCTTCGGCATCGCCTTTCTCGCCCGCCCGCTGGGCTCGGCCCTGTTCGGCCACTTCGGCGACCGTATTGGACGCAAGTCGACGCTGGTGGCCTCGCTGCTGCTGATGGGCGTATCGACCACCCTGATCGGCGTGCTGCCTGGCTACGACAGCATCGGCGTGTGGGCACCGATCATCCTCTGTGTACTGCGCTTCGGCCAGGGCCTGGGGCTGGGCGGGGAATGGGGCGGCGCGGCGCTGCTGGCCACCGAGAATGCGCCTGAAGGCAAGCGCGCCTGGTTCGGCATGTTTCCCCAGCTCGGGCCGTCGATCGGTTTCCTGGCCGCCAATGGCCTGTTCCTGACACTGGCCTTGCTGCTCAGCGACGAGCAATTCCGTGAATGGGGCTGGCGCATTCCCTTCCTGCTCAGCGCGGCGCTGGTGCTGGTCGGTCTCTATGTACGACTCAAGCTCGAGGAAAGCCCAGTGTTCGCCAAGGCCGTGGCGCGTCACGAGCGGGTGAAGATGCCGGTGGTCGACCTGTTCGCCCACCACTGGCGCCCCACCCTGCTCGGCGCGGCGGCGATGGTGGTGTGCTACGCACTGTTCTACATCTCCACGGTGTTCTCGCTCAGCTATGGCGTCTCGACGCTGGGCTACAGCCGCGAGACCTTCCTCGGCCTGCTGTGCTTCGCCGTGGTGTTCATGGCCCTGGCCACGCCGCTGTCGGCCTGGCTCAGCGATCGCTACGGGCGCAAGCCGGTGTTGGTGGTCGGCGGACTGCTGGCGATCGCGTCGGGTTTCACCATGGAGCCGCTGCTGACCTCTGGCTCCACGACCGGCGTGGCGCTGTTCCTGGCCCTCGAGCTGTTCCTGATGGGCGTGACCTTCGCACCGATGGGGGCCTTGCTGCCAGAGCTGTTCCCCACCCACGTGCGCTACACCGGCGCCTCGGCGGCCTACAACCTGGGCGGCATCGTCGGCGCCTCGGCCGCGCCATTCTTCGCCCAGAAGCTGGTGAGCCTGGGTGGATTGAGTTGGGTAGGCGGGTATGTGTCGGCAGCCGCGCTCATCAGCGTGATCGCGGTACTGTGCCTGAAGGAGACCCGGCAGACGCAGCTTTAAGCCTGGGCCTGCGGCCAGTTGCAAGCGGCAAGCGGCAAGCGGCAAGCTACAAGCTGCAAGCTGCAAGAGGATCCGCACCCGCCGCGGATCGCTCTTTCTTGCCGCTTGTAGCTTGTAGCTTGTAGCTTGCGGCTTGTAGCTTGCCGCTCGTGGTTTAAAAGTCGACGTGGACTGCCTGGGCGGCGCGGGTGGCCTTGGCGCGGGCGGCTTCGATCGACTCGTCGCGTGCCAGGCACACGCCCATGCGTCGGGTGCCGTTGATTTCCGGCTTGCCGAACAGGCGAATGGCGGTGTCGGGCTCGCTCAGCGCGGCGCCAAGGTTGGCGAACGCGGTCTGCTGCGACTGACCTTCCGGCAGGATCACCGCCGAGGCCGACGGGCCGAACTGGCGGACCACCGGAATTGGCAGGCCCAGGATAGCGCGAGCATGCAGGGCGAACTGCGACAAATCCTGGGAAATCAGAGTGACCAGGCCGGTGTCGTGAGGGCGCGGCGACACTTCGCTGAACCACACCTGATCGCCCTTGACGAACAGCTCGACCCCGAACAGACCACGACCGCCCAGCGCATCGGTGACCGCCTGCGCTACGCGCTGCGACTCGGCCAAGGCCTTCGGGCTCATGGCCTGGGGCTGCCAGGACTCCTGATAGTCGCCCTTCTCCTGACGGTGGCCGACTGGCGCGAGGAACGTGGTCCCGCCGACGTGTCGGACAGTCAGCAGGGTAATTTCATACTCGAAATCGATGAAGCCCTCGACGATTACCCGGCCCTTGCCGGCACGGCCGCCCTCTTGGGCGTAATCCCAAGCTTTCTGCAGGTCGGCATCGCTGCGCAGCAAGCTCTGGCCTTTGCCCGACGAGCTCATGACCGGCTTGACCACGCACGGATAGCCCACATCGGCCACGCCCTTGGCGAAGTCTTCATAGGTATCGGCGAAGTGATACGGCGAGGTCGGCAACTCCAGCTCTTCGGCGGCCAGGCGGCGGATGCCTTCGCGGTTCATGGTCAACTGGGTGGCGCGGGCCGTCGGCACCACGTTGAAGCCTTCGTTTTCCAGCTCCACCAGCGTGGCCGTGGCGATGGCTTCGATCTCCGGCACGATGTAATGCGGTTTTTCCGCTTCGATCACAGCGCGCAGGGCGACGCCATCGAGCATGTTGATCACGTGGCTACGGTGGGCCACCTGCATGGCCGGCGCATTGGCGTAACGGTCCACGGCAATCACTTCGACGCCCAGGCGCTGCAGCTCGATCACCACTTCCTTGCCCAGCTCGCCGCAGCCACACAGCAGTACGCGGGTCGCGGTGGGCGACAATGGGGTTCCGATACGGGTCATTTCAGGTCCTCGTAGGCGTCCGGGGCGCGCCGGCAGGGGCTGCCCGCTGAAAAAGGACCGGTATTCTACATCAATCGTGTGCACTTCAACCTGCTGCCAGCAAGCGGCGAGCACGCCAGGCCATGATCAGCCAGACTGCGGTCACCCCGGCGAACTTGGAGGTCATGGCCGTGCCGATCACCGCTGGAGTGAGTGCGCCGATCATGCCGAAGAAGATGAACGTGTCCACCGGAATGCTCAGGGCCGAGCTCAGCCAGAGGCGATCGCGCAGTGGCCTGCGGGTGATGCTGAACACCAGCCAGTCGATCAGCTCGGACACGAAGAACGCCGTGGCACTGGCCAGGGCGATGGCCGGTTCGGAGGTGGCGTAGGACAGCACCAGCGCGACCAGCATGGCGATCAGGGCACCATGGCCGAAGCGGGTCTGGACCATGTCGCGCAGGATGAACACCAGCCCGCCCCAGGCGGACCAGATCACGTCCAGGTGCGGCGCACTGGAGAAGGCGTAGTTGATCAGCACCACGCTGCTGATGTAGGCGATGAGATAGAACATGATTGGAGATTCTGTGGGCAAGCCGGACAGATTAGCGGGGAGTGAATCGCCGGTAAACCCGCTGCTGCGCAACCCCGCCCGCAGACACGCTCAACCGATGACCAGGCCCGCCGCCAGCGCCCGCTCGTGACAACGCACCAGCACTGCCCGGCGCTGGTCGTTGTCCAGGCGTGTCCATTGGCTGATTTCCGCCACGGTACGCTGGCAACCCGTGCAAATGTCCTGCTCGTCCAGGGCGCAGACGTTGACGCAGGGTGAGCCGACCGGCCGCTCGTCAGTCTTCATCGAGCACCAACTCGCGCCCATAACGCTCGGCGTTGTGCACGTAATGCGCAGCGCTGGCCTCAAGCATGCGCTTCTGCTGCTCGGTGAGCTCGCGCACCACCTTGCCCGGCGAGCCCATCACCAGCGAGCCGTCGGGAATTTCCTTGCCCTCGGGGATGAGTGCGTTGGCGCCGATGATGCAGTGTCGACCGATGCGCGCGCCGTTAAGAATTACCGCGTTGATGCCGATCAGGCTGTAGTCGCCGACGCTGCAGCCATGCAGCATGGCGTTATGGCCGATGGTCACACCCTTGCCCAGGGTCAGCGGCGAGCCCAGGTCGGTGTGCATCACCGTACCGTCCTGGACGTTGCTGTCCTCGCCGATGTCGATCAGCTCGTTGTCGCCACGCAGCACGGCACCGAACCAGACACTGGCCCGCGCCTGCAGGCGCACCTTGCCGATCAACGTGGCGGTGGGCGCGGCCCAACTGCTGGGATGGGCTTCGACGCGCAGGTCGCCCAGGCGGTATTTCATATGTGCTTCCTCACGATTGGCTGCGGTTGGCGGGTGGACCCCGCTCAGTGCTCGATGAAACGCTCGGGCGGCCGGTGCAAGCTGATGCCGGCGTCGAACAGCAGGTTGACCAGTTCGACGATCATGATCGCCGACAAGCCCCAGATCTTGTAGTCGCCATAGCGGTAGCTGGGCACGTACCAACTGCGGCCCTGGTAGTCGATACGGTGGGTGTGATCGCGAGGGTCCTGGCGAAAGAACGACAGCGGCACCGTGAACACCGCAGCGATCTCGGCATCGTTGGCGCGGTATTCGACGTAATCCGGAATCACGCCGACGAACGGCGTTACCTTCAAGCCATGCAGGGAAACCAGCGGGCTCAGCGGACCCAGCACTTCCACCAAGCCGGGCGGCAGGCCGATTTCTTCTTCGGCCTCACGTAAGGCGGTGAAGACCAGGTCAGGGTCCTCGGGGTCGCGCCTTCCACCTGGAAAGGCCACTTCGCCGCCATGGGTCGACAGGCCCTGGGCGCGCAAGGTCAGGACCAGCTCGGGCTCTTCGCTGCGGGTGATGGGCAACAGCACCGCCGCCTCCGGAAAACGGCGGTCCGCCTCCAGGGGCACGGGGATATGGTTGCTCATACGGCGAAGAAGCTCGTCCAGCATCGCGCACTCTCGATTCCAAAGCCTACCCGGCATGATGCACCAAAAGCCCGGGAGCACCCAAGCCCTGGCCGCTTGCGGCAACCCACCAGGCCGCGCCAAGATAGCCACCCACACAGGACGATCAGCATGAAATTCTGCAGTGCGTGCGGCAACCCGGTCATTCAACAGATTCCCGAGGGCGACAGCCGGCTGCGCTATGTTTGCCCGGCCTGTCACACCATTCATTACCAGAACCCCAACATCGTCGCCGGGGTGCTGCCGACCTGTGGCACGCAGGTGCTGCTGTGCCGCCGCGCCATCGAACCGCGTCGCGGCTTCTGGACCTTGCCGGCCGGCTTCATGGAAAACGGCGAGACGCTCGATCAGGCCGCCCGTCGCGAAACCGTCGAGGAAGCCTGCGCGCGGGTCGGCCCGACTACCCTCTATCAGTTGTTCGACTTGCCGCACATCAACCAGGTGCATGTGTTCTTCCGCGCCGAACTGGCCGACCTGGATTTCGCCGTCGGCGTCGAGAGCCTGGAGGTGCGACTGTTCGAGGAACACGAAATCCCCTGGGACGCGCTGGCTTTTCGCACCGTGAGCAGGACACTAGAATGCTACTATCGCGACCGCATCAGGCAGCATTTCCCCTTGGGGCATGAATCGCTGCCGCCGATGCTGGTGTCGTCGTCCAACTAGCTCTTTCAGGATACGTGTGATGCGTTGCTTGCTTGCCCTCTTCTGCCTGTGCGTGGCCTCGGTATCGCAGGCTGCGTTCACCGAAACCATCATCCGCAAGCCTGCGTCCGCGAACACGCCGCCGGTTGCGCAGCCACACGTCTTGCCGCCGCGCAGTGCGAGCCAGCCGTTGATCGACAAGGTGCTGGTGCTCAAGTCCGAACGTCGCCTGCAACTGATCAGCCGCGGCGAGCCGCTCAAGACCTACCGCATCTCCCTGGGCAAGCAGCCCAAGGGCGCCAAGGAGCGCGAGGGCGACAAGCGCACCCCCGAAGGTTTCTACTGGCTCGACTGGCGCAAGGCCAGCGACCGTTACAACCTGGCGATGCACATTTCCTACCCGAACATCAGCGATGCCGCCAAGGCACGCCGTGACGGGGTGAACGCCGGCAGCATGATCATGATCCACGGCACGCCGATCAACGACGAGTACCCGGAGTGGTACTTCCATACCCTGGACTGGACCGAGGGCTGCATCGCCATGCGCAACGCCGACATGCGCGAAGTGTGGAGCATGGTCAAGGACGGCACCATGATCGAGATCCGTCCCTGACGGCCACCTGCGTCAGCCCTTCGCCCGTCGGGCCTTGAAGAATTCGCTGAGGATCGCCCCGCACGCCTCGGCCAGCACCCCGCCCTCGAACAGCACCCGGTGGTTGAGAAAACCCTGGGTGAAGAACTGGCCCTGGCTCTGCACCACGCCAGCCTTGGGTTCGAGCGCGCCGAACACCACCCGCTCGATGCGCGAATGGACGATCAGCCCAGCGCACATGCTGCACGGTTCGAGGGTCACATACAGGGTGCTGCCCGGCAGCCGGTAGTTGTTCGCCGCCCGCGCCGCCGCGCGGATGGCGATCATCTCGGCATGGGCACTGGGATCGCTGTCGATGATGGGTCGATTGAAGCCCTGGCCCAGCACCTCGCCGTGCTGCACCAGCACCGCCCCCACCGGCACCTCGCCCAGCGCCGCGCCCTGGGCCGCGAGCGTCAGCGCCAGGCGCATGAATTCCTCGTCGCGGCTGCGATCGATGATCCGCGGACGCATCACACCACCGCAATCGCGGCCATCAGGCCGGTTTCCATGTGGTCGATCACATGGCAATGGAACATCCAGGTGCCGGGGTTATCCGCCACCAAGGCCACTTGGGCACGTTCGTTGCGGCCCAGCAGGTAGGTATCGGTGAACCAGGGCTCGGTGATCTTGTGCCGATTGGAGGCGATCACCTTGAAGCTCATGCCGTGCAGATGGATCGGGTGCTGGTACTGGGTCATGTTCTTCAGCTCGAAGATATAGCTCTTGCCCTTTTTCAGCGTGGCGATGGGACGGTCGGCGCAGGTCTTGTCGGTGATGTCCCAGGCCTGCCCGTTGATCTGCCAGAGGCTCGGTGGCCTGCCGTTGTCGGTGTCCACCGAGACCTTGCCTGCCCACTCGAAATTGAAGTTGAGCTTCTCGGCGTTTTCCAGATCCGGCTCGGCGATGGGATTGGGCGGCAGGGCTTCGGGCCAGTCGCCTGGGGCCTCACTGCTGGCCACCGAACGCAGCGTACCGAGACGCACGAAACCATCACGCAACGAGATTTCCTCGCCCGCCTCGGGAATGCGAATGGCCAGGCAGATGCGCATGCCGGGGCCGAGCCAGTACTCGTCCTCCAGCGGTCTCGGCGTGACCGGGTTGCCATCGAGGGCGTAGACCTTGGCCTCGCAATTACCCTTGAGGTTGATGCGATAGGTCCAGGTGTTGTCCAGATTGAGCAGCCGCACGCGCACGACTTGCCCGGCCGGCAGCTCGGTGACCGCCTCGGCCTGGCCGTTGATGGTGATCAGCCGCCCGGCCGTTCCATTGCGCGCCGCCTCGCGCGGTACGCTGAAGGGCATGAAGGCGCCCTGCTCGTCCACGTGCCAGGTTTTCAGGCTCAGCGTGCGCTCGTGAAGAAAGCCGGTGGGCTCGCGTTCCTCGACAATCAACGGCCCCACCAGGCCGCGGCCCAGCTCTTCGGAACTGCTGACATGCGGGTGATACCAGTAGCTGCCGGCATCCGGCACGCGGAACTTGTAGTCGAAGAACTCACCCGGCTTGACCGGCAGTTGCGACACGTAGGGCACGCCATCCATTTCCAGCGGCAGACGAATGCCGTGCCAATGGATGGTGGTTTCCACCGGCAGGTGATTGATGAAGCGCACCCGCAGCCAGGTTCCCTGGCGCACCCGCAGCTCGGTGCCCGGCGCCGAAGGCCCGAAGGCCCAGGCTTCGGTATTGAAGCCCGGGACCAGTTCGACGTCCAGGGGGGCGGCGATCAGCTCGTAGTCGTGCCCGGCATTTTCGTCTTCGACCTTGCCCAGCCAGTAACGCGCCGCACCTCCGGCGCCCAGGCCAACCACCACGAGACCGGTCAGGCCTTTGAGCATTTGTCGACGGGTAAAGGACATCGGTGCAGGTACCTCGTAGCGCAATCAAATGGCCATTATCGGCCAGTGACGGAAGGGCGAATACGATACACCTGCAACTGAGAAAGATTAAGTGCGCGATTGTCGCGCGGTAGCCGAGCCAGCCCTGATCGAGGCTGGGAAGAAACGTGGCGTCGGTGGCGCGAAACGCCATGGGTTTCTGAGCGCACCGAATCGAAATGAAGGACCTGTGTCGCATTTCTGAAATATCTGGCCGCGCGCTGAATGGATAGTGGTTAATTGCCATCTTCGTTCGTGTAAATTCACGCGCGCTTGATTCAGCACTCACTGAAAAGCTGGCAGGGATGCCAACAGTAGACGCCAATGCGGATCGTTCCCTGCCAGTCTCTGCCTGTAAGGATACTGCTTTGACTATTTCCCCTCTGCGCCGCTCACTGTTGGCGCTCTCCGTGGCGGCTGTCGTTGCCCCACTCCAAGCTGCAACCCTGAACAATCTGAATCACGATCTGAGTACTGGGGGCTACCTTAGTACCGGTGAAGTTTTCAATAATGCCACCTTCACCGGCACCTCCCAGAACGCAGGGGTTAGGTTTAATGACGTCACCCTGGCAGGTAACGTAATAAACCGAGGCACAATCAACCGAGCAGATAGCTCAAAAGGATTCGCAGCAGGAATCTCGATCGACGGCTTGTACGCCAACATCGCTGGCGACGTGATCAACCAGGGTGACATCACGGTGAGCGGTGATCTCGGCGGCGGTCTGCAAATGTATCGGACCAAGATCGCAGGCGAGGTGAATAACTCCGGCAATATCACCGTCACGGGTGAAGAGGCCGAAGGCATGTGGATCAGCTCGACTCAAGCGCGCATCAACAACACCGGCACCATAACGGCACGTGGCACCGACGCTGAGGGCATCGTGCTCGAGAAAGCCCAATTCACCGGTAACGCGCCGGGCTCTCCTTATCAGTCCGACGTCAACAACAGTGGGACTATTTCAGCCGACGGTGTAGGTATCCACGTCATCGATGCCAGCACCCCCGGCAACCTGCTCAGCATCACCCAGACCAGCGGCCTGATCGAAGGCGGCGTCGCAGCGATTCTGGCCGACGACGATGCACCTAATACCTACTTTTACTGGCGCGGCGGCCAAGTGAAGGGAGACCTGCAGGGCCTGGGCGGTGTCCTGGTCAAAGGCGATGCACAGTTCGATGGCTCGACCATTCGCAGCGGCTTCGTCGATATCGACGGGGGCCGCCTGACGCTGCTGCGCCCACAGACCACGATCGTCGGCGACCTCGACCTGGACAGCGACACCGCACGCCTGCGCCTGTTGCTGGACAACGACACACAGCCCAACACGCCGATCCTGAAAGTCACCGGCAATACCTACTTCTCCAAAGGCAGCCAGGTTGAGCTGCAAGCGCGCTCTGACGATTTCCGCACATCCGCCCAAGGCACACGCTACACGCTGATCAATTCCGGCACCTGGGAAGAACAACAGAACCTCTCGGTGGTGTCGTCGTCGGCCCTGCTCGAAGTCAAGAACTTCGGTATCGAAGGCCAGGACGTCAAAGCATTGGTGACCACCCGCAGCGATGAGGAGGTCGCACAGAACGTGGTGGAGGCCAGCGGTTCGGACAACGCGGTCAACGCCGTGAATCCGCTGAAGAACACGATCATGGGCCAGATCGCCGAAAGCGACCCGGTCTTCCAGCGTTTCGCCAGCGCCGCCAGCAACGCCGAACTCGCCCAACTGGCCGAAACCCTGACGCCGGACGTCAGCCGTGGCGTGATCAACGCCGCCACCGACAGTCAGAACCTGGTGGCCAATGCCATTCACGCGCGCGCCAGCAAAGCGCGTAGCGGCCTGTCTTCCGGTGACGTACTGGCAGAGCAAGGCGCCTGGCTGCAAGCGCTGTCCAGCGATGCCAACCAGGACAACCGCCACGGCGTCCAGGGCTACGACGCCAAGACCAAGGGCATCGCCCTGGGTGCCGATGGCAAGCTCAATGCCGACACCACCCTGGGCCTGGCCTACAGCTACCTGACCAGCAACGTCAAATCCGACCTCGGCCGCAAAACCGATGTCAGCGGCCATGCCCTGACCTTGTACGGCAACTGGACGCGCGGCAACGTCTTCGTCGACACCTCGCTGATGTATGGCTGGAACGACAACGAGTCCAAACGCTACATTGCTGGCACCCGCGCCAAAGCCGACTACGACAGCGAGATCTTCGGCGTCAATGCATTGGCCGGCTACCGCTTCCAACTCGACAAGCAGTGGCTTGTGGAACCGCAGGTCGGGGCACGCTACGCCAACGTGTCGATCGATTCGTACCGGGAAAAAGGCAGCTCGGCCGCCCTCAAAGTCGGCAGCCAGCGCTATGAAATCGGCGAAATGGGCCTGGGCGCTCGCCTGGCGGCAGCCTTCGACGTGGGCGTGGGCAGCCTGGAACCGGAAGCCAAGTTGATGGCTTGGCACGACTTCATCGGCGACAAGGCCAGCACCACCTCGACCTTCGTGCTCGGCGGCAACGCGTTCACCACCACCGGCGCCACACCGGCGCGTGACAGCTACGAGCTGGGACTCGGCGCGACCTATCGCGTGGGCGCATGGAGCGTAGGTGGAAGTTACAACTACCTGGCCCGCAGTGGTTTCGACGCAAACAGTTTCATGGCCAATGTGCGTTATGACTTCTGATTGAACGTCTTTGCCTGAAACAACGAAGCCCGTATTTACGGTAATGCTGTTCGCTCAAAGAATGCTGGGGCCGCTTCGCGGCCCTTTCGCGGCACAAGGCCGCTCCCACCACGTTCGCGTGAACCCCGAAACATGGGGCTCAGCTCACTTCTAAGACAGGGCATAAAAAGCGAATGACGCTAGCCCACTAGCATGGCGCTACGGGTGCTTGCATTGTTCTTTTCTTGAATGCAATGACCCAGAGCATGATGAAAGCGGCTGGAGGTATCACAGCGGTCAAACACCACCATCCGCTGTAGCCAGACTTCTTGAGAATTACAAAGATTGAAAAGATCGGCATCACAAGGTGGAGCAGGACCAACGTGACGTTTTGAGGAACGGCCAGGAAGTACCTATTGGGTAATTCATTTCTGGAAGGCCATGCCCTGAGGGCGAGAATCGGGAAGCCAATCCATGCGCCCACCGGTATACCGAATGGGACAATCATGAACATCAACGACCAATACGGAGAGAGCCCCGCCTTTTTAAGTAAAAAGGCATAGGGAATACCAAGCAAAACAAACACCAGCACAGCATCCTGCACGTAAAACATGTTAGGCATCCTTATACATCATCATGAGTACATCCCAAGCTGCGAGCACTGGCCGGACAAGCGTAGTGTAAATCACCTAAGGCTATCCGTGTTTTGGGGTTAGGTAGTTTAGCCATTCGCGGAAACTGCATTCGTGGTATTCAATACAGTCGGTGATTCTATAACGCATCAAAAACACTGCACAGCGTTACTTATTCCCAACTTCCAAAAACCCAAAGCCCGCAGGGACGCGGGCTTTGGGTGTCGCTTCTACTACTTGATACCGGTCTAAACCGAACGCGGGATCATTCCCACTCAATCGTCGCCGGCGGCTTGCTCGACACGTCGTAGGTCACCCGCGAGATGCCTTCGATCTCGTTGATGATACGCCCGCTCACGGTCTCCAGCAGCTCGTAAGGCAGGTGCGCCCAGCGTGCGGTCATGAAGTCCACGGTCTCCACCGCGCGCAGGGCAACGACCCAGGCGTAGCGGCGGCCGTCGCCGACGACGCCTACCGACTTCACCGGCTGGAATACGACGAAGGCCTGGCTGGTCTTGTGGTACCAGTCAGCCTTGCGCAGTTCTTCGATGAAGATGTGGTCGGCGCGGCGCAGGATGTCGGCATAGTCCTTCTTCACTTCGCCGAGGATGCGCACGCCCAGGCCCGGGCCTGGGAACGGGTGGCGGTAGACCATGTCGTACGGCAGGCCCAACTCCAGGCCGATCTTGCGCACTTCGTCCTTGAACAGTTCGCGCAGCGGCTCGACCAGCTTGAGGTTCATTTCCTCCGGCAGGCCGCCGACGTTGTGGTGCGACTTGATCACGTGGGCCTTGCCGCTCTTGGCGCCGGCCGACTCGATCACGTCGGGGTAGATGGTGCCTTGGGCGAGGAACTGGATGTTGGGCAGCTTGCTGGCCTCGGCATCGAACACGTCGATGAAGGTGCGGCCGATGATCTTGCGCTTCTTCTCCGGATCGGCTTCGCCGGCCAGGTTGTCCAGGAACTGCTGCTCAGCGTCGGCGCGGATCACCTTGACGCCCATGTTCTCCTTGAACATGGCCATCACCTGGTCGCCCTCGTGCAGGCGCAGCAGGCCGTTGTCGACGAACACGCACGTCAGTTGGTCGCCGATGGCGCGGTGCAGCAGCGCCGCGACCACCGAGCTGTCGACACCGCCGGACAGGCCCAGCAGGACGTTGGCCGAACCCACTTGCTCGCGCACTTGAGCGATGGCGTCTTCGACGATGTTGGAGGGCGTCCACAGGGCTTCGCAGCCGCAGATGTCTTGGACGAAACGCGACAGGATGCGACCGCCCTGCTTGGTGTGGGTCACTTCCGGGTGGAACTGCACGCCGTAGTAGCCGCGCGCGTCGTCGAACATGCCAGCAATCGGGCAGCTCGGGGTGCTGGCCAGCACGTGGAAGTCGGCCGGCATCTGGGTGACCTTGTCGCCGTGGCTCATCCACACGTCCAGCCCCAGCACGCCGTCGGCATCGACATGGTCTTCGATGCCGTCGAGCAGGCGGCTCTTGCCGACCACATCGACTCGGGCATAACCGAACTCACGCAGCTCGGAGCCGGCGACCTTGCCGCCCATCTGCTCGGCCATCGTCTGCATGCCGTAGCAGATGCCCAGCACCGGCACCTTCAGGTCGAACACGGCCTGCGGCGCGCGTGGGCTGTTGGCTTCGTGAACCGACTCGGGACCACCGGCGAGGATGATGCCGCGTGGGTTGAATTCGCGAATCGCCTCATCGTCCATGTCGAACGGGTGCAGTTCGCAATACACGCCGATCTCGCGCACACGGCGGGCGATCAACTGGGTGTACTGGGAACCGAAATCGAGGATCAGGATGCGGTGAGCGTGAATGTCGAGGGCCATGGGGGAATCTCTGATTCAGCTGCGAGCTTGAAGCTGCAAGCTGCAAGTTGATCGGGGGAAAAACACGATGGCTGCATCGACGCAGCCATCGTTTGTCACATGTGGCGAAGCCGCGCGGCGCGGCTTCCGGGGTCAGCCGACCCGGTAGTTCGGCGCTTCCTTGGTGATCTGCACGTCGTGCACGTGGGACTCGGCCATGCCAGCGCCGGTGATGCGCACGAACTCAGGCTTGGTGCGCATCTCTTCGATGGTCGCGCTGCCGGTGTAGCCCATGGACGAACGCAGGCCGCCCATCAGCTGGTGGATGATCGCGGCCAGGGCGCCCTTGTACGGTACCCGGCCTTCGATACCTTCCGGCACCAGCTTCTCGGCGCCGGCCGAGGAGTCCTGGAAGTAGCGGTCGGACGAGCCTTGCGCCTGCGCCATGGCACCCAGTGAGCCCATGCCGCGGTAGGCCTTGTAGGAACGTCCCTGGAACAGCTCGACTTCGCCTGGAGCCTCTTCGGTACCGGCGAACATCGAACCCATCATGACGCAGGAAGCACCGGCAACGATGGCCTTGGACAAGTCACCGGAGAAGCGGATACCGCCGTCGGCGATCAGCGGCACGCCTGTGCCTTCCAGCGCAGCGGCAACGTTGGCGATGGCGCTGATCTGCGGCACGCCGACACCGGCGACGATACGGGTGGTGCAGATCGAGCCTGGTCCGATACCGACCTTGACCGCATCGGCGCCCGCTTCGGCCAGGGCCTTGGCGGCGGCGCCAGTGGCGATGTTGCCGCCGATCACCTGCACCTGCGGGTAGGTTTGCTTGACCCAGCGAACGCGTTCGATCACACCCTTGGAGTGGCCGTGGGCGGTGTCGACCACCACCACGTCGACGCCAGCGGCCACCAGCGCAGCGACACGCTCGCCGGTGTCCTTGCCGGTGCCGACCGCCGCGCCGACGCGCAGGCGACCCTGGTCGTCCTTGCTGGCCAGCGGGTAGGCCTTGGCTTTTTCGATGTCCTTGACGGTCATCATGCCCTTGAGGGCGAACTTGTCGTCGACGATCAGTACTTTTTCCAGACGATGCTTGTGCAGCAGCTCGCGGACTTCGTTCTTGTCGGCGCCTTCACGCACGGTGACCAGACGCTCTTTGGGCGTCATCACGTCGCGTACCTTGGCGTCCAGACGCGATTCGAAGCGCACGTCGCGGGAGGTGACGATACCCACCAGATCACCGTTTTCCAGCACTGGAACACCGGAGATGTTGTTCAGACGGGTGAGGTCGAACAGGTCGCGCACGGTGGCGTCGGCCTCGATGGTGATCGGATCCTTGACCACGCCAGCCTCGAACTTCTTGACCTTGCGCACTTCGCCGGCCTGCTGCTCGATGGTCATGTTCTTGTGGATGATGCCGATGCCGCCTTCCTGGGCCATGGCGATGGCCAGGCGCGCTTCGGTGACGGTGTCCATGGCAGCGGACACCAGCGGGATGTTCAGCTCGATGCCGCGGGTCAATCGGGTCTTGAGGCTGACTTCATTGGGCAGTACCTCGGAATAACCGGGTACAAGGAGAATGTCGTCGAAGGTCAGGGCTTCTTGGCTGATACGCAGCATCGCGGGGGCTCCCGGGCGGGAAAAATGGAAGCGCGCCATTATACTCATGCAGGGCCCGGGGCTCAATGGGCAGCAGGCCTCACCGCTCAGCCCACCCTGACCACCGCCACCGGTTGATCCAGCCAGTCGGCGAAGTTGTCGAGAAAAGCCTGGGTGAACCCGGCCTCGCCCCAGTTGTTGAAGATGAAGCCCAGGTTGGAGAACGCGCACGGCTGCAGATACAGGAAGCCGTTGATGTCGTCCTCGAAGCCGCACAGCGGGCAGGTGAAGTTGTCACTCACCGCTGGCATCCACTCCTCCAGGCTTTCGAACAGCGGTTCGCCCACTTCGCGGCGACACTCAGGGCAGCCGGCTTCCTCCAGAAAGCCGTCAGTCGGGGTATAGATGCAGCGCTTGAGCATCACTTCCAGACCATTGACCGGCTCGCCGAACGGCAGACGCTCCGGGTGCAGGGCCACCTTGCGTGCCCCCTCGGCCAATGCATGGCCCATGCGGTTGCCGGTGCGCCCGCAGGTGCTCAGGTGTTCCTCGACGATTTTCTCGCGTACCAGCCAGCGCACGATGGCCCGGGCGCGGGCCTCGTGCGCGGGTACGGTGGACAGTTTGGGGACAATGATGCTGTGGATGTTCATGAAGGGTCAGGCCTGAAACTGTAGCGATCGCGCAAGTCTACGCCCTGCTCAGCCCGTGAGGTAGCGACCGATCAGCGCCAGCCCACTGGCCAGCACCAACCAGGTGACCAGACGCACGAAGGCCTCGCGGGACAGGCGCAGGCTCAGGCGCCGCCCCAGCCACAAGCCGATCGCCATCACCGGCAGCAAGCACACCGCCAGCCACAGCAAGCGACTGTCAGCATACACCCCGGCCACCAGGAACAGCGCCAGGCGCACCAGGGTGCTGCAACTGATCAATGCGCTCTGCGTCGCCCGCACGTGCTCCTTGGCCGTCAGCCGCGCACTGAGGTAGATCGCATAGAGAAAGCCGCCACTGCCGAACAATGCCCCGAACAGCCCACCCACCGTCCCCATGGGCACCGCCCAGGCGGCGGCCAGACGCTGCGGGCGAGCCTTCACGCAGAGGCTGTAGAGCGCGTAAGCGGTGACGAACAGCCCCATGAGCAAGAGCAGCAGGTCCGACTTCAGGTGCAGCAGGAACGCCACGCCCAAGGTGCAGCCCAGCGCCATGCACGGCAGCAGGCGCAGCAGTTCGCTGCGCACCACATCACGTCGCGACGGCAGCAGGTTGCCGAAAGCGGCGACGAAATCGAGCAACACCAGCAGCGGAATGATCCGCGACAACGGCATGAAATGGATCAACACCGGCCCGGCAATCAGCGCGGTGCCGAAGCCGGCAATGCCAAAGACGACGTAAGCGGCAGCAATGCCTAATAGGATCGGCAGCCACTCCAAGCCTGTAAAAGGAAGCGCAATGACCATGTGCAGGTTTCCTGGAAAGACAGCACAAGGTTAGCCAGCCTTAAGCCATGCCGACTAATATGCCTTGACCCCCATACCCATCTCGAAAAGGCATATCAAGGATGACCTCGCTCCGCCAACTGCGCTACTTCGTGGAAATCGCCGACAGCGGCAGCTTCACGGCGGCTGCCGAGCGGCTGTACGTCGCCCAATCGGCCTTGAGCCGCCAGATCAAGGAACTGGAGCAACATCTCGGTACACCGCTGTTCGAGCGCACCGCACGCCAGCCTCGATTGACCCCGGCCGGCGAAGCGTTTCTCGGTCGGGCTCGGCAACTCCTGGCAGACCTGGACAGCGCACAGCGCCTGGCGCTGGAGGTCGGACAAGGTCTGCGCGGCAGCCTGCAGTTGAGTCATTCCAGCACCGTCCCCCTCACGGGCGAGCTGCTGACGCGCCTGAGCAGCTATCTGCGAAACCATCCAGAGGTCAACCTGGAAATCGCCCAGCAGTCATCGGAGGCGCAACTGCTGGACATCGCCGAAGGACGCCTGGACATCGGCTTGCTGCGCCTGCCCGTGCTGCGCCAGCACGATGGCGTCGAACTGCACGAGCTGTTCAGCGAACCGCTGTTGCTGGCTGTCGCGGCCGAGCATCCGCTGGCTGCCGTGTCTGAAGTCGCGCTGGAGCGCTTGAAGGACGAACGCTTCGTGTCCGTTCCCCACCGGCATCGAGGCGGACTGAGTTACTTGTCGGCTTCGCTGTGCCTGGACGCAGGATTCTTTCCCAAGGCCGCCCAGGTGGTGTCACGCAAGACCACCCAGCTTCAATTGATCGAGGCCGGTTTGGGCGTGGCGCTGTTGCCGGCCTGCATGCGCGACATTGCCCCGGCTTCGCTGAAGTTCATCACACTGAAACCACGCTGTGACAGCACGGTGGCCTTGGCCTGTCGCGCTGACTCGAGCGTGCTGGTGAGGCAGTTCGTGGCGGCGATGACGGCGTGAGGTCGGCTGATGGAGGGCACCACCCCTGCGTATCCCTCGCTGCCACCCGAGGGGCGGACACAGACAATCGCAAGCGTTGTCCTTTATGATGCCCGCCATGATCAGAGACCCTTTCGAACGACTCGGCCTGGACCGCGAGGTCCTCACCGTCACCCAGCTCAACGGGCGCGCCCGCGTGCTGCTCGAGGACGTGTTCCGCAGTGTCTGGGTGGAAGGCGAGATATCCAACCTCGCCCGCCCAGCCTCCGGCCACCTCTACTTCACCCTGAAAGACAGTGGTGCCCAGGTGCGCTGCGCGCTGTTCCGGCAGAACGCTGCGCGGGTTCGCCAGGCCCTGCGTGACGGTCTGGCGGTGAAGGTACGCGGCAAGGTGTCGCTGTTCGAGGGCCGTGGCGACTACCAGTTGATCGTCGACAGCGTCGAGCCGGCCGGCGATGGCGCCCTGCGCCTGGCCTTCGAAGCCCTGAAGGAAAAACTGGGCGAACAGGGCCTGTTCGCCGCCGAGCGCAAACAGCCGCTGCCGGCGCATCCGCGGCGCATCGGCATCGTCACCTCGCCCACCGGCGCGGTGATCCGCGACATCATCAGCGTCTTCGCTCGCCGCGCACCGCAGGTGGAACTCAACCTGATTCCCACGGCGGTGCAGGGGCGCGAAGCCGTCGGGCAGATCGTGCGCGCGCTGCAGCGGGCCGACAGCCTTGGCTTCGACGCGCTGATTCTGGCCCGTGGCGGTGGCTCGCTGGAAGACTTGTGGTGCTTCAACGAAGAACCGGTGGCGCGCGCCATCGCGGCCTGCGTCACGCCGATCGTCAGCGCGGTGGGGCATGAGACCGATGTGTCGATCAGCGACTTCGTCGCCGATGTGCGGGCCCCCACGCCCTCGGCGGCCGCCGAATTGCTGGCGCCCGACAGCAGCGGTCTGCTGCAACGCCTGGACAGCCTGCAACGCCGTCTGCTGTTGCGCATGAATGCCCGCTTGAGCCACGACCGTCTGCGCCTCGACGGCCTGGCCCGACGCCTGCGCCATCCACGCGAGCGACTGCGCCAGCAGGCCCAGCGCCTAGACGACCTGGACATGCGCCTGCGCCGCGCCTTCATGCTCGACCTGAACCAGCGCCAGCAGCGCCTGGGCCGTCTCGACACGCGCCTGGCCGCGCAGCATCCCGGGCGCACCCTGGCCCTGCTGGGACAGCGCCTGGACAGCCTGGGCGAACGTTTGCCCAGGGCCATGCAGGCAGTGCTTCGTGACCGTCGCCAGCGCTTCCAGGCGCAGTTGCAAACGTTGCAGATCGTCAGCCCCCTGGCCACCCTGGCGCGCGGCTACAGCATCCTGCTCGACGACCGTGGCCAAGCGATCCGCAGCGCTGCCCAGACTCACAACGGCCAACGCCTGACCGCACGCCTGGATCAGGGCGAGTTGCAGGTGCGGGTCGAAGACAACCATCAGACCCCGGTCACCCTCTCGCTTCTGGACTGACACATGCCCCGTCTGCTCGCCCCCCTGCTCGCCCTTTGCGCCCTGCTGCTGACCGCTACGGCCCAGGCCAGCTACATCACCCGCACCTTGAACAAACCCGTGCCTGGCGGCGTTGCGGTGGTCGATCTGGGCCCTGCCGCCAGCGCCCCGAGCGCTCGCTTCGAGGGCAAGCCGGTGCTGGTGGTCAAAGAGCAAGACCGCTGGCTGGCCATCGTCGGCCTCCCTCTCACCCAGAAGCCCGGTCCTGCCAGCCTTACCCAGGGCACGCGCACCTTGCCCTTCAGCGTCGGCAGCAAGAAGTACCCAGAGCAACGCATCACCCTGAAGAACACGCGCCAGGTCAATCCTGAGCCGGACGACCTCAAGCGCATCGACCGCGAATTGGCCGAACAGATCAAGGCGTACCGCAGCTTCAGCCCAGGCGTGCCCAGCAACCTGATCCTCGACAAGCCAGTCAATGGTCCCCTGTCGAGCAAATTTGGTGTGCGCCGCTTCTTCAACGGCGAGGAGCGCAATCCTCACGCGGGTCTGGACTTCGCCGTGCCCGCCGGCACGCCGATCAAGACCCCAGCCAACGGCAAGGTGATTCTGGTGGGCGATTATTTCTTCAATGGCCGCACGGTGTTCGTCGACCATGGCCAGGGCTTCATCAGCATGTTCTGTCACATGTCCAAGGTGGACGTGCAGCCGGGGCAGGTAGTGCGCCGTGGCGACGTCGTCGGGCGGGTGGGCTCTACAGGACGGGCCACCGGGCCGCACATGCATTGGAACGTCAGCCTGAACGATGCGCGGGTGGACCCGGCGATTTTCATCGGTGCGTTTCAGCCTTGAGTGCAGTGGCGGCCGTTCGCAGGTGAATCCACGAAAGGCCGCCCGCTCAACAAAACCGAGTTGCGCCATCCAAAAATACCGCGCAACAATTAAAAACTCTTTATTAGAATTCAGCTATTTAATCTCGCCGAAAGGCTTTATTTAAGCATTTCTCTCAATTTTTTCCCGCCGCTTGCCAACCCCCATGCCACTGGTTAGGGTTGAGGGCATGAAAACCGCCAACACCCTCATTCTGCTCCGCCAACACCGCAGCCTTTGCCTGGTCAGTGCACGACTACCTGGCTAAACCGCATCGCCCCGCCGCGTCATCTCGTCACCGCTTGGCAGGCCCGATCAGGCCGCACATTTAAAGGATTGCTCCAATGACCATGCTCAAAGACCCTTCCAAGAAGTACCGCGCCTTCCCCACCATCGACCTGCCCGACCGCACCTGGCCTTCGCAAACCCTCACCCAGGCGCCAATCTGGTGCAGCTCCGACCTGCGTGACGGCAACCAGTCGCTGATCGAACCGATGGATGCGGAAAAGAAGCTGCGCTTCTGGAAGACCTTGGTGCAGGTCGGTGTGAAAGAAATCGAAGCGGCCTTCCCCTCGGCCTCGCAGACCGATTTCGACTTCGTGCGCACCCTGATCGAAGATGGCCACATCCCCGACGACACCACCATCCAGGTGCTCACCCAGGCCCGCGAAGACCTGATCGCACGTACCTTCGAGTCCCTGCGCGGGGCCAAGAAAGCCATTGTTCACCTGTATAACGCCACTTGTCCGTCATTCCGCCGCATCGTCTTCAACCAGGACAAGCAAGGCGTGAAGGACATCGCAGTGAATGCCGCCAAGCTGTTCGTCAAGTACGCCGCACAGCAGCCAGACACCCAGTGGACCTTCCAGTATTCCCCGGAAACCTTCAGCGCCACTGAAATGGCGTTCGCCAAGGAAGTGTGCGATGCGGTGATCGAGGTGTGGAACCCGACGCCGGAACACAAGATCATCCTCAACCTGCCAGCCACCGTCGAAGTGGCCACGCCGAACGTCTACGCCGACCAGATCGAATGGTTCTGCCGCCACGTCAACCGTCGCGACAGCGTCATCATCAGCCTGCACACCCATAACGACCGTGGCACCGGCATCGCCGCCACCGAGCTGGGCTTGATGGCCGGCGCCGACCGCGCCGAAGGCTGCCTGTTCGGCAACGGCGAGCGCACCGGCAACGTCGACTTGGTCACCCTGGCGCTGAACCTGTACACCCAGGGCATCGACCCGCAACTGGACTTCTCCGACATCGACGGCGTGCGCAAGGTCGTCGAAGAGTGCAACCAACTGCCCGTGCACCCACGTCATCCGTATGTGGGCGACCTCGTGCACACCGCCTTCTCCGGCTCTCACCAGGACGCCATCCGCAAGGGCTTCACCCAGCAGAAGGACGGTGAATTGTGGGAAGTGCCGTACCTGCCGATCGACCCGGCCGACATCGGCCGCAGCTACGAGGCGGTGATCCGCGTCAACAGCCAGTCCGGCAAAGGCGGCATCACCTACCTGCTGGAGCAGGAATACGGCATCAGCCTGCCGCGTCGCATGCAGATCGAATTCAGCCAAGTGGTGCAAGGCGAGACCGATCGCCTGGGCCTGGAAATGACCGCTCAGCAGATCTACAGCCTGCTGCACAAAGAGTACCTGCAAGCCAACGCACCCTACGCGCTGGTCAGCCATCGCCTGCAGGAAGAGAACGGCAGCAGCGCCGTGGAAGTGGAGGTGGCCGGTGAAGGCGAAACCACCCTGCACTGGCGCGGCAAGGGCAACGGCGCCCTGGAAGCCTTGGTCGCCGGCCTGCCGGTCGCGGTCGAGATCATGGACTACAACGAGCACGCCATCGGTGCTGGCACCAACGCCAAGGCCGCAGCCTACATCGAACTGCGCGTGGCCGGCGGTCGTCCGGTGCATGGCGTGGGTATCGACGAGAACATCACCACGGCCAGCTTCAAGGCCCTGTTCAGCGCCCTGAACCGCTCGCTGAGCCAGCAGTCTGCCAAAGCGGCCTGATTGCCAGCGCTCTACCCGCAGAGCCCGCCTCGCAAGACGCGGGCTTTTTGTTGTGCGCAGGACAGTCGCTCGTGCGCAGCAGACCGCCTCCCCCAGCAGAAACTGGCGTCACAGGTCTGAGCACGACAACGGCTGGTCTCGCAATTCAAGGTCGCCTGATCGTCGAATCACAGGCAAAAAAAGGGGCGCCGACCAAGCGCCCCACAAGCCGTACAGCACACAACGAAATTCGTATCAGCCCAGCAACGCCATGGCCTCGGCGCTGCACGCCTCGATCCGCGCCCAGTCGCCGCTCTTGACCCAACTGCTGTCGAGCATCCAGGTGCCGCCAACGCACATCACGTTCGGCAAGGCCATGTAGCTGCGGGCATTGGCCGGATTGACGCCGCCGGTAGGGCAAAAACGGATGTCGCCGAACGGGCCGCCATAGGCCTTGATCGCGGCGACGCCACCGACTACTTCTGCCGGGAACAGTTTGAAGCGGCGATAGCCCAGCGCGTAACCGGCCATGATTTCCGATGGCGTGCTGATGCCTGGCAGCAGCGGGATGTCGCTGCGAACACCGGCCTCGAGCACCTCAGCCGTGATGCCCGGCGTCACCACGAACTGCGCGCCCGCGACTTCGACGGCGGCGAACATCGCCGGGTCGAGCACGGTGCCAGCGCCGATGCACAGCTCGGGGCGCTGTTCGCGCAGTACGCGGATGGCCTTCAAGCCGTGCTCGGAGCGCAAGGTCACCTCCAAGGTGCGAATGCCACCGGCGGCCAGCGCGTCGGCCAACGGCAGGATGTCCTGCTCGCGGGCGATGGTGATCACCGGCAGGATGCGCGCCTGGGCGCAGATCTGGTCGATGCGGGCGGCTTTTTCGGCCATCGAGCGCAGCGGTTGGGGGCGTTCAAGGGTGGTCATGACAGTGGATCCTTGGCTCATGGGCACCAGTAGATGTCCAGGGGGTCGTGAAGAAAGGCGCGAATCGGCATCTGCGCGGCATCATTGGCGGCCAATGCAGCGCGTAGGGCGGCGAGCTTACCCGGGCCTTGCACCGACAAGGCAGTGAAGGCGGCGCTGGACAGCAGCGCGCGGGTCATCGACAGGCGCTGGTGCGGCACGCTTGGCGCCAGCATCGGCAGGCAGCGACGGCTGGCGCCAGGGTCCAGGCCCTCGGCCAGGTGCGGACTGTCCGGGAACAGCGAAGCGGTATGGCCATCATCGCCCATGCCCAGGATCAGCACGTCGATGGGCGGCAACTCGGCCAGTGCTTGGTCCGCCGCCTCTGCTGCGGCCTCAAGGTTGTCGCCGCGCTGGTAAAGACCGAGGAAACGAGCCTTGGCCGCCGCGCCCTTGAACAAGTGACGGGCCAGCAGCCCGGCGTTGCTGTCGGCATGCTCGACCGGCACCCAGCGCTCGTCGGCCAGCGATACCGTGACCTTTGACCAATCCAGCGAGGCGCTGGAAAGCTGCTCCAGGAATGCCACAGGGCTGCGCCCACCGGACACCACCAGGCACGCCTGGCCCTTGGCGGCCACGGCCGAAGACAGCCACTCGGCCACATCGGCGGCCAACGCCGCCGCCAGCCGCTTGCTGTCGGCCAGTTCATGGACCTTCACGTTGCTCGGCAGTCGCAGTTCAGATATCGCCATACCAGGCTCTCCCATCGCGAGTGATCAGTGCAATCGAGCTCATCGGGCCCCAGGACCCTGCCGCATAAGGCTTGGGCGCATCGCCAGCGTTCTTCCAGCCGGCGATCAACTGGTCGCACCAGGTCCAGGCGTACTCGATCTCGTCCTTGCGCACGAACAGGTTCTGGTTGCCGCGCATCACTTCGAGCAACAAACGCTCGTAGGCATCCGGAATCCGCGCGCTGCGCCAGGTGTCGGAAAAATTCAGTTGAAGTGGGCCACTGCGCAGGTGCATGCCCTTGTCCAGCCCCTGCTCCTTGGTCATCACCCGCAGCGAGATGCCTTCGTCCGGTTGCAGGCGGATGATCAGCTTGTTGCCGATCTGCAGACGCTGCTCCGGAGCGAAGATGTAGTGCGGGGTTTCCTTGAAGTGGATGACGATCTGCGACAGTTTCTGCGGCATGCGCTTGCCGGTACGCAGATAGAACGGCACGCCGGACCAGCGCCAGTTGCGGATATCGGCACGCAGGGCGACGAAGGTTTCGGTGTCGCTCTGGGCATTGGCATTGTCTTCTTCCAGGTAACCGGGCACCGGCTTGCCGTCGCTGTAGCCGGCAATGTACTGGCCGCGCACGACCCGGGTGCTCAGCCCGTCGCCGGTGATCGGCGCCAGCGCCTTGAGCACCTTGACCTTCTCGTCGCGGATGCTGTCGGCCGACAGGTCGCTGGGCGGGTCCATGGCGATCAGGCACAGCAGCTGCAACAGGTGATTCTGGATCATGTCGCGCAATTGGCCAGCCTTGTCGAAGTAGCCCCAGCGACCTTCGATACCGACTTTCTCGGCGACGGTGATCTCCACGTGGGAGATGGAGTTCTGGTTCCACTGGGTTTCGAACAGACTGTTGGCAAAACGCAGGGCGATCAGGTTCTGGACCGTCTCCTTGCCCAGGTAATGGTCGATGCGATAGACCCGGCTCTCGGGGAAGAAGCGCGCCACGGCGTCGTTGACCCGACGCGAGGACTCAAGGTCATGACCGATGGGTTTTTCCAGCACCACGCGGGTGCGCTCGGCCAAACCGACCTTGTCGAGGTTTTCGCAGATGGCGCCATACACCGCTGCCGCCGTGGCGAAATAGGCGATCAGCGGCAGGCCCTCGCCGGCCTGCTCGGCCAGCGCGGTATAGCCCTCGGCCTGGACGAAATCCAGGTGCAGGTAACTCAGGCGCGCGATGAAGCGCTGCAAGGTCTGGGGGTCGATATCGGCATCTGGCACGAAGCGCCGCAACTGGGCTTCGATGGTCGCCAGATGATCGTCGGCGCTGCCCGGCTCACGGGCCAAGGCCAACAGGCGCGTGTCGGCGTGCAGCAGGCCGGCGCGGTCGAGCTGATAGAGGGCAGGAAACAGCTTGCGCAACGCCAGGTCGCCGAGGGCGCCGAATAGGGCGAAAGTGCAAGGTTCTACGCTAATGGCCGCCATGATGTTGGTTCTTTTATTAAAGTGGACGTAGGAATACCGTTTTCAGGCGTACTTTTCAAGAAGGATGTAGTAAAAACAACAACATTACCCCTAAGTGGTACAGACGTGTGGTATGACACACCCACCCTCAGTACGATAGACAACCCTGCAACATGCCGGCAGTTCCCGTAGCCGGCCGCGTTTCCGACCCAAGGACAACCCATGGACCGTGTGCGAAACCTCCTGGAGCAGATCCAGGGACGCCTCGACGAGCTGAACAAGGCCGAACGCAAAGTCGCCGAGGTCATCCTCCTCAACCCGCAGCAGGCCACGCGCTTCAGCATCGCCGCCCTGGCCCAAGCGGCCAAGGTCAGCGAACCGACCGTCAACCGCTTCTGCCGCTCCTTCGGCGTCAGCGGCTATCCCGAACTCAAGCTGCAACTGGCACAAAGCCTGGCCAGCGGCGCGGCTTACGTGAGCCGCGCGGTGGAAGCCGACGACGACCCGGCCGCCTACACCCAGAAGATCTTCGCCAGCGCCATCGCCTCGCTCGACAGCGCGTGCCAGCAGATCGATCCGCAGCAGGTCAGCCGCGCCGTGGACATGATGATCCAGGCGCGCCAGATCCACTTCTTCGGCCTCGGCGCCTCGGCCCCGGTGGCCATGGACGCGCAGCACAAATTCTTCCGCTTCAACCTGGCCGTGTCGGCCCACCCCGATGTGCTGATGCAGCGCATGCTGGCATCGGTCGCGCACACCGGTGACCTGTTCGTGATCATCTCCTACACCGGACGCACCCGCGAACTGGTGGAAGTAGCCCGCCAGGCTCGGGAAAACGGCGCCTCGGTGCTGGGCATCACCGCCGCCGGTTCGCCGCTGGCCAGCACTTGCAGCCTGAGCCTGCACTTGCCGCTGCCGGAAGACACCGACATCTACATGCCCATGACTTCACGCATCATCCAGCTGACCGTGCTCGACGTCCTGGCCACCGGCATGACCCTGCGCCGGGGCTCGGACTTCCAGCCGCACCTGCGCAAGATCAAGGAAAGCCTCAACGCCAGCCGCTACCCCGCCGAGGACAACGAGCTCAACTGAGCCGATGGGCCTGCAGCGTCAACTGCGCGCGCTGCCCGGGCGCCAGTCTCAGCCCCTCGGCGCTGCCGCTGGCGGCCTCGACGCAGACGAAACCCTGGCTCTCGCGACCGCTAACCCCCATCAGCGGCCGATTGCCGGGATGCCAGACCACGGTGTCGTCGCTGTCGCTGGTGTCGATGTACAACTCGCGCTCCCAGGCCGGGTCGTGCAACTGCACCTTCGGCGTGCCCGGATACACCTTCTGGCAGCCCCCGTTGAGGGTCAGCGCGCCTTCTTCGCGGCAGGCCTGGCGGTTGAGCCGGTCATAGCCGTCGATGTCCTCGAGACCCGACAAGGCGATCTGCGACACGTCGCTGATGCGCCAGAACGCCAGCAGCGCATGGCTCAACTGGCACGGCTGGCTGTCCTGGTGCTCGGTGCTCAAGCGCAGCTCCATGCTCGCACCCAGCCGCGCATGCAGGTCCACCTGCCAGTCGCACAAGTCCAGGCGCCAGGTGAGACTCACCCCCTGCTCGTCCTCGCAACTATCCAGCAGCTTCCAGTCCAGCAGCCGGCCCCAGCCGTGGGCCGGCCACAAGTCCTCGCTGGGATGACGGCCATACCACGGCCAGCACACCGGTACCCCACCCCGAATCGCACCCACCTGCGGCCACTGCTCGGCGCACCACAACCACGGCTTTTCACCGGTCGGCTGGAAGTGCAACAGCTGCGCCCCCTGGCGACTGAACACCGCCTGGCAGCGAGGATGATCGATGATCAGGACATCGCGCTGCTGGTGACGCTCCCACTCGAAAACCGGTCTCGGCCGTTGCGAAGTGAAGAAGCGCTGGAGCGGATGTTCGGACATTTCATGGACACTCTTGTTGTTGAGACAGCGCTATCTCAGCCCTGGAAAAAACATCCACTGCCAGGCAGTGGATGTCGGGGTGAGAGGCGATGGCGTAAATTTACAACAATCGGTCTCAGAATGACGACTGAATCTTCAGGCCGGCGACCAGCGCGTTGTCGACTTCGTCCACACCGCCCGGACGCTTGATGTACTGCAGGTTCGGGCGCACGGTCAGCCAGTTGGTGACGTGGAAGCCGTAGTACAACTCAGCGTTGTACTCGGTGCGCTGCAGCGGCAGGAAGGCCGGGTTGTCATAGTCGTCGATGCCGTTGAAGGCATTGATCTGCTCGGCGCGCTTCTTCACATCGTCGTTGACATGAATGCGGGCGATGCCGAAGCCGATGTCATCCTTGGGCCGTGCATCGAAGGCGCCTTTGTAGACCATGCCCACTTGCTGGTAGTTGTCGACCACGTTGGTGGCCTTGTCGTGCACGGTGAAGTTGGCGAACAGATTCAGGCCGCGACTGGCGTCGCCGTTGTGCGCGGTGACCTGCTGCTGGGCCACCACCCACCAGCCATGCTTGCTGGAATGCGACTTGAAGTCGGTGCCCGAGATACCCTGCGGGTTGCCATTGATGTCCTTGTACACGTCGGTGGCGTCGGCGGTGCTGTAGTAGTAGCCCAGGCGGTACTCGCCCGGCAGGCCGTTGACCTTTGGCGACCAGACCATCTCCACCGGCAGGATCGCGCCCTTGGTGCCACTGCCGCTGAGCTTGAAGCCGTTGCCGGTTTCCAGGTTCGAAGGGTTCTGCTCGAAGGCGCCGACCTGAACGAAGAACTCCGGGGTAATGTTGTACTTCACGCGCAGCGCCCACTGGCTCACCGGCCAGTTGTACCAGATGCCGCCCACCCAGTTGCCCACCTGCGAGCCGCAGAACGCCAAATTCTGGAAGTCGCAGGGGAAGCTGTTGAAGTCCTCGCCCGGACCGTAGCGGCCGAATTTGACGTCCAGCGCACCGTCGAAGTACTTCTGCTTGACCCACATCTGGGTCAGGCGCCAGGTCTGGCCACGGCCCCAGACTTCCTGCACCGAGCTGAACTGCCCGGCGCGTGGATCGCTGATGCGGTCGTTGGACAGGTTGCGCCCGCTGCGCTCGGTGATCGCCAGCTTGAACTCGGCGTCGTGCCATCCCAGGATCTTCTGCAGGTCCAGGTGCGCGCCGAGGGCGAACTGGTCGCTGTAGCGCGCGGTCTTGTCGTGGTTGTAGCCACCGCGCAGATTGCCGGCCACCTCGCCGACATAGTCCACGCTGAAGTCATAGCCTTTTTCCAGCAACTCGGTGCGCGTGCCGCCCCAGTCGCCGGTCATCCATTTCGAGTCGCTGGAAAACGCCTCGGCGGCGTGCGCGCCGGTGCTGCCGAACAGGGCAAGCAGGGTCAGCGATCCCAGAGCCTTGATACGTTTGCGATGTTCCATCCGTTGGTTCCTCTTTTCTTGTTATCGATGGGGGTGTACTTCAGCGGCCTTTGAAACGCGCGACGTTTTCCTTGATCGTCGCGTCGGTCGCCGGCAGATCCAGGCGCTCGCCGGTGGCTGCGTCGAACAGCAGGACCCGCGCCGGGTCGAACTGCAGGTTGAGGCTGTCACCGACACGGCAGGCGACATCCGGCGCCAGTCGGCAGCAAACCTTGGTCTGGTTGAGGGTGACGAACACCAGCAGGTCCGGGCCGGTGGGCTCGAGTACCTGCACCTCGGCGCGCACGGCCGGCAGGCCATTGCCCTCGGAGGCGCCCAAGGCGATCTGTTCAGGTCGTACGCCGAGAATCACCTCGCGTCCTTCCAGCCCATCGCCGTGCACGCCCAACGGCAGTTCGCAGCGGGCCTGGCCGCTGTCGAGCTGGGCGAATAAGCGACCGTCCTGGCGGCTCAGATGCACCGGAATGAAGTTCATCGGCGGCGAACCGATGAAACTGGCGACGAACAGGTTCGCCGGATCGTTGTAGATCTGCTGCGGGGTGCCGAACTGCTGGATGATGCCGTCCTTCATCACCGCCACCTTGTCGCCCAGGGTCATGGCCTCGATCTGGTCGTGGGTCACGTACACCGTGGTGGTCTTCAGGCGCTGGTGCATCAGTTTCATTTCGGTGCGCATCTCGACCCGCAGCTTGGCGTCGAGGTTGGACAGCGGCTCGTCGAACAGGTAGATCTTCGGTCGCCGCGCCAGCGCCCGGCCCATGGCCACGCGTTGCTGCTGACCACCGGAGAGCTGGCTCGGCTTGCGCGTGAGCAGGTGCTCGATCTGCAGCAGCTTGGCCACCCGCGCCACCTCTTCGTCGATGGCGGCCTGGGGCATCTTGCGAATCTTCAGGCCGAACTCGATGTTCTCGCGCACGCTCATGGTCGGGTACAGCGCATAGGACTGAAACACCATGGCGATGTCCCGGTCCTTGGGGCTCATGCCACTGACGTCCTCGCCATCGATCAGGATCGCACCGCCGGTGATCTGCTCGAGCCCGGCGATGCAGTTCATCAGCGTCGACTTGCCGCAGCCGGAAGGGCCGACCAGGATCAGGAACTCTCCGTCGCCGATGGCCAACTGGATGTCCTTGAGGGTATCTGGCAGGCCGCTGCCGTAGGTCTTGTTTACATTGCGAAGTTCGAGCGTTGCCATGACTTACCCCTTGACTGCGCCGGCGGTCAGGCCGCGCACGAAATACTTGCCCGCCACCACGTAGACCAACAGCGTCGGCAGCGCGGCGATCATCGCGGCGGCCATGTCGACGTTGTATTCCTTGGCGCCGGTGCTGGTGTTGACCAGATTGTTCAAGGCCACGGTGATCGGCTGCGAGTCGCCGCTGGAGAACACCACGCCGAACAGGAAATCGTTCCAGATCTGGGTGAACTGCCAGATCAGGCAGACCATGATGATCGGCGTCGACATCGGCAGGATGATGCGCCGGAAGATGGTGAAGAACCCGGCACCATCCAGGCGCGCCGCCTTGACCAGCGCCTCGGGAATGCTCACGTAGTAGTTGCGGAAGAACAGTGTGGTGAAGGCCAGGCCGTAGACCACATGCACCAGCACCAGACCTGACGTGGTGCTGGCCAGGCCCAGCTTGCCGAGGGTGAACGAGGCTGGCAGCAGCACGGTCTGGAACGGCAGGAAGCAGCCGAACAGCAGCAGACCGAAGAACAGCTGCGAGCCGCGAAAGCGCCACATCGACAGCACGTAGCCGTTCAGCGCGCCGATGGTGGTGGAAATCAGCACGGCCGGCACGGTGATCAGGATCGAGTTGAGAAAATAGCCGTTGACCGTGGCCCAGGCCTTGGTCCAGCCGATGGCCGTGAACATCTGCGGCCAGCTCAACAGGTTGCCGGTGCTGATGTCTTCCGGGGTCTTGAAGCTGGTCAACAGCATGACCACCAGCGGCACCAGGTACAGCAGCACGGCCACCAGCAACACCGCGTGGATGGCCACGCGCCCCACGCTCAGGCCGGGTTTGGCGACGACGTCAGTCATGGCGTTTGCTCCGCAGCTCGGAATACAGGTAAGGCACGAGGATCGCGAGGATCGCCCCGAGCATCAGGATCGCGCTGGCCGAGCCCATGCCCATCTGCCCACGGCTGAAGGTGAACGAGTACATGAACATCGCCGGCAGGTCGGAGGAGTAGCCCGGACCGCCAGCGGTCATGGCCGCCACCAGGTCGAAACTCTTGATGGCGATGTGCGAGAGGATCATCAGCGAGCTGAAGAACACCGGGCGCAGACTCGGCAGCACCACGGACCAATAGATGCGCGGCAGGCTCGCGCCGTCGATCTGCGCGGCGCGGATGATCGAGGGGTCGACGCCGCGCAGGCCGGCGAGAAACATCGCCATGATGAAGCCCGACGCTTGCCACACGGCAGCGATCACCAGGCAGTACACCACTCGGTCAGGGTCGATCAGCCAGTCGAAGCGGAAACCGTCCCAGCCCCAGTCGCGCAGCAGCTTGTCCAGGCCCATGCCTGGGTTGAGCAGCCATTTCCAAGCGGTGCCGGTGACGATCATCGACAGCGCCATGGGATACAGATAGATGGTGCGGATCATGCCCTCGCGGCGGATGCGCTGGTCGAGAAATACCGCCAGCAGCACACCGATCACCAGGGTGACGCCGATGAACAGGCCACCGAACACCAGCAGGTTCTTGCTCGCCACCCACCAGCGGTCGTTGTCGAACAGCCGCATGTACTGGGCCAGGCCCGCCCATTTGTAGGTGGGCAGGAAGGTCGAGGTGGTGAACGAGAGAACGAAGGTCCACAGGATGTAGCCGTAGAAACCCACCAGCACGATGAACATGCTCGGCGCCAGCACCAGCTTGGGTAGCCAGCGCTGCAACGCGTCCAGGGGTGAGGCCCGCAGGCGGGCGGTGGTCGTGGTCATGGAAGGGATACCCCGATGGAAGAAAGCACACACGCTGCAGGCGCGGCGATTGGCCGCCCCTGCACAGCCTCAGCTATTGGGCAGACTTGATCGCTGCCGCCAGCTTCTTCGCCGCGTCGGCCGGCTCGGCTTTCGGGTCGTTCATGTAGTTGGTGATGACATCGAAGAAGGCGCCCTGCACGGCGAGCGTGGTCGCCATGTTGTGCGCCATGCTCGGCTGCAGTCCACCGGACTTGGCATCGGCCAGGAAGTCCTTGGCAGCGGTCTGCGCGCAACTGTCGAAGCCGAACGTGTCCATGTGCTCGAGCATGTCGTTACGCACGGGGATCGAGCCCTTGTTGATGCTGAAGGTCTTCTGGAAGTCCTCGCCCAGCACCTTGCGCGCGATGTCTTTCTGGCCCTCGGCGGTGCCTTTGTCTTTCTGCTTGAACACCGCCAGCGAGTCGATGTTGTACAGGAAACCCTTGCCGGTACCGGGGAAGGGCACGCACTGGTAGTCCTTGCCCGCGACCTTCTTGGCCAGGGTCCACTCGCTTTTGGCCCAATCACCCATCATCTGCATGCCGGCCTTGCCGTTGATGACCTTGGCCGCTTCCAGGTTCCAGTCCTGGCCCTTGCCGTCCGGGTCCATGTAGCTGGCGACTTTCTTGAGTTCGGTGAGCGCCTTGATCATCTCAGGGCCGGTGAGGGTCTTCTCGTCGAGGTCGACCATCGCCTTCTTGTAGCCATCCGCGCCCATCACGGCGAACACGACGGTCTCGAATACGGTGCTGTCCTGCCACGGCTGGCCACCATGGGCCAGGGGAATGAAGCCTGCGGCCTTGAGCTTGTCGGCGGCGGCGTAGAACTCTTCGAGGGTCTTGGGCGGCTGTTCGATGCCGGCCTTCTTGAACACTTCAGGGTTGATCCACAGCCAGTTGATGCGGTGGATGTTGACCGGAACGGCCACGTAGTCACCGTCGTACTTGACGGTGTCGGCAACCTTCTTGTCGAGCAGGCTGTCCCACTTTTCGTCCTTGGCGACATCCTTGAGCACGTCGGTGTCGAGCAGCCCCGTAGACGCCCATTCCTGGATGTCGGGGCCTTTGATCTGGGCGACGCCGGGTGGATTGCCGGCCACGGCGCGGCTCTTGAGCACGGTCATGGCCGTGGCACCACCGCCACCGGCGACCGCGCCGTCCTTCCAGGTGAAACCGTCCTGCTCGACCTGGGCCTTGAGGACATCGACGGCGGCTTTTTCACCGCCCGACGTCCACCAGTGAACCACCTCCACACTCCCTTTGGAGTCGGCGGCCTGGGCACTGAGCGGCAGAAGCGAGGCGAGGGAAATAGCGGCGGCGAGACAGAGCTTGGAATTCATTGGAGTACCTTTCTTCTTGTTATGCAGGGCAAGACTGGCGCTTGCGTTGCATCGATTCTAGAGAGCGAGGCCGCCCCGTCAGGTAACGAAGCGATGCCTGAATGTCATCGTTTGGTGACATTCGCCTGGGCCAGGGCTGTAGTCAGACTTGGCGCCAGGGCCAGGCGCGGCAGCAGCACGGCCTGATAGGCATGGTACAGGTCCGGTTTTCCGCCCCAGATGCTTGCGCCAGGGCGGTTCTGCGGATCCAGCTCATGGTGCCAGCTACCGTGGACCAGATCGATGAAATGCATCGCGATGAAGTCCCAGAAGCGGCGATACCACTGCTCATAGTCGGTTTGTCCGGTACGGCGCAGCAGCGCGGCGGCGGTGGCGCAGGCTTCGGCGTGCACCCAATGCAGACGCGCGCGCACCACCGGGCGATTGTGCCAGTCGAGGGTGTAGACCAGCCCTGGCGCACCATCGACGTTCCAGGCGTGGCGGCAGGCCCCGGCGAACAGTGACCGGGCAGCCTCGCACAGCCAGGCGGGCACTTGCAGCCCGGCGCGCTGGCGCGATGCCTCCAGGTGCAGCAGCAGGCGTGCCCATTCGAAGGCATGGCCCGGCGTGCTGCCGAAGGGACGGAAGCCGTCGGCGGGATTGTCGTGGTTGTAGTCCGGCAGCGGCTGCCAGTGGGCATCGAAGTGCTCGACCACCACGAAGTCGTGAGCCGCGGCGTGATGCTGGATCAGCCGCTCGGCGATGCGCAGGGCGCGATCCAGCCAGCGGGTCTGGCCGGTGACATCGGCCAGGGCGAGAAACGCTTCGGTGGCGTGCATGTTGCTGTTGGCGCCCCGATACGCCTCGGCCTGCGACCAGTCCTCGGCGAAGGATTCGCACAGTGCGCCCTCGTCCTCGCGCCAGAAGTGCGCCTCGATCACCGCGATGGCATCGTCCAGCAAGGGCCGGGCACCGGCAGCACCGGCCACCACCGCCGAACTGGCGGCCAAGGCGACGAAGGCGTGCAGGTAGGCGGTCTTGCTGCGCTCGCCCTGCTCCCGCGCATCGATGTACCAGCCGTCATGGCGCGCATCGCGCAGCGGGCCATCGAGCAACTCGGCCACGCCGTGGGCGACCAGCGGCAGGCAGCCGGGAATGCCCTGCACGTGGGCCATGGCGAAGCAGTGGATCATGCGGGTGGTGTTCAGGGTGTCGGCCATCGCTGCGTCGGGCAGCGCACCGCGGGCATCGAGGCCGGCGAAGCCACCGGGCAGGCGCGAGGCCTTGGCGAAGCTGACCAGCCGCTGGCCTTCGCCCAGCAGCCAAGCCTGGTGGGCCGGCGAATCGAGCCAGCGGCCGGTGGGAAAATCGAGGCTGTCCATCAGCGGCGTGGTCCTTGCCAGGGACAGGCCGGATGCCTGTCGTCAGCGGATTCTAGCCAGCCCTCTGCGCGAGCATGTCACGAAGGCCCGCGCGAATGTCACCAGGTCGTGACATCCGCGCCTCGCCCCTCTCAGCTCACTCCATCAGCCGCGGCAGGCACAGCGTCACCCGCAGCCCGCCTTCGCGCAGGTTCAGCAGGCTCACCTCGCCGCCGTGGCTGTGGGCGATGTTGCGGGCGATGCCCAGGCCCAGGCCATAGCCCTGCTGCTGCGCCGCCAGGCGAAAGTGCGGTTCGAATACCTGTTCCAGGCGCTGTTCCGGCACGCCGGGGCCCTGGTCGTCGACCTGCAACACGAAAGCCTCTGGGCCGTCGATGATCCGCAAGTGCGCGCGCTCGCCGTACTTGATGGCGTTGTCGATGAGGTTGCCGATGCAGCGGCGCAGCGCCAGTGGCTTGCCCTGATAGGGCGCCAGCACTTTTCCCTCGACGGTGATGCGTCCGTCGCGCAGGTAGGGTTCGGCAAGAATCTCCAGCACCTGGTTGAGGTCGACCGGCTCGATGTTCTCGTGAATGTCGGTGTCCTTGACGCACTGCAGCGCCCCCTTGACCAGCAGCTCCAGCTCGTCGAGGTCACGGCTGAACTTGGCCTGCAACGCCTCGTCCTCGAGCAGCTCGACACGCAGGCGCAGGCGGGTGATCGGCGTACGCAGGTCGTGGGAGATGGCGCTGAACAACTGCGAGCGTTCGGTCAGGTAACGGCTGATGCGCTCGCGCATGGCATTGAACGCCCGCCCCACTTCCACTACTTCGCTGCCGCCCGCCTCGGCCACCGGCGGCACGTCGGCGCCCAGCGACATCTCCCGGGCGGTACGTGCCAGGCGCTTGAGCGGCAGGCTCTGCCAGTGCACCAGCAAGCCGATGAACAGCAGCAGCAAGGCGGTGGTCAGGACGATGAAACCGATCTGCTGACGCGGCAGGCCCTGAGGTTCGAGCCCCGTGTAGGGCTCGGGCAGCAACGAAGCGATGTACAGCCACTCGCCCTCGTCGAGGCGGATCTGGGTCACCAGCACCGGTGGATTCAGCGGTTCCAGGGTCAAGGCGTAGTGCGCCCAGGAGCGCGGCAGCTCATCGAGCTTCAGACCGCTGTTGAAGATGCGCAGGTCATCGGGGCTGACGAATTCGACGGAGATTTCCATGCCCTGGCCCAGGCGCTCATGCAGCACCTCACTCACCACTTCGATCACCGCCTGCTTGCGCGAGGTGACGGGCAGCACCGACATGTCCAGCGGTTTGTCGTTGAGCGAAACGAAGAAACGCGTGCCGCCCATGCTGCGCAGTTGATCGAGCACCATCGGCCGGTAGGCCACCGGCAAGGAGCGAAAATAGCTAACGCTGGCGCTCATGGAATGGGCCAGGCTGCTGGCGCTGGCGCGCAGCCCCTGTACCTGGCTGGCGCGCAGTTGGGCCAGCCAGATCAGGCTCGACAGGCCTTGGGCGATCAGCACCACCAGCAAGGTGAGCAGCAGCATGCGCCCCAGCAACGAGCGCGGCAGCAGGCGCCAGCGGCGCTCGACGCCCTGTTCAGCCGGCACAGCAGACATTCGCCGCGAGCAGGTAGCCACTGCCGCGCACGGTGCGGATCAGCCGAGGCGGTTTGTCGGTGTCGCGCAGCCGTTGGCGCAGGCGGCTCACCGCCATGTCGACGATGCGGTCCAAGGGCATCGGTTCACGGCCACGGGTGGCATTGCCGATGGTGTCGCGGTCGAGGATCTGCTGGGGATGATCGAGAAACAGCTTGAGCAGGGCGAAGTCGGCACCGGAGAGAATCACCTCCTCGCCGTCTCGGTGGAACAGCCGGTGGCTGACCGTGTCCAGGCGCCAGTCGTCGAAGGCCAGCACTGCGCTGGCGGGGCTCGCCGTGGTGAAGTCGCAGCGGCGCAGCAAGGCCTTGATCCGCGCTTGCAGCTCGCGCGGGCTGAACGGCTTGCCCAGGTAGTCGTCGGCGCCGAGCTCCAGGCCGATGATGCGGTCGGCCTCATCGGAACTGGCGGTCAGCATGATGATCGGCACCCGCGACTGGCGTGGATGCTGACGCACCCAACGGCACAGGCTGAAGCCGTCTTCGTCGGGCAGCATCACGTCGAGGATCAGCAGGTCGTAGTTCCCGGCTTCCAGGGCGCGGCGAAAACCCTGTCCGTCGGGTTCGGCCTGAACCTGCAAGCCGCAGCGGCTGAGGTAGGTTTGCAACAGCTCGCGAATATCCTGGTCGTCGTCGACCATGAGGATGGTCTTACCGGCAGTGCTCACAATGGAATCCCTTTGGTGGGGGCAGGTCTTGGTGCCTGCTGGGGGCATTGTATAAGCGCTGAGGCGGGCGCGGGGCAAGTCCGTGCGGTGTTGCGCCGCCAAGGACCGCCCCGCGCGATGGGGTTCACGGCATCAGTGGGCGAGCACCTGCTGCAACGCGACGCCGGCGCCGAGAAGCCCCGAGAACTCGGCTGTCACCAGCCACACCGGTACGCCGGGGAAGTAGCCGCTCATGCAGCCTTTGTCGGCGAAACTGGTGGCGAAGCCGCTGCGCAGGAACAGCTCGACGAAGCGCGGGATCACGCCGCCGACGATGTACACGCCGCCCCGCGCGCCGAGTGTCAGCACATTGTTGCCCGCCACCCGGCCGAGGAAGCGCGAAAACTGCTCGATCACCGCCAGCGCACGCGGCTCGCCGCCCAGTGCCGCCTCGGTGATCTGCGCCGGGGTCTTGTGCTGCGCCACGGCGCCGTCCAGCGCGCAGATCGCCTGGTACAGGCGCACCAGTCCGCCACCGCTGAGCACGGTTTCGGCACTGACGTGACCGATCTGACCCTGGATGTGCTGGTGGATCGCCGCCTCACGGGCGTTGCCCACCGGCAGGTCGACGTGGCCGCCCTCGCCTGGCAACGCCATCCAGTGCTTGTTCAGGTTGAGCAAGGTGCCCACCCCCAGGCCAGTGCCCGGTCCGATGATGAGCGCCGGACGCGCCTGATCGGCCTGACCCGGACACACCTCGACGAACTCGCCCGGCTTGAGCCGGGTCATGCCCAGGGCCATGGCGGAAAAGTCGTTGAGCAGCAGCAGGCGCTGGACCTGCAGGGTGTTGCAGAACGTCGTGCGGTTCAGCCGCCAATGGTTGTTGGTGAAGCGAAAGTCGTCGCCGTCCACCGGCCCGGCCACCGACAGGCAGACATCCGACACGCCGCCACGGGCGATGCCCTGCTCGTGCAGATAGGCCTCGATGGCCTGCTCGGGGCTGGAATAATCCGCCGTGGCCAACACCTGCACCGCGTGCAGGTCGTTGTCGCGCCACAGGGCAAAGCGTGCGTTGGTCCCACCAATGTCGCCGACCAGCAAGGCCTTCATTTGAATCGCTCCAAAGCCGAGGTAAAGGCGCTGGCGCCCTGCTCTGCCGGGCTGAATGCCATGCGCATGAAGCCGAACAGCTCGCGGCCGCAGCCCAGGTCGTTGCCCTGGGGTGCTTCAGGCTGATCGCGCCCGGCCAGTTCTTCGGCCGACACCATCAGTTGCAGCGTACCTTCGACACCGTCGACGCGCACGATATCACCGTCGCGCACCTTTGCCAGCGGGCCGCCATCAAAGGCTTCCGGGCACACGTGGATCGCTGCCGGGATCTTGCCCGAGGCGCCGGACATGCGCCCGTCGGTGACCAGCGCGACCTTGTAGCCACGGTCCTGCAACACCCCGAGGAACGGCGTGAGCTTGTGCAGCTCGGGCATGCCGTTGCAACGCGGGCCCTGGAAGCGCACCACGGCGACGAAATCACGCTCCAGTTCGCCCGCCTTGAAGGCATCGGCCAGCGACTGCTGATCGTGGAAAATGCGCGCGGGGGCTTCGACCACCTGGTGCTCCGGGGCAACGGCGGAGACTTTCATCACGCCACGGCCAAGGTTGCCCTCCATGACCCGCAGCCCGCCCTCGGCCGAGAACGGCCGTGCCACCGGGCGCAGGATGCTTTCATCCAGACTCTGCAACGGACCCTCGCGCCAGACCAGCTTGCCGTCCTCCAGGAACGGCTCCTGGGTGTAGCGACGCAGACCATGTCCGGCCACGGTATTGACGTCCTCGTGCAGCAGCCCGGCATCGAGCAACTCGCGGATCAGCAAGCTCATGCCGCCGGCCGCCTGGAAGTGATTGATATCGGCCTTGCCGTTGGGGTACACGTGCGACAGGGTCGGCACCACCTCGGACAGGTCGGCCATGTCCTGCCAGGTGAGCTGGATACCCGCGGCCTGGGCGATGGCTGGAATGTGCAGGGTGTGGTTGGTCGACCCCCCGGTGGCATGCAGCGCGACGATGGAATTGACCAGCGCCTTCTCGTCGACGATTTCGCCCAAGGGCATGAAGTTGCCGCTGGCCTTGGTCATGCGCGTGACCTGCTGCGCCGCCTCGGCGGTGAGGGCATCGCGCAGCGGCGTGTAGGGGTTCACGAACGAGGCGCCCGGCAGGTGCAGGCCCATCACCTCCATGACCAGTTGGTTGGTGTTGGCGGTGCCGTAGAAGGTGCAGGTGCCGGGACTGTGGTAGGACTTCATCTCCGATTCCAGCAGTTCTTCGCGGCTGGCCTTGCCCTCGGCGTAGCGCTGGCGCACGTCGGCCTTTTCCTTGTTGGAAATGCCCGAGGGCATCGGCCCGCCTGGCACGAAGACGGTCGGCAGGTGACCGAAGCGCAGCGCGCCCATCATCAGCCCAGGCACGATCTTGTCGCAGATGCCAAGCATCAGCGCGGCATCGAACATGTTGTGGGAAAGGGCGATGGCCGTGGACATGGCGATCACTTCGCGGCTGGCGATCGCCAGCTCCATGCCTGGCTCGCCCTGGGTGACGCCGTCGCACATGGCCGGCACGCCACCGGCGAACTGACCGACCGAGCCGATCTCGCGCAGGGCCTGTTTGATCTGTTCAGGGAAATGCTGGTAGGGCTGGTGCGCCGAGAGCATGTCGTTGTAGGCCGAGACGATGGCGACGTTGGCCGCGTTCATCATCTTCAGACTCTGCTTGTCCTGGCTGCCGCAGCCGGCCACGCCGTGGGCGAAGTTGGCGCATTGCAGGCTGGCGCGCATCGGTCCTTCGCTGGCCGCGCCGCGAATGAGCTGAAGGTAGCGTTCACGGGTGGCACGGCTGCGTTCGGTCAGCCGGGCGGTGACCTCGAGGATGCGCGGATGCATGTACTGAACTCCAGGCTAGGGTAAGGGCGATCTGAACCGATTTCGGCGCTGGCGGCCATTGCCACCTAGGCTCAAGGCAGGGGCGAAAGGCTCGCCGGGACGCCCGGCTCGATCACTCGTTGTAGATTTACAAAAATATTGCCACTAAAAATGCTTGTTTTCTATCAGGGAGTGAATAATCTTGTAATTCCTATAACAAAACCGTTTCAGTGAGGCTGTCGCGTCTTTGTGCCACAAGCTTCACCCGAACTGCCAGAGGTAATGCCATGACCCTTCGCATCGCGATCAACGGATTCGGCCGCATCGGACGCAACGTCCTTCGCGCACTCTATACCCAAGGCTACCGTCAGGACCTGCAGGTCGTCGCCATCAACGACCTGGGCGACAGCGCCATGAACGCCCACCTGCTCAAGTACGACAGCGTTCACGGCACCTTCGACGCCAGTGTCGAGGCCGACCACGAAAGCATCACGGTCAACGGCGACCGCATCAGCGTGAGCGCCATCCGCAACCCTGCCGAACTGCCCTGGAAAGCCGAAGCCATCGACGTCGTGTTCGAATGCACGGGGCTGTTCACCGAACGCGAAAAAGCCGCTGCGCACCTGAGCGCCGGCGCCGGCAAGGTCATCATCTCGGCACCGGCCAAGGGCGTGGATGCCACCGTGGTGTATGGCGTCAACCACGACGTGCTGCGCGCCTCGCACCAGATCATCTCCAACGCGTCGTGCACCACCAACTGCCTGGCGCCGATCGCCCAGGTGCTGCAGCGTGAGTTCGGCATCGAACAGGGCTTGATGACCACTATCCACGCCTACACCAACGACCAGGTACTCACCGACGTCTACCACAGCGATCCGTACCGCGCGCGCTCGGCCACCCAATCGATGATTCCGAGCAAGACCGGCGCCGCCGAGGCCGTGGGCCTGGTGCTGCCGGAGCTGGCAGGCAAGCTCACCGGCATGGCCGTGCGGGTGCCGGTGATCAACGTGTCGCTGGTGGACCTGACCGTCAACCTCAAGCGCGAGGTCTCGGCCGACGACGTCAACGCGCTGTTCCTGGAAGCCAGTCGCCATTCGCGGGTGCTGGGTTACAACAACCTGCCGCTGGTGTCGTGCGACTTCAACCACAACCCGCTGTCGTCGATCTTCGACGCCAACCACACTCGCGCCAACGGGCGCATGCTCAAGGTGCTGGCCTGGTACGACAACGAATGGGGCTTCTCCAACCGCATGCTCGACAACTGCCTGGCACTGTTCAACGCGCGCTGAGTCGCGTCACGGGCTGGCGCTCAGGCTGTTCGACGCGTCCAAGGCTGGCTCGCGGTCGAGCAGCTTGCTGCGCCAAGCTGGAATAGCGGCGTCTTCTACATCCAGGCGTTTCAGCCACTGGTCAGCGG